>NZ_JBEXWP010000018.1:0-186511 GCF_040629895.1 Streptomyces sp. NPDC005866
TGTTTTTTTTTGGTTTGTTTCTTGCGGGGCGGGGGGGGGGGGGCCGGCCCCCACCTCCGCCATGGCCTTGGGTTCGACCGAGTCCCACAGCTCGACGATCGCCAGCCGCGTCAGACCGTGGCCGGCCAGACGCTCCAGCTCCGGGACGAGGTCCTCGCGCAGGGCGCAGCACGCGCAGTCGTTGACCAGCGGCGCCTCGCCCGACGACAGCACCCCTGACGCGTCGCGGAGGAGACGCCGTACGGTTCCCTCGCCCGCGGTGGCCAGGTCGTGGTGCAGGGCGACGCTGCCCGGTACCGCCCGCAGGAGGCGGTCGACAACCTGGGTGCGGGCGTCCGCGTGAAGGCCGCCGACGATGACGACCGGCAGGCGGCCTTCCTCGCGCATCAGCGGCCCCCGGATCGACCGTAGCGGCGCTCGAAGCGCTCCACGCGGCCCGCGGTGTCGAGGACTCGGGCGGTACCGGTGTAGAAGGGGTGGCTCGCCGAGGAGATCTCGACGTCCACGACGGGATAGGTGTTGCCGTCCTCCCACTCGACGCGCTTGTCGCTGGTGAGTGTCGAACGGGTCACGAAGGCGAAGTCGGCGGCCTTGTCGCGGAAGACGACGGGACCGTAGGCGGGGTGGATGCCTTGCTGCATGGCGGGTTCCTTCGAGTGGTGGGTGGCGGGGTCAGCGTTCTTCGCGGAAGTCGACGTGCCGGCCGGCGATCGGGTCGTACTTGCGCAGGACCATGCGGTCGGGGTCGTTCCGGCGGTTCTTGCGGGTCACGTAGGTGTAGCCGGTCCCGGCGGTGGAGCGGAGCTTGATGACCGGGCGGAGTTCGTTGCGAGCCATAGCCGCTACTATATGGGAATGATTTCCATTACCGATAGTCGCCCCCTCAAGGAGAGGCAGGTCATCCCGTGTCCGCCCACTGCCAACTGACCGGCGCCCAGCCCGGCTTCGGCAACAACATCTCCCACTCGCACCGGCGTACCTCCCGCCGCTTCAACCCGAACATCCAGCGCAAGCGGTACTGGCTGCCCAGCGAGGGCCGCTACGTCCGGCTGACGCTGAGCGCCCGCGGCATCAAGACCGTCGACACCATCGGCGTGGAAGCGGCTGTCGCGCGCATCCGCGCCCGGGGAGGAAAGGTCTGATGGCCAAACAAAGCAAGATCGCCAAGAACGAGAAGCGCAAGGCGGTCGTCGAGCGGTACGCCGTCCGGCGGGCCGAACTCAAGGAGATCATTCGGCGTCCTTCCTCGACGGAAGCGGAGCGTGATGCTGCGATCGCCGAACTGCGCCGGCAGCCGCGCGACGCCAGCGCCACGCGCCTCCGCAACCGGGACAGCGTCGACGGCCGCCCCCGGGGGCATCTGCGCAAGTTCGGGCTCTCCCGCATCCGCGTCAGGGAGCAGGCACACGCCGGTCTCCTGCCCGGTGTGACCAAGTCGTCCTGGTGACGTGACGGCGGTTCCTCCGCGCTGACGGAGGAACGCCAGGGGTACGGCCCATGTCCGGGCCGTGCCCTCGCCCAAGGCGGTACCAGCATGCCGAAAAGCCCTGGCGTGCTCGTGGTCGCCGTCCGTGCGTATGTATGCGAGAGGTGAGGCCGAAGTGGAAGCCGTCCACCGCGAGATCCGGAAGGAGTGCACACATGAGTGACGCCGCACACGGCCACCGGGGCCGTCCCTTCACCCTTGTCGTCTGCACCTCCTGTGAGGCCACCACCGATCAGGTGACCGACGAGCTGCGCCGAGCAGTCCGCGACAGCCCCCACGGCGTCATGATCTCCACAGGCTGCCTGCGGAAGATCCTCGACTGCGCGGGCCGACGCGGGCTGCACGCTGCGGTACAGCCGTGCACGGCGGATCGCCGCCCCACCGGAGCCGTCGTACGTCTCGGCCCGCTCGTCACCGCAGCCGACGCCGCAGCGGTCGGAGCGTGGCTGCGGGCCGGAATGCCGGACGACGGCACCCTGCCCGACAGGCTGTTGGCGGCGCCCGCCCCGCAGCATGTCGCGCACCTCAACTGAGGGCGGACGGTGTGAGCAAAGGTCTGTTGAGCGTGGTGGCCGGCAATACGCCCGGCGTTCGCGGTGCCGTGGTCGACCAGTTGCTGAGGCTTGCTCCACGTGCCGTGGTCCTGGCGGTGTCGATCCAGGCGCAGGCTCAGGGCAAGGGATACCCCACTGTCCAGCGCTTCCTCTCCGGCACCGGGACAGCGCTTCAGGGCAGGGCGTTGAAGGGCGCGACAGGCGATCCGGTCGTCATCCTGCGACAGGACCTGCTGTCCCTCCGCCGTTCGTCGGGCGCGGCACACGTCGTCCTCGCGCTGCCGGACAACGTCGACGTCCTCACACTCCTGGTGGAGCTGTGGCGCCCTCGGGTGAGCAGCGGATCGCTGGGGGAGTACTACGACCCGGCTCCGGTCGTGGTCGGCATCGACACGGAGTCGTTCATGGCGGACATTGGCTGCGTCCACCGGACGGAACGACTGTGGAGCGGGGGCGACCAGGGCGAGTCTGTGACTCGCGCCGAAGCCGCCGCCCGCCAGGTGGAGGCGGCCGACGTCCTGATCGTGCCGCGGCCGATGGGCCGCGCACACGAGCCCGGCGGAGTGGAACTACTTGGCCAACTCAACAGCCGTGCCCTGCTCGTGACCCCTGCCTGCACGGACGGAGCGGCACGGGAGCTTCCCGTGTCGCTCGTCCACACTCTGCCGAAGGGCGCCGACGACGAGTGGCGGTCACGCCTGGAGCCGGTGGTGCTGCCGGGTCCATGCCGAGACGGCAGCCATGAGGTGAGGTCCCTGTACTGGCACGCCCGCCGCCCTCTGCATCCCGAGCGCCTGACCGACGCGCTTGCCGTCGTCATGTCCGGTGTTGTGCGCGGCAGGGGGCATCTCTGGTTGTGCAGCCGACCCGACGCGGTCGTGACCTGGCGGTCGGCCGGTGCGTATCTGGAACTGCGCGAGGCGGACCGCTGGCTGGAGGAGGGCGACCCGCGCGGCTGGCGGGCCGCCTCCCCGCAGCGCCGCACCCTGGCCTCGTGGTTCTGGCACGACTACTACGGCGAACGCCGCAACGAGATCACCCTGACCGGAGTCGGCCTGGACGCGGAGGCGATGCGCTCGGCGCTGGACAAGGCCCTGCTCACCGACATGGAACTCTCGCTGGGGCGGCAGGGCTGGACGTCCATCCCGGACCCTCTGCTCGGCGATGTCGATCGCCGGTGAGGAGATAGCCCGGTCTGTGCCGGCGTCAGGGCAGTCGGACGAGACTGAGCCGGTACGCCTCGGCCTGGGGCACCCTTTGGGCGGCCAGGCCGGACAGCATCTCCTGATACGCGGTCGGCAGCTCCTCGTACATCCGAGGCGGAAGGCTGCTGAGCGTGTGGGAAGCGAGGACCTGTGTCCCCGGTCGCCATTCGGCGAGTTCGGCAGGGTCCTCGCAGGTCCACTGCATACGGGCCTCGACCCTGCTCATGGCGTCGTGCCGGTCCTGAGCGTCGATGAAGGCGGCGCCGGCGGTGTCGAGGGCGAGCACAGAGCCGGGGAAGCGGTCGGCGAGGAGCCCGACGACGTGACGGACCTCCGTCTCGCGCAGGAAGGGCAGGACGGCTTCCGCGACGAAGAAGTACGGGCCGTCGGACTGGGCGGCCACCAAGTCGGCCCACGTCTCGTCCGTCACCGAAGCGACGATCATCGTCCTGTGTGGGGTGTCGGTGAAGAAGGAGCTGCGGAGGTCGATCACATCGGGCAGGTCGAGGTCGAACCAGCGGGCATGGGCATGGTCGACGCGTTCGTACCTCGTGTTGAGCCCTGTGCCGATCTCCACCACGGTGCCGGTGGGATGAGTGGTGAGGAAGTCCGTCACCCACCGGTCGAAAAGGCTGGTACGCAGCACTGCTCCAGTCAGGCTGGGCAGGTTGTCGAAGCGCGCGAAGTCGTAGTCGATCGACGCGACGATCTCCTCGGCCCGGGCATCGCGCAGCGCGGCCTGCTCCTTGCGGTTCTCCACCGCGCGGCCGTACAGGGGGATCAGCAGGGTCTCCTGGACGGTGCCCAGGCGTATGCCGTTCTTTGCCATGCCAACCTTCCGGATCGAGTTCCGTGCCGGGCCGGGCGGTGCCGTGGCTGCGTCCACCGCCCGGCCCGGGGTCTCAGGTTCCCGCCATGAGTGCGGGTTGTTCGTGTTCGCAGGTGTCGTCGATGCCGTAGGTGTCCCAGGCGGGGAACGGGTCGACGGGCGGCGGGGTCTCGCCGTCCGTCATGAGGCAGTCGGTCAGCGCAGCGTGCACCGCGTCCGCGTGCAAGTCCGTACCGATGAAGACCAGTTCCTGACGGTCGGCGCTCTCGTCGGCACGGGCGGCGGAGGGCTCGAAGCGGGCCACGGAGCCGGCCTGTGACCACAGGCCGGTCACGTGCGGGCGGCTGGCCAGGGTGAAGAAGCCCTTGGACCGCAGGATGCGCCCGTAGGCGCCGCTGTCGAGTTGCTCGGTCACGAACGTCCACAACCGGCCCGGGTGGAAGGGCAGTTCGGAGCGGAAGACGGTGGAGGAGATGCCGTACTCCTCCGTCTCGGGCACGTGGTCGCCGTTGAGCTCCCTGACCCAGCCGGGGGCCTGCTGGGCGCGCTCCAGGTCGAACAGCCGGGTGCCGAGCACATCGCCGACCGCGACGCGGCCGTGGACGGCCGGGACGATACGGGCGGCCGGGTTGAGGCGGCTGAGCGTCGCCCGGAGCCCGTCGGCGCTCTCCGTGTCGACGAGGTCGAGCTTGTTGAGCACGATCACGTCGGCGAACTCGATCTGGTCCATCAGCAGGTCGCTGACGGTGCGTTCGTCGTCCTCGTACTGGTCCAGGCCGCGCTCGACGAGCTCGTCCCCGCTTGCCAGTTCGGTCAGGAAGTTCGCCGCGTCGACGACGGTGACCATGGTGTCGAGGCGGGCGAGGTCGTCCAGCGTCGCGCCGTCGTCGCGGGCGAAGGCGAAGGTGGCGGCCACCGGCATGGGTTCGGAGATGCCGGACGACTCGATGAGGAGGTAGTCGAAGCGGCCCTCGCGGGCGAGGCGGTCCACCTCCTCCAGCAGATCGTCGCGCAGGGTGCAGCAGATACAGCCGTTGGTCATCTCGACCAGCCGCTCCTCGGTGCGCGACAGGGCGGCCTCGCCGCCGCGCACCAGAGCGGCGTCGATGTTGACCTCGCTCATGTCGTTGACGATGACGGCGACGCGCAGCCCCTCACGGTTGCCGAGAACGTGGTTGAGGAGGGTGGTCTTGCCGGCGCCGAGGAAGCCGGACAGGACGGTGACCGGCAGCCGGTCGGGGAGGTCGTACGGCATGACGCTCAGCTTTCGGGGCGCAGCAGCCCGCGCTCGTACGCCTTGGCCAGCCGCTGCGGCACCAGGTAGGGGACGCCGTCGATGGTGACCGGCACCAACTGCGGTGTGGTGGCCTTCCATTGGGCGCGGCGGTGACGGGTGTTGCTGCGTGACATCTTCCGCTTGGGCACGGCCATGGGGCGCTCCTGGGGTGAGTGGGGCGAGCTGGTGGGCGGGCCAAACGCTACATGAAAATGGATCCCATTACTAATGACGGGGAAGGGGTTCGTGAAGTATGGTCATGAAAATCATTTCCATTAACAGCTCCCCGGAGGACACCCCGTCATGTGCCCCGTCATGCGCCCCGCCCCGTCCCGCCGCCCCGCCGTCGCCCTCACGGCCCTCCTCCTCAGCGCAGGTGCGAGTGCCTGCTCCACGGCGGCCTCCTCGGACACCGCCACCTCGTCCGACGGTCCGATCCAGGTGGTGGCCGCGGAGAACTTCTGGGGCTCCATCGCCCGGCAACTCGGCGGCAGCCACGTGAAGGTCACCAGCGTCATCAGCAACCCAAACGCCGACCCGCACGACTACGAGCCCACCGCCGCCGACGGCCGCAAGGTCGCCACCGCCCGCTACGCCATCGTCAACGGCATCGGCTACGACGCCTGGGCCGACAAGCTGCTCGCCGCCAACCCGGACTCCGGCCGCACCGAACTGAAGGTCGGCGACCTGGTCGGCCTCAAGCCCGGCGACAACCCGCACCGCTGGTACTCCCCGGACGACGTCCACCAGGTCATCGAGAAGATCACCGCCGACTACAAGAAGATCGACCCGGACCACGCCGCGTACTTCGACGCCCGCGCGAAGACCTTCGAGAACACCACCCTCGCGCCCTACAACCAGCTGATATCAAGCATCAAGAAGACCTACGCCGACACTCCCATCGGCGCCTCGGAGTCCATCGTCACACCGCTCGCCGACGGCCTCGGCCTGAAGCTGCTCACGCCCGGGAGCTTCCTGGAGGCGATCAACGACGGCACCGACCCGACGGCCAAGGACAAGACCACGATCGACGGGCAGATCGCGGGCAAGAAGATCAAGGTCTACGTCTACGACGGCCAGAACTCCACCCCGGACGTGCAGGGCCAGGTGAAGGCCGCGAAGGCGGCGGGCATTCCCGTGGTCGGCGTGACGGAGACGCCCACCCCGGCGACGGCGTCCTTCCAGGACTGGCAGGTCCGGCAGTTGCGCGCGCTAAAGTCGGCACTGGCCGAGGCGACGGGCAAGCGATGAGCCCCGAGGCCGTGCAGGCACTCGTGCCCACGCAGCGCCCGGGTGCGGACGAGCCGGTGGTCTCCCTGCGGGGCGCGGCGGCGCGGGTGGGCCGGCGCGCCCTCTGGTCGGGCGTGGATCTCAAGGTCGGCGCGGGGGAGTTCGTGGCGGTGCTCGGTCCGAACGGGGCCGGCAAGTCGACCCTGGTGAAGATGCTGCTCGGGATGGTGCCGCCCGCCGCGGGCGAGGTGCGGGTGCTGGGCGGAGTGCCCGGCCGGACCGGGGATCGCGTGGGCTACCTGCCCCAACGCCGCAGCTTCGACACGTCGCTCAGGATCCGGGGCGTCGACATCGTGCGTCTCGGCCTGGACGGCGACCGCTGGGGCGTGCCGCTGCCCCTGCCCGCCCGCTTCAGCGCGCGCCGACGTGAGCAGGACGAACGCGTCGCGGACGCCGTCGAGTTGGTCGGCGCCACCTCGTACGCGCACCGGCCGATCGGCGCCTGCTCGGGCGGCGAGCAGCAACGGCTGCTGATCGCCCAAGCCCTCGTACGGCGGCCGGAGTTGCTGCTGCTGGACGAGCCGCTCGACAGCCTCGACCTCTCGCACCAGGGTGCCGTCGCCGCGCTGGTCGGGAGGATCTGCCGGGAGCGCGGGACCAGCGTGGTGATGGTCGCCCACGACGTGAACCCGATCCTGCCGTGGCTGGACCGTGTCGTGTACATCGCGGGGGGCGGGGTGGCAGCGGGGCGGCCCGAGGAGGTCATCACGACAGAGACGCTCACCCGGCTGTACGGCGCACCCGTGGAGGTCCTGCGCGCGACGGACGGGCGGCTGGTCGTGGTCGGCGCCCCCGAGCCGCCCGCCGTGCACGCCGATCGGCACGCGTCGTGACCGTCATCCGCGAGCTGTGGGCGTATCCGTTCATGGTCAACGCCTTCCGCGCCGACGCAATCCGTGATGTGGCCCGACTCGCCAGTGTCGGCGGTCTGCCCCCGCTGAGGCGACTGGACCGAGACCCGGCCACCGCCGGAGGCCGGGCACGCCTGCTTCTGCACGATCTGCTGACGAGCCCACTCGATAGCCACATCGAATGGGCAGTCCTCACCGCCCGGCTTCTGCGCCTGCTGCCGGACCTGACTCAGAGCCCCTTGAAAGGTGTCGCCCGCCTCGCAGATCCCCTTGCCCACATCCCGTACGTCGCCCAGCCGGCGCCCGTGCTCGATGCGGCGGCTGATGCCGACCAGGGTGTAGTGGCGTCGGTTGCAGGATCGATCCAGAGCGCCAAGGGCGAAACCCACGCGGCCACACTCATCCTCGAATGCCTGGAACGCAGCGGCAAGAAGCACGACGTACACGAGGTCCTCGGACTCCTGAGCCGACAGCAGGACGCCTCTAAGGCCCTAGTCACGATCCAGCGCGCGGCACAACTCGTCTTCGTGGGCGCCACCCGCCCCACTCACCTGCTTGCCTTCGCCGCGCACCGCACACGAGCCGAGCCGTACGTCGAGGCGATGACGGCCCGCGGCTGGTCTGTCCACGACGGCAGCCTGCGCTAGAGCGGATCTTCGTATCAGTGCGCGGGTCTTGAACGACTTGAGCGAGCATTCCGTATGATCGATCAAGAGCGGGAAACGTTTGGATTGCGTGGCAAGACGACCGTTGTGGAGCGCCGAGGGCTCGCACTAGGGTCATCGCTGTCACTCCGGCGACGGGGCAGGTATGACAGCACTAGCCTGACCTGAAGACAGGGGCTTGTACCCGTGACCCGGGCAGCAGTGCCTCAGTTGTGCCTGGTAGGCGGCATGGTCGTCATGGGTAGCGGCAACCGCGGCCTGCAGTGCTGGCGCGTTCAGACCATTCCGTGAAAGGTTTCCTACCGGTAGGTAAGTAGGCGGTCGTCTGTGAAGGGCGAGCCTCCTTGAGGCGAGGGCAGAGGTAGCAACATGGCTGTGGCGGCGCGGGGTCCGGCGGAAGCGATCTCCGGAGCGGCGGCGCCTGGCACTCTGTTCCCTCAGGGCGCAGATATCGGCGTGTTGAACATGTTCGGTATCGATGCCGTAGTTGCATACAGCGAAAACGTGGACGAGATCGAGCGACGTGCTCGCGTCGGCACGCAGGAGCTCACCAGTCCTCGGGCGCTGGACCTGCTGATGAACCTTCCACTGGGCGAGCCTGTCCCGGTCACTTCGCTGAGCGACACGGAGCAGCGCGTGTTGAGGCGGATGCCTGCGGGAACGGTTACCCGGCATGACAACGTCGTCGTCCGCGAAGCAACCCACCCCATCCGAGTCGATTTGGCCGTCGTCCCGGGCAAGGGCTGGTCCTCCGCTAAGGAAAAAGCCGAATGGTTCACACCTTTCTGCGCGCGGGCTGTCTTGATCGACCGGCCTCTGCGGCGTCGAGATGACGCCGTGATGGAGGCAGAGTTCTACGGCATTGGGCTACTCGTCGCGACCAGCAATGACGTTGAGGTCGTTGTCCCGCCTCGCCCTTTCGTTCGGCGTCGGCACACCGTGGCCGGCTGGAAGTTCGTGGAAGAGGCGTATAAGCAGCTCTCGGCTCGGTGAGCCGCCTCAGGGCGTGATCGGCAGCGTTGCCCAGACCTCCAGCGGGTCAGGGACTGCAAAGCCCGCCTTCGAATTTGCCGACAGCCCCAGACGCTGGTTTTCCAGGGCGTAGTGCGCGACGGCTGCGGCGCACTTGTCGCGCCACCACGCTTTGCGCTCCAGCCCGGGCTTCGTGCTGGTGATCTCGATGACCCAGACGCTCCAGGTGCTGATGTTGTGGTCCTCCGACTCGCGCCGCGCTTCGCCGCCCGGATCGTTGAATCGGTCCAGGCCTCGACCGTCACAGACGTCGCAGCTGCACGTTGCTGGCGGGTGATTGGCGTACAGGCGGGCCAGAGACTGGGTGCCCTTGAAGCACATCAAGCTCGGCATCAGCACTGACGGATATTGGGGTCCACCGCCGTTGGGGTTGAACAACGCCCGCTCGCCAGGGGGAATGCTGTGCCGACCGGCGCTGTCGGCGCCGATACCGGCAAACAGCCCGCCGTGGGCGAGTACGTCCAGTGCGGCCAGATCGGTCCGCAGGAGGGCGACATCAGGCAGCTCGGCTACGACGCGGCGCAGGTTGGCGGGAACACTCTTGGCCTGCTCCATCGGGTCGAACTGCCGGAACAGCGTCAGGGCCTTCGGATGCGGGATGCGCTTGCAGACTGCGATCAGCTGGCTGAGGAATTCATCGGTGAGCCAGGCGATGTCGATCGGGAGATTGACGATTGTGTCTGCCCGCTCGATGCGTTCGGACTGGCGCATGACTGCCTTGAGCGCCCTGGAGGCTCCCGGGGGGATGTATCCAGTCGGTGTGAGAGCGGCGCTGGCACCGCGGGCCTTCTGCAGCTCAAGCGAGGTGTCGACCGTGTCGAACAGCTCGTTGCCGTCCAGCAGAAAGGGTTCATCGGCTGTCGCCGTGTGCGTCTTGTAGGCCGCAGTGTCGATCAGCAGGGCGCCTGTGTAGCCGGAGGTCCGGAGCTGGTAGGCGCGTTCACCGGCCTTCTCCCCGCTCATGACGACGCCGCCGAGGTCATCGTCGAGCGGAGTCCGGATTTGCGGTACGAAGCGGGCGTTCTCATGCAGTAGTACACGCCCCTGCAGCAGCGGCGTGGCCGGTACCGACGCATCGAGGACCCGCAGGGCGGGGGTGCGGCCGGGGAACGGCGAGTTTGCCATTGTCACCTACTTGTTGGTGAATCCGGTGGCCGTGTGGTCACCGGGGCGGAGGAGGGACACGAGTAGATCTCGGTGAACTCCTCGAGTTCCAGGCCGGCTAGGTGGGCTGCCTGGGACAGGTCGAGGTTGTGCTGTTGCCTCAGTCGGGTCACGACCTCGGCAAGGTGACGCGGGGTCTCGAGCTCGAAGGGAGCGGGTTCGGTGGTGCGGTAGCCCAGGGCGGACATCTCCACCATGAGCGAGCGGTACTGCCACTCGGTGAGGACGCCGAGTGTTTTGGCTCGGCGGGCGAGTGCTGCCATCGAGACCCTCCACCGACGCTTCAGTTCCATCAACCGTGCCAAGTCCACGCGCGGCCGAAGTTCGGCCACGATGCTCTCGTGCGGCATGAGGAATTCGGCTGCGAATTCATCGGCTTGCTGTTCCTGCAAGCGTCCCTCCCCAGGCTCAGTGTGCATCACGATGTGCCCGAGTTCGTGCGCCAGGCTGAAACGATAACGGTCCGCAGGGGCAGTCGAGTTGAGCAGGACGAGCGGGCGTTCACCGTGCGGCCACTGGCTCACGGCATCCAGCTCACGAGTTTGGAGATCGCGGACCACGAGCAGAGCACCGGCGGCTTCGAGCACCTCTACCACACTGGAGACGGGACCATGCGGGAGCCCCCACTCCAACCGCAGCGTCTCCGCTGCGTCAGCCGGCGTATCAAAGTCGTCGACCGCGATGTGCCTGAACGCATGTTTCTCGTCGTCGTGGCTCGCGGCTGTCAGGGCTGCCACCTGGAGGCGTGTGACTGCCAGAGTCGCGTGAACGCGTCGCAGTGCCAGCGCGCCCATGGAGGCACGCTTGCGGTGGTGAACGAGCCCGACGCCAACCCCGCCGTTGTCAGTGGTGCGGCATAGCATCTCGGGCGTGCACCTGAGAGCTGCGGCGAACAGGGCGAGTCGCTCGCCCCTTACTGCCAGGCGACCGGCTTCGGCTCGGCTGACATACCCCTGCGACACCGTTTCGTTGGCCGCGCGGCCCGTCATCTCCCGTGCCAGGTCAGCCTGCGTCCAGCCACGCGACTCACGGGCCATTGTCAACATGGCGGGCTGCGCCACCAAGTCGACGATGTCATCCACGACGACACCCACCTCCCGCGGTCAGGCTCTCCAGCGTGCAGCACCATACAACTCAGCGCAGTATACGCAGAAACATACCTCAAAATATTCCATGGGTGATGCGCACCCTTGCTTCCGGTGCAAAGATCGCCTGGCGACCGGGCTCGGCCCCTGTGCACTTGAGGCCAGACATGTGGTCATGGCTCAGTGGCGAAGCCGAGCGGCGCCGGGCCTACCATGGCTCCTCACCTGCTCCGCCAGTCCTGTGACTTGGCATCGGCCCCGACGGGCATAGGGGTGATCGCATCTGGGTCTACAAGCCGGAAGGGAATACGAGGGGTGGAGACGGATTGAGCTTCAGGACGCTACGCGCTTGGAACGGCGAGCAGAGTCGGGCATTCGAAGAGCTGTCGTATCAGCTGCTCAAGAACCGCGTGCCAACAGGTACTCAGGCCATCCGAACCGGTAACCCTGACGGCGGTGTGGAGTGGTACGCCACGCTGCAGGACGGCACGGAGTGGGGCTGGCAGGCCAAGCATGTGGAGGGCATCGATCCGCTGCTGACCGCCATGACGGATTCGGTGAAGCGCGTAGCCAAGGAGCGACCAGAACTCCGCAAGCTGACGTTCGCGATCTCCTGCAACCTTGCCACCGGAACGCGCGGCGGGGAGCGCAAGTCTCAGCGACAGAAGTACGAGGCAAAGGTCGCAACCTGGAAGAAAACGATCTCCGGTGCCGACAGGATTCAGTTCGAGTTGGTGCAGGAGAGCGACCTGCTGGACGAGCTGTCCAAGCCTGAGCACCGCGGTCGGCGCTGGTTCTGGTGGAATCACGTCGTGCTCGGGCGCGACTGGCTGGAGCAGCGCTACAAGGAGCAGGCCGACGCTGCCGGCGAGAAGTACCGGCCCGACCTGCAGGTCGACATTCCCATCCAGGAAGACCTCATCGCGCTCGGCTTCGACCAGGCGGTCCTCACTCATTTCAATCGTCTGCGCCGCGACGTCATCACCGCCGTAAACGATCTACACGTCCTGGTCAAGGATGAGGACGCCCCTGGCGCCTTCGCCTATCAAGCCATCCATGACGCGGCAGCAGCCCTGAAGTCGACCGCGAGCACCATCGCAGCACAAGCTGGGGATCCTCCAACTACACTCCTGCACCTCAAAGATCAGCTGTCGGCCACTGCTGAAGCCATTGAAGCTTCCAGGGACTACGAGCGCCGGGCGAAGGCCGAGTGGCGGGAGCTGCCGAGCGATGACTCCAAGCGGAACCAGAACCCTCCGGAACGCGCCGAGGGTTATGGCGTCGGTGTGCTGGACAAAGCGATCAACGAGCTGCACTCGTGGCTTGAGTCTTCGGTCGGCCGCGCCTTCCGGCAGCGCACCTACTTTCTGACAGGGAAAGCAGGGTCCGGCAAGACACACCTGCTCCTCGACGCCACCCACCGTGCTCTGCTCGCTGATCGCCCCGCAGTGTTCCTGGCCGGTGCGCAGTTCGGCAGGGGCGACCTCTGGGTGAGCGTCGCGGACCAACTCGGCCTGGAGCCGGTCGGCAGCGATGTGCTCCTGAGCGCCATGGATGCCGCCGGCGAAGCTGCCACGACGTCTGGTAGCCGTTTCATGATTTTCATCGATGCGCTCAACGAGACGACACCGGCGGACTTCTGGCGAACGCACCTCCCGAGGCTGCGGGCCGCCGTCGCCCGATATCCGCACGTCGCCCTCGTCGTCTCCTGCCGTGACACCTACCGTGATCTCGTACTGGAGGGCACCGAGGACAAACACTACGTCCACCGCACACATCCGGGATTCGCCGAACGGGAAGTCGAGGCGACACAGCGCTACTTCGATCACTATGGTCTCGAAGCCCCCAAAATTCCGCTCCTGACGCCCGAGTTCACGCTGCCGCTCTTCCTCCGCCTGTACTGCGAAAGCCTCTCGGAGGCCGACACTCACTCGCTTCCAACCGGCCACCAGGGACGCGTCGCCATCTTCGAGCGCTACCTGGGCGCAAAGCTTCGCACCGTAGCTCGCCGCCTTCGCCCCGACGCAACCTCAAGTTACGAGCTAGAGGCGGCACAGACTCATGTCCGCCATGCGCTGAACGCTCTCCTTGATGAGTTGTCCCGGCTTGGCCGCGAGAGCATGAGCGCTGCCAGCGCTCATGAAACAGTCAGCTCGTCGCTCGAAGACCCCCGAATTGACGCCGTGCGGCTTCTGGGCCTTCTGCAGGAGGAGGGCGTGCTCACACGTGAGCGTCTCCACCTGGGAAGCGGAAGGTCTGGGGAAGGCGTTCGCATCGTCTTCCAGGCCTTCGCTGACTTCCTGCTCCTGAGGCGTCGCCTCGCGTTGTCAGACGACCCGCTGAAAGACGAAGCGGTCAGGCAGTGGCTGACGGAGGAGAGTAGTTGGGGGATCCATGAGGCCGCGACCATCCTGTTCCCCGAGGTCTACGGTGTGGAGCTGCTGGACTTCCTGAGTATCAGGATGATCGAGGCGCCGGACGGACACGAAGACAGGGACGCCTGGAACCGGTACCGGCGCGCCCGCCGGCTCTATGAGGTACTTGTGGAGACCCTGCCGTACCGTGCCTCGGAAGCCGTTACTCAGCGGACGATCGACCTGCTGAACGAGGCTCAGCGCTATCTGCGTCGACCGGCACTCTACGAGGTGCTCTTCGCCCTTGCACCGCAGCCCGACAACCGACTCAACGGCGAGGGGCTGCACCGGTATCTCCTGCAGCGGAAGATGCCCCAGCGCGACAGCGACTTCGGTATCGCGATGTATCACGCTCTGTCCGACGCCTCGGGCACGACAGCCCGACTCGCCCGCTGGGCGGCAGCGGGGCCCTATCCCGCCTACGATGCCAAGGTAGTCGAGCTTGCCTGCATCCCCCTGTGCTGGCTCCTGTCTTCTCCGAACCGATTCATGCGGGACTGGACCACCAAAGCCCTGGTGCAACTGCTACGTGGGCATCTCGACGTCATGCGCACACTCGTCGAGCGTTTCTGGGCGGTCGACGATCCTTTCGTGGTCCAGCGTGTAGTCGCGATCGCCTACGGTGCGCTCCTGCGTAGCTCCCCTCAACAAGCTGATCAGGCAAAATCTCTCGCAGAACTGGTTCACAGGCTGGTCTTCGCTCCACCCGTCCGGCCGGACGAGCTGCTCCTCGACGCTGCCCGCGGTGTCGTCCGATGGGCCGTAGCGCAGCAGCTGCTACCTGCCTCGGTGCTCGATACGTCCCGGCGCCCATACGGGCTGGCGGTGCCTGGTCCGCCACCGACGGAGGCGACGATCAAGGCCAAGTACGGTGGGCGCGAGGGGCAGTCGGCTGACGAGAGCTATTTGTCGATCTATCTCTCGCTGATGGGCATGGGTGATTTCGCCCGCTACGTCGTCCAGTCTGGCGTTCACCACTTCTCGCGCTACCGCCTCGGGCAGACGTATCCCGAACGGCAGCCCCGGGAGCCGCGGTTCATCAAGAGCCGCTGGGAGAAGTTCGTCGCGTCGCTGAGTGAAGAACAGAAGGTGACGCTGGCCGACAAGTTGCGCAACCCTGAAGAGCAAGCACTGAGCCGGCTCAAGTCGCTTCTGCGCCGTGCAGAGGATCCGCTGAGCGAAGAGCAGCGAAAGCTCTGGGACGCCTCGTTCGTGTATCCCCAGCCGGTGGACCACGACTACCCGGCAGACATCGCGTGCCGCTGGATCTTCCGCCGCACACTCAGTCTCGGCTGGACACCCAAGCTGTTCGGAGACGAAGACCGACGCATCAGCCGTGGGCGCGGTGGAAGAGAAGGACACAAGGCCGAACGCTGGGGCAAGAAGTACCAGTGGATGGCCTACCACGAGCTGCTGGCCCGAGTTGCGGACAACTACCAGGCATCGCGGCACTTCGGAAGTAGCGAGCTCTATGAGGGCTTGCACCAGATCATCGGCGACCGCGAGATCGATCCCAGCCTGCCCCCGATTGACTACCACGCCTTCAACGAAGAAGGCGGCAACGGCGTAACGGCGTGGAGCCCGCCGCTGATCAGCCTCGAAGCCTGGCCACCAGCCCCACTCGACTTCAGCCGATACCGCGGAGACATCAGACGGTTTCTGGCCGATACCGCCTCCGAGCCGACCGTTGCCGACTCCCTGTTCCTGAGTGACCGAGAAGGCCACGACTGGGTGGCACTCGAGAGCTTCGTGAACAAGGTCGATCCGATGGCCGATAAGGGATGGCGTGGCCTGCGGGAGAAAAGCACCATCCACACACTGCTCGTCCAGGCGGATGATGCCGAAGCCCTCCTAAAGGCCCTGCGAGACGAATCACGTCACGACACCCGCGATCTCCTCGACTCACATGGCCACACCGACTGCTGCTATGTCGGCGAAGTGGGTCGTATTGGACCGAACTGCCCACACCGGCACGACACTCTTCGTCGGGTATCGATCGGCGGAAAAGAGATAGGGGTCGTACCCACCATCGAGCAGTACACCTGGGAAGGCAGCATCCTCGACTGCTCCATCGGCGAAACCGCAAGCGTTGTCCTGCCCGCGACCTTCATCCAACAAGCCGCGGGATTGACCTTCGATATGCGGGGCCCCAGCTGGCTCGACTCTGCTGGCGCGCCCATGTTCACCCACTACGAACAACTTGGGAATGACAGCCGGGCGATCCTGGTGGGGAAGTCCTTCCTCCAGAACTTCCTGATGGAGCACAAGCTTGAGCTGATCGTGTGGCACTGGTACGAACGAATGCAGCTACGAGACGACTACCACCAAGGCCAACACCCCTATGTCGAATCGAGCGTCATAGCCCGGCTGGGGGCGGACATGAAGATTCGCCAGGGCACCCCGCAGCGGACAGAACGAGACCTGGAGTGATTGGCAGAGCCACTCTCACCGTGAAGTACGGTGCCCCCAGTGTCATCCGCTGTGAGACGGCTGGTTAAAGGACTTCTGCCCCGGTGGATTGAGGTCCGGTGGGTAGCCCTTTGCACGCAGCCAAGCATCAAGAGCGAGAGCGACAATGTCACCGTGAGGGATGTCGGTGTCGGCGTTGCACCGGCGGATCCGGCGCTGGAACTGAAGAACTTCAGGAACGGCATGGTTGAGCTGCCCTCGCTTGGTGTGCCGGTCTTTGATGACGTTCAGGGTGTCGGGGTGTGGCGTAAGAGCGTCGTCGGTTGGCTGGAACTCCGCGTCGAGCGCGTCTGCGATTTCCCGCAGTCGGCGGGCATAGGGGGAGTGATCAGGCACGAGAGCTGCTCCGGTCGGTCCGGCTAGGCGGATAGCTATCCGCCTACTGGGCTATTGGAATAGTCGGCACGAGGGGCGGCCGCACCTTGGCGTGGGGTGGCCGCCCCTCTGCACTGCAGTCGGGCTCAGAACCCGCGGGCGGTGAGCCACTCGTCCAGCGCGACGGAGACGATGTCGCCGATGGGCAGGTGATCGAGTTCGTTGTCCAGCGCGAAGCGCTTGATCCGCTTCTTCAGCTTCAGCGCGGCGGGGACCGACGAGTCGAGGCTCTCGCGAGCGATGATGCGCTGGTTGAGAATGACGGCGACCTCGGGAATGTCCTTGGGACGGCCGGGCCCCTGAGCCCACGGCGTCCCCTCGCTGGGCGCCTCCTGCGATCGGGTGTCCTGTTCCTGGTGAGCCCCCGGGCTATCGGTCCTTACCGGGAACGCCGTACCGCCCGCCACCGGGGGAACGGCCGGGCGAATGGCCACCTCGGCGGCCGGAGCCGCACCAGCAGCCGCGGACGTGACAGGAGGCGGACCATGCTGCGCACCAGGTTCGGCCGGCTGCGTGGCCTGGACCGCAGGCGTCACCTGCCGCTCCACCGGCATCCCAGCGGACTCCGTCGCCGCCTCGGGCACGTCGACGGCCGGGTGATTCGGCTGACTGGCAGCCGGCTCCGGCACCGGGCCGCTTGGCGCCTCGGCAGTCGGCTGTGCTGAGGTCTGCGCCACTTCGGGCACCGCCTCGGTCCGGCCGTGCGCCGGTGCCTCGGCGGGAACGGCGGAAGGAGCGGGCTGAACCTGCGCCTTGCTCGCAGGGGGACGGCCTTTACCTTGAGCGGCGGCCTGTTCTGCGGCGTACTGCTCGGGGGTGAGCTCGGCGGCCGGGGGAGGGGGCGGCGGGGCCGCCTTCTTGGCCCCGCCGCCGAGGGTGCGACCGGTGCGGCGGGCCGGGGGCTTCATACGCTCGCTCATGCCGTCAGCTCCTTCATCAGCTCGGCGTACTCGCTCAGCTCGGTCGGGATCTCGCCGAAGGACTCCATGTAGTGCACCCAGGAGTGGATGGTGGTCTCGGCGAGCGGGAAGGGCTCGTCGCGGTCCGGGCCGATGCCTTCGCCCTCGGCGGGCTCCAGCAGCTTGTCCTTCGCGTTGCGGGGCAGGCTGGTGCGGTCGTCGGCCTTCACGAGGACCACGTGGGCGGTGACGTCACGGGTGTTGCGGGCGGCGGCGCGCTCCGCCTCGTCGAAGGTGGCCACGAGCTTGCGGCGCTCGATCTTGGTGGGGGCGACCGGCACGAGCAGCAGGTTCGCCTCGGTGACGGCCTCGTGGAACAGCTTCGCGCTGCCGCCGCCGGCGTCGACCACGATCGCGCCGAACTCGGCACGCTTCTCACGGATGTACTCGGCGATGTCATCGAACGGGTACCGCTCGATGACCAGGTTCTCCGGGATCTCGAAGCCCTCGGCCTGGGCGACCTTGTACCAGTCCCAGGCGGACTGGCTGGTCGCGTCGGCGTCCAGCAGCAGCGTCGGCAGGCCGAGGACGACGGCGTAGTAGAGGGCGATGAACCAGGCGGAGGTGGTCTTGCCGGTGCCGCCCTTGAGCATGCCGACGACGATCACGAAAGCGTCCCAGGCGTGGGCTGTGGCCGCCGCCAGGGTCTTGATACGGGTGTTCTCGTTCACGTGTGCTTGATCTCCTGATAATGGCAGTTGCGTTGTCTTGTGCGCGTCAGCGAGAGCGCCGACGTTCGAGAGCGGTCGTTTGCTGGCGATGGGGGCGCCCGTGCCGCAGCGCTGCGCCTGGGATGGCGCCCGGTCGGCTTCTCGATGTGCCAGGAAAACGTGATGACGGAGGCGCTCACGGCCGCTTCCTCATGTCGCGGGCCGAGCCGTGGTTGTGCTGGGGCCGCATGTGGGTGCCTGCTTGGTGCAGGAGCCGGTAGACGGTGGCCACGGAGTAGTTGCAGTCCTCGGCAAGCTCCGGCACGGAGGCGCCGGCCTCGTACCGTGCCCGCAACGACAGCGCGAGTTTCTGCCGCTCGTCGGCGCGCGCTGCGGCGCGCATCCGCAGCGTCTGCTGCGTGGTGCGCACGGTGCCGCCGGCCTCGATCAGCAGGCGCCGGGCAGCACGCCTCGTCCCAGCCCCCGCTGCGGCGAGCGCGGTGAGGGTCGCGCCGTGCTCCTCGTACAGGGTGCGCAGGTGGGCCGCGAGACGCTGGCGCGCTTGTGGATCCTGGCGCATTCTGCGGGTCTGCCACGACGTGCGCATCTCGGTCCCGGCGTCGTGAAGCCGGTTGAGCACCGTGCCGTACGACAGGCCGTTGCTGGCCACGAGTTCGTCGACCGTGGCGCCGGACTCGTACTGCTTGCGCAGGGACTCGGGCGTCACCGTCTCCCTCGCATCGGGTGTGACTGTGGGCTCTGGGCTCATGCGACGGACTCCCATTCGCTGAGGGCTTCAACATGGGCGGCGGCCAGCTCGTCGTAACTGCGCTGGTCGGCAGGGGTGATGAGGATCAGCCGTCCATCGGTGGCGATCCGCCAGTCAGGAGCGGCGCGACCGGTTACTGGATCGAGGACGCACCCACCGGGGGCGTGCCACGCAGAGGGGATCTCGTCGGGACGAGGTGCCGGGACCAGGACCTGACGGCCGTCGCGGACGATCACCACGGCCTTGCTGCGGTGCTCCGCAAACCAGTCCAGCGCCTCCCGGTACGCCGCGCGCTCGGCCGCGTATAGCGCCTTGCGTCGGGCCGCGACGCCCGCGGTGCCGTACTGCCGGGCGACCACGTCCCAGCCCTGTGCCGGGTGCGCGGTCGGACCAGGAACCGCATCCGGAAGGCCGTTACCGAAGCCCTCCAGCGCGCGAGGCGCGAGGCTCCAGGTCTCACCGCTGTGGTGCACCAGGCCGTGGTCGGCCAGGCGGCGCAAGGTTCGGTAGGCGGTGGCCCGGGACACCGATGCCGAGCCGACGAGCTCGCCGATGGTCTGGGTCGGCCGGGCATGCAGCGCGCCGATGATCATGAGTGCGGAGCTACCAAGGCCGTGGTGGGCGAAGGCGTCGTGGCCCATCAGCTGGCCGATTACGGTGGAATCGATGTCGGCCGCCGCGCCTGTCTCAGGGGTGGGCCACTCCTCAAGTGCCAGGGCGGGGGGGTACTGAGTGGTCCGGAAACGAGACAGCGAAGCGGGGGTGTTGCCGTCGGCGAGGTACCAGGTGGAGCCCTCCCGGCCATGGCCGACTCGCAGGCGGCGCAGCCAACCTTGCGGCTTGAGGACCGTCTCGTAGACGGCCCGAAGGGTTGTGCGGGAGACGCCTGCTTCCTCGGCGGTCTGTCGCTCACTGGCGTGGTGCAGGGGGCCGCCGGCGATCTCGGCGAAGGTCAGATGCGCCCGCAGTACCCGCAGCGCAGTCCGTCCCCGCTCCCCGCGCCAGGGCGTCGTCTCGATCCGATCCCGCAGCGCGGCGAGAACCTCGTGCGCCTGATGACGCGACTCCAGGACTCGCGTGCTGCTCACCACCGCCGAGGCGCTGGCCCACACCCGGCGGATGTAGTCCAGGGCACGTGCCTGCCCGGAGCGCAGCGCGATGTGCCGGGCGTGCCGGCCACCCTCGTGGTCGAGGTGGAGCAGCAGCCGGGTCAGTTGGTCGACGGTTCCGCCGGCGCGGGCGACGTGGCAGGCGATGGCCGCGGTGATCCGGTGCCCGTGCTCGGCCGCGCCCTGACGGTCCTCGCGCAGGACCACGGTCCGGCCGTCAGAGCCGAGCCTGCTGTAGCTTCCCGTCGCGTAGCGGCCGGTGAGGTCTCCGAGCAGGATGAGATCAGCCGCGGGTGGAGGCAGCCGGTGAAGTCCCAGTCGCTCGCTCGGGTGAAATGTCCGTCGGGGTGTGTCTGTCTGGTGGGTGTGGTGTGCCACTGTGGAGTCGTCTCGCAAGGACGTGGACGCCACCCAGGCCCGCTAAAACCACGGGTGGTGTCCGGAACCGACCTCCAATCGGTGCCAGCGATGCCTCCAGGATGTGCCGTCCTGGAGGCATTCGTATGCCTGGCTCCGTACCGGAGGCAGACGTCCCCATCGCAGCTCGACCGAGATGGACTCGGAGTGCGATCCTGCAGGTCACAGCCCGATTGACACCGTCCCGACCTGGGCCGACTCCGAGCCAAACCAGAGGGTGGTTGCCTCTGGTCGGCTCCGAGCGGCTCGGGTCGAACCGGGGTCGAATCAGAGCGGTTTCCTCTGACTGCCTCCGATCGCCTCTGCAACCCGACCTAGCAGGTCACAGCCGATGCGACTCGCAAAGGCGCAGGTCAGAAAGGTGCTCCAGGAATACCCGGCGTACAGCCCGACTCGTCTGCCGCCTTCTATTTCTGCAGGTCAGAGGTCATGTTTACGCGTTGAACAAACCGGCCGGGTCGAATCCGGGTCGAATTAGGGTCACGCAGGTAGGTGACGGCGTGGAGATGTACGGCTCGTATCGTCCGCCCTCTCCCGTCGATAAGGGATGAGCGGGTCATATCGGGCCTCTGTCAGGTGCAGGATGCGGACCCAAGTCAGCGGTCAGCGAGTTGGGACGCTGTCGGCGCCTTCGAAAGTATTGTTCGGGCGGAAAAGGACGAGCTGCGCCGGCTGCGACGGGACCGGGGGGAACAGCAGCAGACGACCCGACGGCAGCAAGGTCGTGACCTCGACGACGATCACTCTCCTGCCGCCCCCGTCGCCCGAGCCCGCACTGCCCGCGACGACCATCCGGGAGAACACCGGCAACGGCAGGACCAGCAACCGAATGACACGTGTCCTGGCCATCCTGCAGATGGAACCCGATCGGCTCTGGCGCGCAAAGGAGATCGCCGAGCTCCTCGGCGATCTCCCGCGTCGCCACCTATCGACAACTCGCTCGCTGGACCGGGGGTTAATCAAGAGAGTCCCCACCGGCCGCTGTACGGCAATCACATAGATGACGAGCCCCATGCCTGACCTGCGAAAACGCTAACTACCCGGCCTCGAGGGAACTTCACTGCCACGCCCAATACCTCAGCCAGTCACCGTAGTTACGGGGTACGCGCCTGTGTCTCGTCCGGCAGCGGCGGCACGAGCGGGGACGGCGCCCGCAGTTGCGAAGCCTGCTCATAGGCGTATGCGTACCCGAGCAGCCGGCCATCGCTGTAGGGCTTGCCCATGAGCGAGATCGTCATCGGCAGTCCCTGCGTGCCGATGCCCATCGGCACGACGATGCCGGGGAAGCCGATCGAGCTGTAGCCGGCGAAGATCGCCGGCTGCGGGCGGTTGGACGGCACATACGTGGGGTCGGGGATACTGAACGCCGGATTGCTGATCGGAGACGCGAAACTGCTCCAGTACGGGAAGACCATCGCGTCGAGGTGGTGCTTCTCGAACATCGCGAGCTTCAGCCGGGTCGCCTCCGGGAGGACGTTCTCGACCAGGTTCTTGTACGCGGGCATCTCGGCCGAGGTGGTCAACGAGCCCTTGAGCAGGTCGAGGACGCTCTGCTCTACCGGCAGCGGCGACTTGTTGACCACAGTCTCGTAGATGTGGACGAACTCCGCCACGGTCTTCGGCACCTTCGGGCCGAGCGTCGCCAGGTACTTCTCCCAGTCGGCCTTGAACCGGTAATCAGCGATCTTCCTGATGTTCGTGCCGCCGTTGCTGACGTAGAAGTCCAGGAACGCGGGATCGAGGTGGATGTCGATGATCTCGGCGCCACGCCGCCGCATGGTGTCGAGCGCCCTCTCCGCGAGCGCGTCGATCTCCGGGTCCCCTCCGAAGAAGTCGCGCACGGCGCCGAGCCGGGCACCCTTGAGTGAATCCTTGTCGAGGTACTTGGTGTAGTCGAGCCGGCCCTGCGCCGCCTTTTTCCGCAACGGCTGAGGGTAGTTCTCGTAGACCTCCACACTGAGCGGATCGGCCTTGTCCTCCCCGGCGACCGCGTTGAGCATCAGTGCTGTATCGGTCACCGTGCGCGCCATCGGGCCCGCGGTGTCGAAAAGGAGGTTCTTCGGCGCGACGCCGTCACGACTGATGAGCCCAGTCGTGGGCCGAAGTCCTACGATGCCGTTGTAGGAGGCGGGCCCCCGAACGGAGGTGCTGGTGTCGGTGCCGATCGCCAGCACGGCGAAATTGGCGGCCAGCGCCGCGCCCGGACCGGCACTCGATCCGCCCGTGTTGCGCTTGAGGTGGTACGGGTTGGTGACCTGCCCGTCGATCGTGTTGTAGCTGCCACCCGCGAATTCGCCCATCGACGCCTTGCCGAGGATGAGCGCGCCCCGGCGGCGCAGCGCGGCGGCGATGAACGCGTCGTCGGGCGGGATGGAGTCCTTGAGGATGACCGAGCCGTTGCTCGTAGGCAGGTCGAAGGTGTCGACGTTGTCCTTCAGCAATACGGGGATGCCGTGCAGCGGGCTCCGCGGCCCGCTCCGCTGCCGCTCCTGGTCGAGCTCCGCCGCGATACGGAGCGCGTCCGGGTTGATCGTCGTGATCGAGTTCAGCCGGATGCCCGCGTCTTCGTAGGCGGCGATCCGCGCGAGGTAGAGCTGGGTGAGCTTCACGCACGTCAGCACGCCCGAGTCGAACGCCGCCACTATGTCGGCGACCGTCGCCTCCTCAAGGACGAAGCTGTCCTCCCCGTGCCGCAGCCCGGACGTACCGGCCGCCGTCTGCGGGACGGCCGACTCCCGTGCGAAGGCTGGGGCGTTCGTCCCGCCCACGATGCCCAGCGCGCCGACCGCGCCCACAGCACCTATGAAGCCACGTCTGTTCAATGTGCTCATGTCTATTGATCCTCTTGTCGACATCGCCCTGGGTGGACATCAGGGCCTGCACGAGATGATCTTGCTTTTTCGATACGCTATGGGCGTTGTGTTACGCCCCCATTAATGGCCTGTTGCTTATCTAGCCTTGATCGTTCATGAGTCCCCGTCAGCTGACGGGGACTCATGAACGATCAAGGTCAAGTCGCTTTTGCTGCCAGCGGCGTTCGTCTTGATTTGCACTTTACGTGGCTCTTTGTGCACGCCGGGGGGCGGCCTCCGGCCGCCTGTTTACTCCGCTTGTGGTACCTGGATTCCGTCTGGTTTGTTGATCGAACAGAAACGCCCTATCGGTCAAATGATGCCACCAGCGGTGCTGTTCCTGTAGGAGCACCACCGTGAGCCAGCGCAAGCCGCACCCCAGCGACCTGTCGGACGCCCGATGGGCATTGATCGAGCAGACCTTAACCGCCTGGCGGAAAGCCCGGCTCGACCGCAGACCCACCGGACAGCCGGCCTCCGTCGAACTGCGGGAAGTCTTCGACGCACTTCTGTACGTCAACCGCACCGGAATCCCGTGGAAATACCTCCCACACGACTTCCCGAACCACGGCACCGTCTACGCCTACTACGCCGCCTGGCGCGACGAGGGAATCCTCGCCCAACTCAACTACGCCCTCACCGGACCGGCCCGCGTCAAGGAGGGCCGCAAGCCCGAACCGACCGCATCCGTGATCGACACCCAGAGCGTGAAGACCTCCACCAACGTCCTCCTGACCAGCCAGGGAACCGACGCCGCCAAGAAGATCGTCGGCAGGAAGCGGGGCATCATCACAGACACGCTCGGCCTCCTCCTCGCCGTGACCGTCACCGCCGCAAGCCTGTCGGGGAACGCCGTAGGAATACGACTGCCCGACCACGCCAAGAACACCCACCCGACCATCTCCAAGAGCTGGGTCGACACCGGCTTCAAGAACGCCGCCGTCGAGCACGGCGCTCGCCTCGGAATCGATGTCGAAGTCGTCAACAGAAACCCCAAGGTTCGCGGATTCCAAGTCGTAAAAACGCGTTGGGTCATAGAACGCAGTATTGGCTGGCTTATGTTGCACCGACGCCTGGCTCGCGATTACGAGACCCTCCCCGCCAGCTCCGAATCCGTGATCCACATCGCCTCGATCGACAACCTCGCCAAGCGCATAACGGACGAAGGCGTGCTCGACGCGGGCGCAAACCTTGCGGTGGGAGGCGTTGTGCTCCTGTTTCCAGGTCGGTAGTTCGGCCTGGTTACGTTCACGGCGGTGCGGGATGATCAGAACGGTGCCGCGGTAGCCGCCGTCAGCGATCACGGTTGTCCTGCCGACGGCGGCCTTCACGCCGGACAGCCCCCATGCCTTGCAGTCATTGCGGTTGCCTGGCAGGGGCCGGCCGACGGCGACGACGAGCCGAGTGTCGGCGTCGATGACGACCTGGTGGTTGGTGGAGTACCGGTAGCTCTTCGAACGCTCGGCGATGTTGTGGTCCCGAGTGGGAACCAAGGTGCCCTCCACGATTAGCACGGCATCCTTGCGGAACCGCCGGCGCTGGCGCAGAGCGAGGGTGGGCCCGAGGTGGTCGATGACGCGGTCGGCAGCCGACTTCGAGATCCCGAAGAGCAGGGCGAGCTGTCGCAGTGTCAGGTTGGTTCGCCAGTACGCGATGACGAGCAGCACGCGGTCCTCCAGCGGCAGACCCCATGGTCGTCCCTTGCGTATCGGGGCCGCTTCTTCCTTTCGCAGAGCGGTGATGAGCGTGCCGAACTGCTGCGGGATCAGCCCGGTGAACGGGCTTATCCAGCGGGGCTCCGATGCCGTGATCACGGCCAGATCATCTCCCGACCCCGAGAAGCCGTGTTGAGCTACGGGGTCTCGGGGTACTGGGGGCGCTTCCGCTTGAGCTTGGCCAGGTCACTGAGATCGATGCCGGTCGCCTTGGCGTACTGTCTGGACCAGTCGGCGACGGCCTGCCGGAACAGGTAGTTGGGGCGACGAGCTACCGGTTCCTCGCCGCGGTTTCGCAGCTTGGCGACAGCCGCCCGCTCCAGATCCTGATCACCGCACTGACGAGCCAGAAGGATGGCCTTCGCAAGTCGTCCCGGCTCGTTGTTGGCCGGCGCGAACCACCAGACCCCGTCCCGGTGAACGTGGGTGTGCGCTAGGAGCAGCAGTCCCAGGTCGTGGGAGTCGCGGACGAAGCGCAGGGAGGGCGGACCGTAGTGAGTGACGCCGGCGGTGACCTCGGAGGCGAGCGAGGCGCTGCCTGCCGGCCAGGGATAGCAGGCAGCGGGAGGGATGTCGGTCGGACCTGCGGCGCCGGATGGCGAGGGGTGGTCGATCCGAATGCCCACTCCACCAAAGCCGTCCATCCGGTCACCGAGACCGGGGTAGTCCGTGTGGACCATCCAGCCGAAGAGGGACCGGTCGTAGCGGTCCTTCCAGATCGAAAGCGTGGTGTACAGGCTTCCCCGGACGAACTTCAGATTGCCGTCATCAATGCTGGTAGGAGCCATTGCGAGCAGCTCGACGAACTGCTCGGCCATCCTTCGTACCGTCCACGGTCGCGTCACGAAGGCATGGTAGGTGCTACCCACGCCGCGCTGACCGCCAGGACCAGAGCACCAGCGCTCCTGCCAGATCACCCGCCACCCAAAGATCGATTACGGGACAGCCCTTAAATCAAACGCCCTCTGAAAGAGCGTTTTGTCCCCATGAGGTTGTTTGGTGGCGCTTTGCGGGATGAGGGGGCCTGTGGCTGCTGAGTCGAGAGTGGTCAATGCGGGCTGTGCGACTGGAGACTCCATAGCTCTGCCCGTTTGACGAGAGACGCTCCTGTCTGATCCCAAAGCGCCCCCGGTTGACACTGTTTGCGCCCTGGAGGTGCGTCGTGCCCGGCGGTACTACCGAAACATGACGCGACACCGCCCGTACCCCAGCGACCTCTCCAATGCCCGATGGGAGTTGATCGGTCCTGCGCTCACCGCCTGGCGGGCCGAGCGCAGAGGCAAGGGCCTGGACATCGGCCGCCCACCCGAGCACGACCTGCGCCGCATCATGGACGCCATCCTCTACGTCGACCGCACCGGGATCCCCTGGCGCTACCTGCCGCATGACTTCGCACCGTGGGAGACGGTCTACGGCTACTTTGCCGCCTGGCAGAAGGAAGGCGTCTTCGAGCAGCTCAACGGCCTGCTGCGGCGCCTGGTGCGTGAAGCCGAGGGCCGCAGCGCCGAGCCGAGCGCCTGCGTGCTGGACGCTCAGAGCGTCAAGACCTCCGCCAACGTGCCCGCGACCGGCCAAGGCCTTGACGCAGGCAAGAAAATCGCAGGCCGCAAGCGCCACATCGGCGTCGACACCCTCGGCCTGCTGCTTGCCGTCTGGGTGACCGCGGCGAGCGTCTCCGACAACGCCGGCGGCATCCACCTGCTCTCCCAGATCTCCGCCACCACCCCTCGAGTAACCAAGGCGTGGGCGGACACCGGCTATCGAACGAAAGCCATCGACCACGGCGCCCGCCTCGGGATCGACGTCGAAGTCGTCCAACGCGCCCGCGGCGTCAAGGGATTCAAGGTGATCCCCCGACGTTGGGTTGTCGAGCGGACTTTCGGCTGGCTGATGCACCACCGCCGTCTCGCACGCGACTACGAGACCCACTCCCACCGATCCGAAGCGATAATCCACGTCGCGATGATCGACCTCATAAGCCGCAGGCTCACCCGCGAATCCACCCCGAACTGGCGCGATACTTGACGACACGCTCTACTGTCGGTTGGCCCAGGACAACACGCTCATCACTCCCACATGGGCCGCAACCACGACTCCTCCTGCAGCTCCAACGTGCCCATGAAATCAGGGCTCAGGCGCCCGTCAAGCCATGCCTCGAGCCACTGCGGGAACGTCAGGTCCAACTTGTGGCGATCCCCCTCTTCCCACCACCACATCTGGCCCTCAGGATGACGGCAGTCCAGAAGCGCCCACATAGCGCAGCCGAAATCGCAGAAGAAGAACACTCCCCGAGGCGGCGACGGCGGCTCATCGACATCCAACTCGCCTTCGAGGTACTCGACATACCCCTCGAGCACCTCTTCGTCCGTCGTCCCCACAATGCCCCCGAATGGCCCGAAGCCGCCATCGGCCACCTCCATGTAGAGGCGGCGGAGGAGGGGCGGTAGGGGATAGCCGACAACCCGCTCAACCTTGTCCACAGCGGCCTGGGAAGCGGGCGCAGGAGCCGTCGGCCTCTTGGGAAGACTGGTCGGACGACCTTCCAACACTCTGGCCCGGACTGCTTCGAACACTTCGTCATCGGTCACAACGTGATCCTCGCAGACGCCGCAACACCACCTTCACCGCGATTGGCACCACGGTTACGACGCTTGGGATCAAACGTCAACAACGGAACAAAACACTCTTTGAGAACGGACATCTCGTGGTCATGAAGAACCATCCGCCGCAGTCCCATCGCCTACGAGACAGCATTCGACACAACATCAACTACCCTGGCCCAAGCCGCATAGTCCGTGTCCAAGATTCCGGGTCAAGGCCCGTGTAGAGAATTCCATGATCTTGGAAGCGTGCCTGTCACGTTCCGGGGCACCGCCGAACTGGCAGAACGTCACGCACCGGGCGACACACGACTACGCCGAAGCCCTGCCGGCGCGCCGGCTGCGGCTCAGTCGGCGATACGCAAGGCGTGAACCGTCTGGTTCCTGCCGTTGTCGTCGCCACCGGCCACCAGGAACGCGGTGGTGCTATTGGCGGCGAGCACTGTGGGTTTGGGCATGTCGGCGATGGACCAGACGGTCTTGCCGGTGCGGCTGTCGAGCGCCCAGATGCCTGCGTAGGAGGCACCGGTGACCAGCACCAGGCCGCCGCCAACCGGGCCCCACGTCTCGCCGTACATCTGCTCGTGCGCCCTCCACCGCTGTCTGCCGGTGGCCAGCTCGAGGGCGTACACGGCCTGGTCGGTGTTGCTGCCGCCCGGCTCCGCGCGGTGCGCGCCGCAGAAGTAGACGGTGTCCGCGCCGACGCCGAGGGAGAGCGTGCCGTCCTCGACGAGCGGGGCGCGCCAGCGCTGCTTGCCGGTCGCTGCGTCGAACGCGTAGAAGTACGCGTTGATGTCGGCCCAGCCGATCACGACGGTGTCGCCGGCCACGGCATGGCCGCCGAAGGCGCTGGCGACGTTCAGACGGGTGCGCCACAGTTCCTTGCCGGTGTCTGCCGCGAGCGCGAACACGCTCCCACGGGGTGCGCTCGCCGACGGCGCCTGCCCCGAGGTCTCGTACGCGGTCACGAGGACCACCTTGGCGGAGGCCGCCAGGGTGAGCGTCGAGACGGTGCCCTGCGCCAGCAGGGTGGGAAGCGCGGTGCTCCACCGCTGCTTGCCGTCGGCCGCTCCCCGCGCCGCGACCACCGCATGGCTGGAGGCGTCGGCGGTGTACTGCGCGACGGCGGTGACCACGGCGTCGCCCGCGACGGCGAGGCCCATGCCCTCGGAGCCAATGACGGGGTGCCCGACGGGTACGGACCACAGGGTTTGGCCGCCGTGCGCGTCCAGGGCCTTCAGCCGGTCGTCGCCGATGACGTAGACGGCGGTAGCGGAGCGCGTCAGGTGGGCCACCTGGCCCCGGTGTGTCCATCGGGTCTTTCCGGTGGCCGTCTCCAGGGCCTGGAGGGGGCCGCCCGGCGGGCCGAGGAGGAGTGTGTCGGCGGTCGCGGTGATCTGCTCCACGCGCTCGCCGCGCAGGGCGTGCGTCCATGTGGTCCGCCCAGTCCCGCCGGGCTGCCCGGATGTGCCGCGGTCGCGGAGCAGGTACGTCAGCGAGCCACCGAGCGCGCCCGCGACGGCGAGGGTGGCCCCGCCGATCAGCAGACGGCGGCGCGACGGGCTCGCGGCGGGCGCCGTGGGCGACGACAGGGGTGGAGGGGAGGTGGGCCGCGGAGGCACGGACGCGGGGAGCGCGGGAGGTGTGGGCACCGCTGTGGCCGTGGGGGCAGCTGCCAGGTCCGCCACGGCCCGGCTCGCCGCGTCCAGGAGAGTGGCCTCGGGGGCCGCGGCGGCCACCGGGACCGGGGCGGGGGCGCCGTCCTCGGGCGTGCCGTCCAGGAACCGGGCGAGCAGTTCCCGGGTGCCGGGGCGCCCCGCCGGGTTCTTCGACAGGCAGGCGGCGATCACGGGGCGCAGCGGCCCGTCGACGCCGGCCAGGTCGGGCTCGGCGTGCAGCACGGCGCTGATGACGGCCGCCACGCTGTCCGCGCCGAACGGCGCCCGGCCGGTGGCCGCGTAGGCCATCGTGACGCCCCACGCAAACATGTCCGTGGCCGGGGTGACCGGCTCACCGTTCAGCTGCTCGGGCGCCATGTAGGCGGGCGTGCCGATCACCTGGCTGGTGAGGGTGCTGGTGGCCTCCAGGACGCGGGCGATGCCGAAGTCGACGACCCGGGGGCCCTCCGGCGGCAGCAGGACGTTGGCGGGCTTGAAGTCGCGGTGCACGATCCCGGCGCGGTGCACCGCCACCAGCGCAGCCAAGGTGCCGATCGCCAGCCGGGTCAGCGCCGCGCCGCGCTGCGGTCCGTGCGCTCGGACGTACTCCAGCAGCGAGGGCCCCTCGATGAACTCGCTGACGACATACGGCTGGGTGCCCTCGATGTCTGCGGTCAGCACCTGCGCGGTGCTGTAAGACGCGACGCGCCGGGCGGCCTCGACCTCGCGCCCGAAGCGGGCCCGCGCCCTGGGATCGGCGCCGAACGACGCGTGCAGCAGCTTAACGGCGGCCTTCTCGCCACCGGAGCCGTACCCGAGGTAGACGACACCCTGGCCGCCCTGGCCGAGTCGGCCCGCAAGGCGGTAGCCGGCGATGGCCCGCGGGTCGCCGGAGTGCAGTGGGCAGACGCCGGGCGCCCCGTCGCCCGCCGGAATCATCGGGTGCACCCCGTGCAGTTCTCGAGGCTGTTCACCAGGGAGCGGGCCACGGTCTCGGCCTGTTTCCGCACCGCGGGCTCCGATGTGGGGAGCATCCGCTTACCGGTGTTCGCGCCCGAGCTGTACTTCACCATGATCTCGGCGTTGGCGAGGCGGGCGTCGATCTCGACGACTTCGGGGTCGTAGTGGGCCCCGTCCTTTGCAAGTTCGTGGTGGGAGAGGACGACCGCCTCGTCGCCGATCCCTGTCAGCTCCGCGGTCGCGCCGTAGTACATCACGTAGCCGCCGCCGAGGTCCTGGGTGCGATTGGCCTTCGACGCGAAGTCCTGCCGGGTGGAGGCCACATCGGCCGCGGCCCGCCGCACTCCGTCGGTGGGGGCGCCGTCGACCAGGTCCGCGTCCTTCAGGTCGAGCTGGACGGAGACCCCGATGCTCAGCTGCCGCCAGATCGGGGAGGAGTCGCCGGTGCGCTCCCAGGCGCAGCCCGCCCGGAAGTACGTCGCCTTGTTCTCGGGGCCCGCGCCGTCCCGGTCGACCGATGCCTCCGGCACCAGCTTTTGCACGGTCGCCGCCGGGACCATCCGGCAGCCGCTGTCGGTCAGCGACGTGTACTTCTGCTGCCCGCTGCCGCCGCCCAGCCACCAGACGCCGGCGCCCGCGAGCACGGCCAGCACGGCCACGGCCCCGGCGGGCACCAGCCACCGCCGGCGCCTGCCACCGCTCTCCGCTACGGCGCCGGTCGGCACCGTCGGCACAACGTCCGGCTGGCGCGGGACGGGGGGCACCATGCGGGTGACGGTGGCCGCCGACGGGTCGGCCGCAGCAGCGTTCGCCGGCGGGGCGGCAGGAGCGGTGTCGACGGCGGTGGCCGTCGGTGCGGGCGGCACACTCGCAGTGCTCGTCGGCGCGGCGCCCGCCGGCTCACCCAGCACCCGGTCGAGCACCTCGCGGATCTCGGGCCGCGCCGTGGGGTCCTTCGCCAGGCAGGCCGCGACGACACCGGCCAGCGGCGCGGGCAGGCCCGACAGGTCCGGCTCAGCGGTCAGAACGCGGGTCATCACGGCGGCGACCGTGTCGTTACCGAACGGCGGGGAGCCGGTAGCCGCGTAGACCATCGTGCAGGCCCAGGCGAAGACGTCCGCCGCCGGGCCGACGGGGCCCCTGCCGAGCTGCTCGGGCGCCATGTAGGCGGGGGTGCCGACGGCGCCCGCGGTGAGGGTGGCCGTGCTGTCCAGGGCGCGGGAGACACCGAAGTCGATCACGCGGGGGCCGTCGGGGCCGAGCAGGACGTTGCCCGGCTTGAAGTCACGGTGCACGACCCCGGCGTGGTGGATCGCGGCGAGCGCCATCGCCGTGCCCACCGCGAGGCGCTCCAGGACGCCGCCGCTGCGCGGCCCCTGCTCGACCACCAGCTTCTGCAGCGAGGGCCCGTCGACGTACTCGCTCACCACGTACGGGCGGTCACCGGTCACGTCGGCGTCCAGCACCTGTGCCGTGCCGAAACCGGCGACCCGCTTGGCGGCGGCCAGCTCCTGCAGGAACCTGCGGCGCGCCTCCCGATCGCCGGCCAGCCGGGCGTGCAGCACCTTCACGGCGACCTGATCGCCGGACCGGTCACGGCCGAGGAAGACGACGCCCTGTGCTCCCTCACCGAGCCTGCCCTCCAGCCGGTAGCCGGACAACTCCCTGGGATCCCCCGCCTGCAACGGAGCAGCTTGCAGCATCCCCACCCTCCCGATGGCCCATTCAGCCGGGCAAAGTCTAGGCCGTCCCGGCTGGCCACCACAGCCTGGGTGTCCCACAAGGTGTTAGTCCAGGTGTCCGTCCGGGGCCCTCCAACTACCCTTAGCCTGCGGATAGTTGTAGACAGTGAAGCGACTTGCGCCGAGGGCGAGCCGGGCGGTCTCCACGCCGTGCCGCACTGCTGTGGTCCGGTTGGGGAGTCGGCGTCGGCGGGGCCGAACACGCCGATGCCGTAGCGGGGATCGATGTGGCGGTTTCCGGCCTGGAACTCCAGTTCCGGCTCATGCAGCACTGGTGCTTTCATTGCGGCAGCTCCCACAGTCCCTCGGCCAACCCGTTCACGCTCGGTTTCGGCGCTGGTTCTTGCGGGACTCCAGACGCTTTCGCCGATGGCGGCGTCGCAGTCGAGCTTCAGGAGCTGGCCGAATCGGATGCGCTCATCGCGGCTCCTGAACAGGGTGTTCTCGCCTTGGAGATAGTCGGCCCAGGCGCGCACGAGCTGGTAGACGGCATTGTTGCGTTCCAGCCGCTTGATCTTCTGGACGTACTCGGCGTCGTACAGGGAGTCGCGTTGGCCGTCGATGGTGAAGTGGTAGGTGGGGTTGATCTCCAGGAACCACTGTTCGCTCCAGCGGCGGAAGTACAGGCCGGCAGCGTACGACCTGGGCGTTGGGCCCGTAGCGCGCCGTGAGCCCTGGCAGCGTGCGCAGTAGCCGACCTGGTTCGGGGAGCAGCGAAGGTTGAGCGCGGCCGTGGCGCGATCCGTGGTGGGGGTCGATGCGTGCTGGCCTCCGGATGTAGGTCCGTCGTCACCTGGCGGGGTGAAGGGCATGGGTGTCTGCCTCCCGGCGGTGTCGCGGGCGTCGGATACCGGCCGGAGCACTCAGGTCCCGGAGCCCCGGCTGGACCTGAACCAGGTGCGTACGACGCTCACCCGCACAATCGACGGCTGGAAGGTGAAGGGCGTCGACGCCCTCTGACCAGGCCTTCGTGAGTGCCCTGGCGCAGTCGCGCGGGGAGACTTTTTCGTGGGGAAAGGTGCTGCGGCCCGAACGGGATGGCGGGCTTCACGGCGGTCGAGCTGTGGTGGGCCTGGGGCGACTCCCTCACCCCCGAGCGACCTGCCTCAGCAACTCCTGCTGACCCCCTCAGCACCCGTCCGGCCCGTGTCGAAAAGAGTTCGGTTTCTGGCGACGGACGCCGCCCGCCTCCCCGTAGAGCAAACGAAGGCCTCACCCGTACTGCCACACACCACCACCCTTCGTCCGACTCGCGAACCCATGAGGTACCTGTGGCTATCTTCTCCGCACGTCGTCTTCACCTTCACCTTCACCTGCGGTCGAGGGGGAGTCTCGCCGTCGGGTTGCTGGCGCTCGTCGCCGGAACCCTGCCGAGTGTGGCTGCCGACGCCGCCACCCCGCCCTCCGGGTCGGTCAGCGACACCGCGTCCACGACGACGTGGAGCGCCGGCCCCTTTGCCGTCCCGAATGTGTCCGGCACTGCCGGGACGGTGAGCTGCGGGAATGCGCAACCCTGCGACGACTACGCCCTGAAGGTGTCGGTGCCCGCGGGCTACGACGCCGGTCACAGCCTGCGCATCGACATCAGATGGCCGGACTCCGCCGCCGACTTCGACCTGTACGTCCTCGATGCGGACGGCCGAGAGGTGGCCACCTCGGCCTCTTCCAGCGACCCCGAGACTGTGCTGCTTTCGGCGGTGTCGGCGTCGTACACCGTGCGCGTGGTGCCGTACGCGCCGCTCGGCGACAGCTTCACCGGCACCGCGAGCCTGATCACCGCTCCGGCCGATTCGCCGCCGAGTACGGCCACACCGCCGACGTACGTGAACTCCTGGGCGCCCGACAACATCACGGATGCGCACAACGCCGGTGAACCCTCGATCGGCGTGGACCGTGCGAGTGGCGCCGCGATGTTCCAGGCGTACACGTCGACGCTCAAGGTCACCTACGACAGTGCCGGTGTCACATGGCAGGACAAAAGCGCGATCGCGGCCAACGGCTGCCCCCAGGGCAGCACCACGAGCCTCGACCCGATCCTGTTCACCGACCCGGTCACCCACCGCACCTTCGAGTCGCAACTCGCCGGCAAGACAGCCCTGACCTGCTACACCGACGACGACGGTGAAACGTGGACGCCGACGGGCGGCTCGGGCATCAACTCCGGTGTGGACCACCAGACCATCGGTGGTGGCCCCTTCGTCACGGGCGGTCCAGGCACCGTCACGTCGTACCCGAATGCCGTCTACTACTGCTCGCAGGACATCGCCGACGCCTCCTGCGCGGTCAGCCGGGATGGCGGTCTGACGTACGGGCCCGCCGTTCCGATGTACTCGCTGCTGGATTGCGGCGGCCTGCACGGGCATGTGAAGGTCGCCCCGGACGGCACGGTGTATGTGCCCAACAAGGGCTGCGGTGGCAATCAGGCCGTGGCCGTCTCCGAGGACAACGGGCTGACGTGGACCGTCCGCAAGAACCCGTCCAGCGCCCCCGGTGACTCGGACCCGAGCGTGGGAGTCGGGGCCGGCGGGACCGTCTACATGGGCTATCAGAACAGCGATGGCACGCCGCGTATCGCTGTCAGCCACGACAAGGGCAAGACGTGGTTGTACGACCAGAACGTCGGCGCGGCTCTCGGCATCAAGAACATCGTCTTTCCGGCCGTGACCGCGGGCGACGACAATCGCGCCGCGTTCACTTTCTTGGGCACCACCACCGGCGGCAATTATCAGGATGCGGCCAACTTCACGGGCGTCTGGCACCTGTACGTGGCCACCACCTACGACGGCGGACAGTCTTGGGTCACCGTCGACGCCACCCCCACCGACCCGGTTCAGAAAGGGTCGATCTGTACGGGCGGCACCACGTGCGGCAAGGACCGCAACCTCCTGGACTTCATCGACGTCACCACCGACGTCCAGGGCCGCGTGCTCGTCGCCTACGCCGACGGCTGCACCGGCACCTGCGCGACCGGAGGTACGCAGAACTACGACGCGCTGGCCTCCATCGCCCGCCAGTCCACCGGCAACACGCTGTACGGCGCGTACGACGCCGTGGTTCGCGGCAAGCACAAGAAGCCCTGAGGAAGCCACTTGAAGCCATCACCCCCGGCTGCCGTACCCGTACTGGTAGCAGCCGTCCTCAGCCTGGCCGCGGTCACCGGATGCTCGGCGGCGAACAAGCACGCCGAGCCGCGGGTGGCGACGTCCGCGACGGAGCAGGCAACCGATCCGCCGGCCGGGAATGCAGCAGGTGCCGCGTCCGGCGGCTGTCCCACTGCCGCCTCACTGCCGCTCCCCAACGACTTCCCGGAGAACCTGCCGGTGCCCGACGGCGCGGTCGTGACCTCGGTGGAGCACCGCACCGGCGGCCGGCTCGTCGTCGCCACCGTCGTACGGGGCGGCTTCGACACCACCCTGGCGTTCCTGCACAAGCGGCTCCCCAAGGCCGGCTACATCCCTGAGGAGGGCGAAGTGGAGAAGGACGACGCCGAGTCGAACTTCTCCTCAACGAGCGTCCGTGGCCGCTGGACCCTGCGGGAGATGCCCGACTGCGAGGGAGGGGTGTACCTGACGTACCTGACGTCTGCCGTTTCCTGAACCGGCCCGGCCAAGCCCTCTTCCTGGCCGGTGAAACCGCAAGGGGCGACCCTTCGCGACGAGCGGCACCACGTGCGCCGTTGGCCGAAGGGTGGCCTCTCGACCGAGCCCGCGGAAAGACCCACACCCAGGCCCTCCTCCGGCTCGCCCGGCAACGGATCAACGTGCTGTTCGCGATGCTCCGCGACGGCACCTTCTACGAACCCCGAAGCCCACGCCTCGCTTGACGAAAGACATAGAGGCACCCCCCGGACACGCGAGCGAACCTTCCTCCCGGAATCACCCCGCTTCGCGCGACGGACCTCCCGCCCCGCCCCGTAGAGCAGACGACATCAGCCCACAGGGAGGGGAGCGCGCACATGGCAGGGCACGGAGTCAGAGGCGTCACAGGCGCGGTGCTCGCGACGGCGGCGATGGCCGCGCTGACCGCGTCACAGGCGCCGGGGACGGTCCCGGCACGGGCATCGGCACCCCAGGAGGAGGCGCCCACCGAGCACGGACCGAGCGTGTCGGGCGACGCCCCGTACCGCACCGGCCTTCCGCCACTGCGGACCAGGGAAGGCTCACGCGGGGCATCGGTCGCGGGCGCCGCGCTGCCGGCGACCGTGTTCGCCGCCTACCAGCACGCCGAGGCGGAGCTCGCGCGCACCGCCCCCCGCTGCCGGCTGCGGTGGCAGTTGCTTGCCGCGATCGGCCAGGTGGAGTCCGGGCAGGCGCGGGGCGGTCGGGTGACGGCGGACGGGACAACCGTGGCGCCGATCCTCGGGCCGCGGCTGGACGGCGTCACCTTCGCCCTCGTGCGGGACACCGACGGCGGGACCTACGACGGGGACGCGGCCTACGACCGGGCCGTCGGACCGATGCAGTTCATCCCGTCGACCTGGGCCCGCTGGGGCACGGACGGCAACGGCGACGGGCGGGCCGACCCCGGCAATGTCTTCGACGCGGCGCTCGCTGCCGGGCGCTACCTGTGCGCGGGCGGACGGGACCTCTCCGACCCGGCCGAGCTGGACCGGGCGGTCCTCGGCTACAACCACTCGGAGGCGTATCTGCGCACGGTCAGGGCCTGGTACGCGTACTACCTGGAAGGGCACCGGGTGGTGCCGGACAACCGGGCCAAGTCCGCGACGCACCCGGAGCCGTCGCAGCCGCCGGCCATGCCGAAGCCGTCCACCCGTCCGAGCGCCGCCTCCTCCCGGGCCCCGTCCGCACCCGCCTCGCCGACCCCCACCGTGTCCCGTCCGGCCGGCGGGGCCAAGGAGACGCAGGAGCCCCAACTCCCCCTGCCCGGCACGGACATCGAACTGCCCGGCGACGAACTGCTGCCCAGCGGCGGTCCGCTGCCCAGCAACGGTGTGGACTCGATGGCCTCCTCCCCCTCCACAAGCGCGGCTACTCGGCGGTAATGTCCCACCCGTCGGGCGGTACAGGACCGGCGGGTGAGCGCGAGGGGGCCCTCATGGCGATGGACATGCCGGACATGCCTGCGGAGATACAGGCGGCCCACGACCGTTGGCGGCTCATCTGGAGCCACCGCGAGCAACTGCTCAAGGTGGCCTGGCGCAGGTCGATGAGCCCGGAGGACGCCGAGGACGCGGTGCACGAGGCGATGCTGCGCGCCGCGGAGCGCCCCGACCTCGACGACGAGCGCCTCGGCGCCTGGCTGACGACCGTGACCATGCGGCTGTGCGTCGATCGGTACCGCCAGGTCAGCCGTGAGGCCGACGTACACCGCAGCCCCACGCTCACCGCGCCCGGGCCGGTGCCCGTCGAGGAGGCGGTGTGCGACCGGGCCGAGGCCAGGTGGCTGGCCGTGCGTAGCGGGGAACTGCCCGCGCGGCAGGCCGAGGCGCTCCGGCTGAAGTCCGAGGACCTCGACGTCGGCCAGGTCGCCGTGCGCATGGGGCTGAGCTATCGGACCGTCGAGTCCCTGCTCGCCCGGGCCCGGCGCACGCTGCGCAATTCGCTGGCCGGAACGCTGGGCGTCGCCCTGTTCCTGTGGGGGCGCGGCAAGCTGCGCCCGGGCGGAGACGCGCAGGCCGTGGTGGTGACCTCGACGGCCGCGACCCTGGTGGTGGCGGGGTTCGTGCTGCCGCATGTCCACGGCGGGGGCGGGCAGGACACGGTTCCCCGCCCCTCCGTGTCCCGTATGGCCGAGGCGACCACACAGACCGCCCGGCCCGACGGCGCCGGCCGGGCAGCCGCCCCGAACGCCCGTGATCTGTCAGCCGCCTCGACGTCCCACGGAGCGACGCCGACGGCGCCGCCCGGCGACCACGACCGGTCGCCGCTGCCGCTGTCGGTGCCGCCCCTGCCGGAGGCCTCGCTGTCACCGGTGCCGGCCGTCCCTGAGATCCCGGGGGCGTCCGATCTGCCGAGCGTGCCGCCCGTCCCCGACATCCCGGGGGCGTCCGACCTGCCGAGCGTGCCCCCTGTCCCTGATCTGCCCGCCGCGTCCACGGTCCCGACGACGCTTCCGGCCACACCCGAAGCGCCCGTCGAGGTACCGACCCCGACCCCACTGCCGTAGAACCCTCGAAAAAAAATCCGTGTCCGCCACGACGGACGCCCCGCCCCTCCCCGTAGAGCAGATGTCGGAGCTGCTCCACGGTGCGAAGGGTGGGCCGGATGGGTGTCGAGATCTGTGTGGAAGGGCTGACCAAGTCCTTCGGTCACCAGGTCATCTGGCAGGACGTCTCGCTGACGCTCCCCGCCGGGGAGGTCTCAGTCATGCTCGGCCCCTCGGGCACGGGCAAGTCGGTGTTCCTCAAGACGCTCGTGGGGCTGCTGAAGCCGGACCGGGGTTCCGTGAAGGTCGCGGGCCGGGACGTCACGAAACTGCGCGAGCACGAGTTGTACGAGGTGCGGAAGCTCTTCGGCGTGCTGTTCCAGGACGGCGCGTTGTTCGGCTCGATGAACCTGTACGACAACATCGCGTTCCCGCTGCGCGAGCACACCCGCAAGTCCGAGAGCCAGATCCGGCGCATCGTGCTGGAGAAGATGGACATGGTCGGGCTGATCGGTTCGGAGGGGAAGCTGCCCGGCGAGATCTCCGGCGGCATGCGAAAGCGAGCCGGTCTCGCCCGAGCCCTGGTCCTCGACCCCGGGATCATCCTCTTCGACGAACCCGATTCCGGGCTCGACCCCGTGCGCGTCGCCTATCTCAACCAACTCATCGTCGACCTCAACGCACAGATCGACGCGACCTTCCTGATCGTCACGCACGACATCGCCTCGGCCCGCCAGGTGCCGGACAACATCGGGCTGTTGTTCCGGCGTGAGCTGGTCATGTTCGGGCGCCGCGAGAAGCTGCTGACCAGCGACGAGCCCGTCGTACGGCAGTTCCTCAACGGCCGGATGCAGGGGCCGATCGGCATGGCCGAGGAGAAGGACGCCGCGCAGGTCGAGGAGGAGCTGGCGCGGCTCGGCGACGTCGAGCGGCGCGCCCGCCATGTCGGCAACGACATGACACCGCGTCTGCTGCCTAGCCCCGGCCTCACCCGCCCGCCTCGCTGGGAGGCGATCGCGCGCCGCGAGTCCGAGCTGCACCGCAGTGAGGTGGCGGACGCATGAGGCTGTCACCGACCGGAGCGCTGAGGCACTCGGGGAACCTCTTCGCGATGGCGCTGGACGTCGTCCGGACCGTGCCCCGACGGCCCTTCCAGGCACGGGAGTTCATCCAGCAGGCCTGGTTCATCGCGAGCGTCACCATCCTGCCGACGGCCCTTGTGTCCATCCCCTTCGGGGCGGTCATCGCGCTGCAGATCGGCAGCCTGACCCGGCAGTTGGGCGCCCAGTCCTTCTCCGGGGCCGCCTCGGTCCTCGCGGTGTTGCGGGAGGCCTCGCCGATCGTCACCGCGCTGCTGATCGCGGGCGCCGGCGGCACGGCGATCTGCGCGGACCTCGGGGCGCGGAAGATCCGCGAGGAGATCGACGCCATGCAGGTGCTGGGCATCGACCCCATCCACCGGCTGGTCGTCCCACGCGTCCTGGCGTCGATGGTGGTGGCGGTGCTGCTCAACGGCCTGGTGTCAGTGGTCGGCGTCGCAGGCGGCTACTTCTTCAACGTCGTCCTGCAGAACGGCACACCGGGCGCCTATCTCGCCTCCTTCACCACGCTCGCCCAGCTCTCCGACCTGTGGGCGGCGGAGATCAAGGCACTGGTGTTCGGCGCGATCGCCGCGATCGTCGCCTCCTACAAGGGACTGAGCGCGAAAGGCGGCCCGAAGGGCGTGGGCGATGCCGTGAACCAGTCGGTGGTGATCACCTTCATGTTGCTGTTCGTGACGAACTTCGTGATGACCGCCGTGTACTTCCAAGTCGTTCCGCAGAGGGGCTGAGCCATGGCGCTGCTGAATCGCCTGGAGGAACTGGGCAGCCAACTGTCCTTCTACGGCCGCTCGCTCGCGTGGACGGGCCGCACCGTACGCCGCTACAAGAAGGAGATCCTGCGGCTGCTCGCCGAGGTGAGCTTCGGGCGCGGCGCCCTCGCCGTCGTGGGCGGCACGGTCGGCGTCATCGCCTTCCTGTCGTTCTTCACCGGCACGGAGGTGGGGCTCCAGGGCTACGCCGCGCTCAACCAGCTCGGCACCTCCAACTTCGTGGCGTTCCTCTCGGCGTACTTCAACACCCGGGAGATCGCCCCGCTGGTGGCGGGTCTGGCGCTCTCCGCGACGGTCGGCGCCGGATTCACCGCCCAGCTCGGCGCGATGCGGATCAGCGAGGAGATCGACGCCCTCGAGGTGATGGGCGTGCCCTCGCTGCCGTTCCTGGTGACCACCCGGATGATCGCCGGTTTCGTCGCGGTGATCCCGCTGTACGTGATCGGCCTGCTGTCCTCGTACCTCGCCGCCCGCACCATCACCACCGGCTACTACGGGCAGTCGGCGGGCACCTACGACCACTACTTCCAGCAGTACCTGCCGCCGGTCGACGTGCTGTGGTCCTTCGGGAAGGTGCTGGTCTTCGCCGTCCTGATCATCCTCGTGCACTGCTTCTACGGCTACTACGCGAGCGGCGGCCCGGCGGGCGTCGGCGTCGCCGTGGGCCGCGCCGTGCGCACCTCGATCGTCGCGATCAACGTCGTGGACTTCTTCCTGTCGCTCGCGATCTGGGGCGCCAACACGACCGTACGGATTGCGGGATGAGCCGTATGAGAGTGCTGAGACTGCGGTTGTACGGCGTCGTGTTCCTCGCCGTGCTCGCACTGCTGCTGTCCCTGTCCGTCGCCGTGTACCAGCAGGTGTTCACGCCGGCGATACGGATCAAGCTGGAGGCCGACAGCCTAGGCAACCAGCTCGATCCACGCGCCGACGTCAAGCTGCGCGGGCTGCTGGTAGGCGAGGTGCGCGCGGTGCACGCCGACGGGGCGAAGGCGACGCTCGACATCGCGCTCAAGCCGGAGTACGTCGCGGACATCCCCTCCGACGTCCAGGCGCGTCTGCTGCCCAAGACGTTGTTCGGCGAGAAGTACGTCGACCTGGTCGCGCCCGCGCGCTCCTCGGCGCGGCCCATCCGCGCCGGGGACGTGATCACCCAGGACCGCACCCGCGTCGGCATCGAGCTCCAGCAGCTGATGAACGACCTGCTGCCGCTGCTGCGGACCGTGCAGCCCGGCAGGCTCAACGCCACGCTCTCCGCGTTCGCCACCGCCCTCGAAGGGCGCGGCGACCGGATCGGCGACAACCTCACGCGCGTGGAGGACTACCTGCACCGGCTCAATCCTCACCTGCCGTCCCTCACCGAGGACTTCGCACATCTGGCCGACGTCGCCGAGGCGTACGGCGACGCGGCTCCCGACCTGATGGCGATCCTGCGCAACACCGTCACCACCAGCCGCACCCTGGTCGAGCAGCGGGACCGGCTCGCGTCCGCGCTCACCACGACCGCCACCGCCGCGGGCACCGCGGACGACTTCCTCGACGCGAACGGCGACCGGCTGATCACCCTGGGCCGGGTCTCCCGCCCCACGCTCGACCTCTTCGCCCGCTACTCGCCCGAGTACCCCTGCCTCCTCGCCGGCCTGGTGCGCGAGGAACAGGCCTCCGAGCAGGCGTTTCGGGGCGGCAAGATGCACATCACGCTCGAAGTCGTGCGCCAGCAGGGGGCGTACGCACCCGGTGAGTATCCCCGCTACGGCGAGCGGTCGGGGCCGAACTGCCGCGACTTGCCCCATCCCCCGGTGCCCGCACCCGGGGTGCACCTCAACGACGGCTCGAAGCAGGGGAGTCCGTCCGGCCCGGGCGGCGTCTCCGCCACCCGGGCCGAGCAGCGCGCCGTCGGCTCGCTCGTGGCGCCCGTCATGGGCGTACCCGCCGACGAGGTGCCGCCGGTCGCGACCCTGCTGTTCGGACCGATGGCGCGCGGAACGGCGGTGAGCGTCGCATGAGGACACCGAAGATGCCGAAGATCCCAAAGGCCCTGCGGACCACGAGGACGTCAGGAGCGCGGCAGGCCGCTGCCCCGCTGATCAAGTTCAGCCTGTTCGCGCTGGTGACGGTCCTGGCGACGGCCCTCCTCGCCGCCACCATCGTCAACATTTCCCTCACCCCCAAGCACACCTATCGCGCGGTGTTCAGCGACGTGACGGGCCTGGAGAAGGGCGACGACATCCGGGTGGCCGGGGTGCGGGTCGGCGAAGTCGAGGGCATCCGGATCAAGGACCGGACACTGGCGGAGGTCACCTTCACAGTCGGCGCGGACCGTCCGCTGCTGAACAGCACCGGCGCGGTGGTCCGCTACCGGAACCTGGTCGGACAGCGTTACGTCGCCCTGACCGAGGGCGCGGGAGACGGCACCCGGCTGAAGCCCGGCGCCACGATCCCGCTGTCGCGCACCCAGCCCGCGCTGGACCTCAACGCGCTGCTGAACGGCTTCAAGCCACTGTTCGCCGCGCTCAGCCCGCACGACGTCAACCAGCTCGCCACCGAGATCATCCGGACCCTCCAGGGCGAGGGCGGCACCGTCAACAGCCTGCTCGTGCACACGGCTTCGCTCACCACGACGCTGGCCGGCCGCGACAAACTGATCGGCTCGGTCATCGACAACCTCAACACCGTGCTGGACACGCTGGACAAACGCGGCACGCGCTTCTCCGGGCTGCTCAAGCAGCTGCGGCGGGTGATTTCCGGACTGTCCGCCGACCGCAAGCCCATCGGACAGTCCCTGGTGGGCATCGGCGACCTGACGGACGCCACCTCGGGGCTGCTCAAGGACGCGCGTCCACCACTGAAGGACGACATCGCCGAGCTGACCGATCTCACCGGAACGCTCAACAAGAACGAGAACACCGTGGAGGGCGTGCTGAAACGGCTGCCTGACAAGCTCAACGAGCTGACGGGGACGGCGTCCTACGGCTCGTGGTTCAACTTCTACCTCTGCGACTTCGACGGCCGGATCGTGCTGCCGAAGACGAAGCAGGTACTCACTCCCGAGCTGCACGTGGCAAGGGCGAGGTGCGGCGCATGACGAAGCACTTCCTTCCACGTAGGACCCGTAAGCGCCGCCCGGAACCGCTGGTCAAGGTCCGCGTCGACCTACCCAAGCTGCCGAAAATGCGGCTCCTGCCACGCCGGGCACCCCGCCCCCACCGCCCGGAACCACTGGTCAAAGTGCGCATCGAACCACCCAAGCTGCCCCGCATACGGATACGCCGCCCGCGCCTGACCCCGTTCCGGGAGCGGAACCCCGTACTGATCGGAGCCGTCGGCCTCACCGTCCTCGGGCTGCTGACCGTGGCCGCGTTCAACGCCGACAGCCTGCCGCTGATCGGCGGCGGCGACACGTACAGCGCGGCCTTCTCGGAGGCGGGCGGCCTCAAGCCCGGCGACGAGGTGCGGATCGCCGGCGTCAAGGTCGGCAAGGTCGAGGACGTCGACCTGGACGGCGACCACGTCAAGGTCACCTTCAAGATCAAGGGCGATCCGGGGTTCGGCACCGAGACGGGCGCCTCGATCCGGGTCAAGACGATCCTCGGCGCGAAGTACCTCGGGCTGCACCCCAAGGGACCGGGGCAACTGAAACCCGGCAGCGAGATACCGCTCAGGCGGACGGTTCCGGCGTACGACGTCGTCCAGGCGTTCAGCGATCTCACCACCACGACGGAGAAGGTCGACACCGACCGGCTGGCGAAGGCCCTGGACACCATCTCCACCACCTTCCAGGACTCGCCGGCCGAGGTACGGGCGTCCATCAAGGGCCTGTCGAAGATCTCCCGGACGGTCGCCTCGCGCGACAAGGCACTGGGCGAACTCCTCGACCACGCGAACGGCGTCACGGGCGTGCTGGCCGGGCACTCCGAGGACTTCACGGCGCTGGTCAAGGACGGCGACCAGCTGTTCAAGGAGATCATCAAGCGGCGCGAGGCGATCCACAAGTTGCTGAAGAGCTCCGCCGCGGTCGGCATCGAGCTCTCCGGCCTGGTCGCGGACAACGACAAGGAGATCGGACCCGCGCTCAAGGGCCTGAACACCGTGGTGCGGATGCTCGAACGCAATCAGTCGAGCCTGGACCGGAGCGTCAAGCTGCTCGCGCCGTACGTCCGGGTCTTCAGCAACACCCTCGGCAACGGCCGCTGGTTCGACAGCTACATCCAGAACCTGGTCGCCGCTCCGGTGGTGCCGCGCACGGGAGGCACCCGGTGAAGAACCTGAAGAAGCGCCTGGCCGTGGTCACCGCACTCGCCCTCGTCGCCACGCTCACCTACGTGCTGTGGCCGCGCTCCGAGTCCGTGCATGTCACCGCGTACTTCCCGCGCACCGTCGGCATCTACCCCGGTTCGGACGTCCGCGTCCTCGGCGTCCGGATCGGCGAGGTCGAGAAGATCACGCCGGAGGGCGACCGGGTGCGGGTGGACCTGAAGTACGACGAAGGCCGCAAGGTACCGGCGGACGCCAAGGCCGCGATCATCAACTCCTCGGTGGTCAGCGACCGTTATGTGCAGCTGCTGCCGGTGTACCGGAAGGGCCCGCTGCTACAAGACGGTGCCGTCATCCCCGAGACACGCACGGCCGTGCCGGTCGAACTGGACCGCATCTTCGACAGTCTGCACACGACGGCCGACGCGCTCGGCCCCCAGGGCGCCAACCAGGACGGCTCGCTGTCACGGTTGCTCGGGGTGAGCTCGGACAACCTCGACGGCCAGGGCGAGAACCTCAATCAGACGGTCGAGGACCTCTCGCAGGCCGTCACCACACTGTCCGACGGCCGCAGGGACCTCTTCGGCACGGTACGCAACCTGCAGGTGTTCACGGCGGCGCTCGCCGCCGACGACAAGAGCGTGCGGTCCTTCAACACCAGCCTCGCCAAGGTCGCCGAGCAGCTCGCGGGCGAGCGCAAGGATCTCGCGGACGCGCTCAAGAACCTGGGGACGGCGCTCGGCGATGTCTCCGCCTTCGTGAAGAACAACAAGAAGTCGCTGACCTCGAACGTGAAGGGCCTCAGCAAGGTGACCAAGGTGCTCGTCACCCAACGGGCCGCACTGGCCGAGCTGTTGGAGGTCGCTCCCACGGGTCTGTCGAACCTGAACAACGCCTACAACCCGTCCGCGGGCACCCTCGACACCCGCAACAACGCGCAGCAGGCACAGGATCCGGCCTCGCTGCTGTGCTCCGTACTGAAGACGACGGGCGACGAAGGCGGCAAGAACCCCCACTGCAAGGAGCTGAAACAGCTCTTCGACTCCCTGCCGAAGGTGCCTGAGGGCTCCGCGGTGACGGGAACGGTCGACCGCACGCTCGGCGGAATTCTGGGGGCGAGCGCATGAACGCTCTGCGCAAGGTCGGGGCGGTCGCGTGGGCCGCGGCTGGCGCTCTGCTGCTGTCAGGCTGCGAGTTCAACGGCTGGTACGACGTCCCGCTACCCGGCGGAGCCGCCGCCGACGGCCACGCATACCACGTCACCGTCGAGTTCCGCGACGTCCTCGACCTGGTGCCGCAATCGGCGGTGAAGGTCAACAACGTCACTGTGGGCGCGGTCGAGAAGGTGGAGCTGAACGGCTGGCACGCGCGCGTACGGCTGCGGGTCGCCGACTCGGTGAAGCTGCCCGCCAACGCGGTCGCCGAGCTGCGGCAGACCAGCATGCTCGGAGAGAAGTACGTCGCGCTCTCCGCCCCGCCCGGCACGGCCCCCGTGGGCCGGCTCGGCGACGGCGACCGCATCCCGCTGTCCCGCAGCGGCCGCAACCCGGAGATCGAAGAGGTGTTGTCCGCACTGTCCGCGCTCCTCAACGGCGGCGGAGTGGCCCAGCTCAAGACGATCACCGTGGAGCTGAACAAGGCCCTGGGCGGCCGGGAGAACCGGGTCAGGTCGCTGCTCAAGGAGCTGAACACGTTCATCGGCGGCCTGGACGACCAGCGCAAGGACATCGTCCACGCGCTCAAGGCCGTCGACCGGCTCGCGGGGCGGCTCGGCAAGGAGAAGAAGACGATCGCCCAGGCCGTCGACACGATGCCGCCGGCCCTGAAGGTCCTCGCCGACCAACGGCGCGATCTGACGAGGATGCTCACCGCCCTGTCCGATCTGGGCAAGAGCGGCACCAAGGTGGTCAACGCCTCGCACGACGACACGGTCGCGAACCTCAAGCAGCTGCGGCCGATCCTGCGGCAGCTGAACAAGGCGGGCGACGATCTGCCCAACTCCCTTGAACTGCTGACCACTTACCCGTTCCCGCGCAACACGGCGGACGCCGTCAAGGGGGACTACGTCAACCTCCACATCACGGCCGACCTCGATCTGTCGGACCTCTACGGGAATGTGACGGCCGGCAACTCCGGCCAAGGCAACGGCGATTCCAAGAAGCCCGAGACTCCCGGCGCTCCCGACGTACCGGGTCTCCCCGACTTGCCGAGCGTTCCGGCACCCACCGCGCTGCCGAGCACACCGAGTGTGCCGACCCCCTCCGTCCCACCCGCCCCGTCGGTCCCGTCGGGCGGCGGCGGTCCGCTGTGCCCGCCGGTGTGCACCAGCAGCCACACGACCGACACAACCGACGCGGACCTGCCCGAGGGGATAAACCTCGCGCTCGCAGAACTGATGCTGAAAGGGGTCCAGCCGTGATCACACCAACGGTCAAGGCCCAACTCCTAGCCTTCGCCACCCTCACCGCCATCGGTGTGTCGTACGTCGGCGCCGAGTACACGGGCCTGGTGGACAAGGTCCTGGGCAGCGGCTACACCGTGCAGGCGGACTTCGCCGACTCCGGGGGCATTTTCCCTGGCGCCGAGGTCACCTACCGTGGGGTACCGGTGGGCCGCGTCGGCACGCTGCGGCTGACCGGTTCCGACGGGGTCTCGGTCTCCCTCGACATCAAGGACGACGCGCCGCGCATCCCGGCGGACACCCTCGCCGTGGTGGCGAACCGTTCGGCGGTGGGCGAGCAGTACGTCGACCTGCAGCCGCGCAGGTCGAGCGGACCGTATCTCCTCGACGGCAGCGCCATCCCGCGCACCAGCACCCGCGTGCCACTGCCCACCACGGACCTGGTCCTCAGCCTGGACAGACTGGTGAACTCGGTCGACAAGGCCGACCTGAGGATCACCGTCGACGAGTTGGGCAAGGCCTTCTCCGGCACCGGCCCGAACCTGAGCCGCCTCGTGGACTCGGGAAACGCGCTCGTGGAGTCGGCGTCCGACTCACTCCCCCAGACGATCTCGCTCATCGAGGACTCGCGGAAGGTCCTCAAGACACAGGCCGACCAAGGATCATCCATCAAGTCGTTCGCGCACGATCTGGCGGCGCTCAGCGCACAGCTGAAGTCGAGCGACGGGGACCTGCGCAAGCTGATCGGCAACGCGACTCCGGCCGCACAGCAGGTGAACTCGCTGCTGAAGTCCACCGGGCCACGGCTGTCGGTCCTGCTGGCCAACCTGATCAGCGGCGGCCAGGTCACGCTGGCCCGCCTGCCCGGCGTGGAGCAGTCCCTGGTCACCTTCCCGGCGCTGGTCGCGGGCAGCTACACGGTCGTCCCGGGCGACGGCACCACCCACTTCGGCCTGGTGGTGAACGCCGACGACCCGCCGCCGTGCACCCAGGGGTACGGGACGGCGCGGCGTGACCCGGCGGACACCAGCAGGCGTGAGGCGAACACCGACGCGCGCTGTACGGCCCCGCGCGGAAGCAAGACGTCGGTACGGGGCGCGCAGAACGCCCCCGCGTCGACCGCTTCAGGCGGTGCGAACCAGACGGCGTACATCACGCCGTACGACCCGGAGACCGGCACCGCAACCGGCCCGGACGGAAGGCCCGTCGAGATCGGCTCGACGGGCGGCCAACAGGCGGTGTTCGGAAAGGAGTCGTGGCAATGGCTGCTAGTCGGACCGATGGCGTGAGCAGGGTCACGGGCGGGGTCATGAGCAGGGCCCTGTCGGGCAGGTCGTGGACGAGCAAGGCCTGGTCGGGCAGGGCATGGTCGACGGGGCTCGCCGTGGCGACCGTCCTCACCACCGCACTGACCATCTGGCTGAGCCTCAGCTTCTACGGCCAGCACGAGACGGAGCAGCGCCGCCAGGACATCCTGGCCGCGGCCCGCCAGTCGGCGCTGAACTTCACCTCGCTCGACTACCGGCACTACGACCGGGACAGCGCGAATGTCCTCAAGGGCGCCACCGGCGACTTCAAGAAGCAGTTCGCCGCGCAGACCGACCAGCTGACCAAGCTCGTCGCCGCGAACAAGTCCGTATCCGAGGGCCAGGTCCTCGACGCGGGCATCGTCCGCTCCGACGCGCACTCGGCCCGCGTCCTGGTGGTCGCCGACAGCAAGGTGACCAACACCGCCGCGCCCAAGGGCGAGGCGCGAACCTATCGGCTGCAGCTCGACCTGGTGCACCGCGGCGGCCGCTGGCTGACCTCGGACGTCGAGTTCGTCGGCTGACGGAGCCTGACCGCCGTACCACCCATGAGGACATGAGGAGTAAGACCGTGGCGAAGACGACCACCCGAGGCAGCCGCTCCGGCCCAGGCACCCGGCGCACCATGACCGCGGCCGCCCGCGCGGCGGCCAAACGCGCGGAGCGCGGCCACCACGAGCCGGACCCGTCGACCGACATCGACGAGGACGCCCCGGGGCGCCCCGAGGCGCAGCACGCCGGCCGCACCGTCCTCATCGAGCCCCCGCAGGAGGACGGCTGGGACGATCCGCCCGAGCCCTCGCCGGAATCCTTCGAGAAGGACGGGCCGCAGGAGGAGGGCGAGCCGGGCCACGGTGCGGCCACGCGGCCCGGTAGGCGGGGGCTGCTCACCGCGGTCCTGTGCGTCCTGCTAGTGGCGGCCCTGGTAGCGGCCGCCATGCTCGGGTGGCGGTACCGGGAGGGCCTACTGGCCGATCAGGCACGCGGGCAGGCACTCACGGCCGCGCAGCAGTCAGCACCCGTCGTCCTGTCGTACAACTACCGGCACCTGGACCGCGACTTCGCGACGGCCGGCGCCCGGCTCACCGGACACTTCCGCGACGAGTACCGCAAGACCACCACTACGGTGGTCGGACCGACGGCCAGGAAGTACCACGGCGTGGTGAAGGCAACGGTCGCGCAGCCCACCGGCGGCTCCCCGGCGGCCTCCGTGATCTCGGCGTCACCGGACCGTGCCGTGGTCCTCCTCTTCGTCAACCAGGTGACCACAAGCATTCAGGTCTCGGGCTCCCGCGTCGACCTGAACCGGGTGCGGATGACGCTGACCCGCACGTCCGACGGCTGGAAGGTGAGCGGCGTGGACGCGCTCTGACATCTACTTCTCCCCGGAGCCCCCTGGCTGGGCCATCCCTCGCCCTTCCCCTACGGCGAGCACACCAGCACCTCATCACATGTTGGGAGTGTCGTGTCTTTCAGGACAGTCCCGGGGCTGGTGCAGGTTCACGTAGGACGACGAAGGCGAGCCCCTCCGCGTCGTGGCGTTCGGCTGTCGTCCAGCCTGCGCCCAGCAGGTCGAGCTCGTCTTCGCTGGTGCAGACCGCCCGCAAGTCCCATTTCGAGTCGTTCGAGCCTTGCCGTCTTCAGAGGTGTCGGCCCGGCTGGCGTAGCAATACCAGGCGCCGGCGGCGTGGTCAGTGGCCGGGCAGTAAGCATGCCCACAGGCCACCTTTATATCCGTGCCCCTGTGATGTTGGCTGAACTGCGCTTGATGGGTGGTAAACGCCGTTCGGCGGCAGGCTCTTATCGGACAGCGGGTGGGTGACTGATTGCGGTGCCGCTCAACTGTGCGCTCCACCGGCAAGTGCCTGGTGGCGGCCCTGTGCCGTTTCCGGGCGGCCCCAGTTCGCGCTTGCGTCGCTTCGCCCCCACTGACCCTGGGCCCGAACAAGTGCTCTACCACGTCGCACAGTTGGGGTCACTGCGCAAGACGCAGTGTTTGAGTCAAACATCGCTGACGATCTTGGCCGAGAAGGATTGATAGGGCGACAATCGTACAGACAGTCTGCCTGGAGGCGGAGAACCACTGCCCGAAGGACGTCCCCCCATATCGGAGGGGATGTGGAGCAGCGCGGAGGAGGGGTTGTGCAGCGGTACTTCACCAAGCCCTGGCACGAGGATCTGCGGCAGCGTGTCCGGGAGTTCGCCGAACGCGAGGTACGGCCTCGGATAGCGGAGATGGAGGCCTCCAAGGTCGTAGCGCACGAGGTGTCGTGGCTGATTGCCCGGCAGGGCTGGATCGGGGTCACTATCGACCGGGCCTACGGCGGCATGGGGGCGGGGCATCTCGCCAAGACAATCATCATCGAGGAACTTGCCCGGGTGAGCGGAGCCATGGGCGCCATGGTGCAGGCAAGCCAACTCGGCGTAGCCAAGATCCTTCATTTTGGCAACGATGTCCAAAAGAGAACGTGGCTGCCGCGGATCGCCTCTGGGGACTGCCTGCCGACCATCGCGACAACCGAGGAGCAATCAGGCGGGCACGTTCTTGGCATGGCCACTACCGCCGTACGCGACGGCGACGACTACGTGCTCAACGGCCACAAAGTCTTCGTCGGCAATTCGCACGTGGCCGACCTGCACGGCGTTGTCGTCCGCACCGGTGAGGGATCCAAGGGGTTGTCGGCGTTCCTCGTCGAGCAGGACCGTCCGGGGCTCTCGCTCGCCGAACACCAGCCCGCCATGGGGCTGCACGGCTTCAGCTTCGGCAAGCTGATCTTCGACAACTGCCGCGTACCGGCGGCGAATCTCCTTGGGGCCGAGGGCCAGGGCCTGGCCGTGGCGTATTCCTCAAGTGTGCTCTACGGCAGGCCCAACCTGACCGCGGTCAGTCTCGGCATCCACACTGCAGTCGTCGAGGAGACGACCGCCTTGTGTATCGAGCGTGAGCGATACGGCAAACCGCTCGGCGAGCTGAGCAACATCAAACTCAAGCTGGGCTTGATGCAGCACCGCTTGATGACCGCCCGGCTGGCCGCCTACCATGCCGTTCATCGCCTGGACCATGGCCAGCCGTGCGACGCGGAGCTGATGAGCGCCAAGTTTTTGAACGTCGAGTCCGCCCGAGACTCGGCCCGCGACAGCATGGACATTCACGCTGCGAGCGGCCTGTTCACCGATCGCCCCGTGGAGCGCTATCTGCGGGACGCGGAGCACATCTACGCTCCGGCCGGCACATCCGACATCCAGCTCCTGCGCCTGGCCGAACATGCGCTGGGTACGGCCAAGGGCCAGTGGTCCGAGCGCCTGGCTGACCTGGTCCGGACTGAGCCGACAGACCACCTGGACGCGGAGCGGTTGGAGACCACTGCGGTGTAAAAAGGGGGAGCCACGGACACAGCGCCGTGCCCGCGGCTCCCGCCTCGCATCTTCATGGGCCTTCCGCCGAGGGCGGCAGCCCGGCCTCGCTCAGAGCTGGCCTCGCTCCTCAATTTCGCGCAGGCGGTCGACCATCTGCTGGGCGAAGGACTTGATGGTTTCCAGGCCCTCCCGCCCCCACGGCGTGGGCTCGGGGGCAATGGCGCAGACTGTGCCCAGAGCGACTCCCGTGTTCCAGTCGATCAGCGGTGCACCCACGTACGAGCGGATGCCCAGCTCGTCAATGACGGGGTTTCCGGCGAACTTCCGGTACGCAAAGACGTCCTCCAGCACCAGCGCCTTACGCCGCACCACGACGTGCGGGCACCAGCCGTGATCACGCGCCATCACCCGGTCGTCGTCCTGCTTTGGTCCCAGTTCCACGCCCGGCTGTCCGTCCGCAGGCGTGAAGAGACCGGCGAAGTACTGCCGCTCCGTGTCGATGAAATTCACCATGGCGTACGGGGCGCCGAGGGTGCGAGCCAGATCGCGGGCGAACGCGTCGAATTCCGGGACGGGGGCATTCCCGACGCCGATCGTGCGCAAGCGCTCTACCCGAGCGGGTGCGTCCGTGTCCTCGGGTGTCACCAGCATCTGGGCGGTCGGGTCGTATTGCGTGTACGGGATGGGCGCGGACATGCGAACTCCTTCGGCGGCGGCGTGCGTCAGTGCAGCGGGGAGGGCTCCGCGGGCGACATGCCGGGAGCGGTGACGAGCAGGTGCTCTACGAGCGCGATGAGCACGTTGGTGCTGGAATTGCACTGCCGGGCGTCGCACAGCACGACGAGTACATCGGGCTTGAGGGCGAGCGCGGCGCGGACCTCGTCGGGCTCGTAGTGGTAAGCGCCGTCGAACTGGTTGACGGCCACCACGAAGCTGATGCCGCGCCGCTCGAAGAAGTCGACAGCGGCGAAGCACGAGTCGAGCCTGCGGGTGTCGGCGAGCACCACCGCGCCCAGCGCCCCGTTGGACAGTTCGTCCCACATGAACCAGAACCGTTCCTGGCCCGGCGTGCCGAAGAGGTAGAGGACGTGATCCCGGCTGAGAGTGATGCGGCCGAAGTCCATGGCGACGGTGGTCGTCGTCTTCTCCTCGATGCCCACCAGGCTGTCCGTGCGGGCGCTGACCTGGGTCAGCAACTCCTCGGTACTCAGTGGGGCGATCTCGCTGACTGCCCCGACGAAGGTGGTCTTGCCGACCCCGAATCCTCCGGCGACAAGGATCTTCAGGGCAGTGGGAAAGGGCTCAGAGCCGCTTTCGAAGGCCATGGAGCACCGCCTCCAGGATTTTTCGGTCGGTTGGGGACGCCGGCTCGATGGGGCGGGGCGCCTGTGTGGTCAGCGCTTTGTGCCCTACGAGGTCGGACAGCAGAACTTTGGCGATGGTGGCCGGAACCCGTAGATGTGCGGCGACCTCGGCCACCGAGATGGGGCGGGCTCCACACAGATCGAGGACCTGGTCGTAGTCCGGGCCGAGATAGGTCCTCGGCCGCATACCGGTGGCCATCACGAGGCTGAGAAGGTCGAAATGCGCTGTGGGGCGGGTGCGGCCATTGCTGACGGTGTAGGGCCGGACCAACCGTCCGGCCTCATCGTCGAGCCACGCCCCTCCCTGCGCGTCCGTCATCCTCGGTGCCCCGCAGCATGCACGGCGCCGGGCGCCTGGTGCCTGGCCCTGGCAGGTGTAGCGAGGGCCGGGCGGACCTGCTTGACCAGCATCGCCATCTCGTAGCCGAGCACGGCCGCGTCGGCCTCACGACCGGCCATCACCGCCAAGCAGGCGCCGGAGCCCGCTGCGGACACGAAGAGAAGGGCGGTATCCAGCTCTACTACCACCTGACGCACATCAGCCCCCTCGGCGAAGCGGACACCAGCACTGCGGGCGAGTGAGTACATTCCGGAAGCCAGTGCGGCCATGTGGTCGGCGTCGTCGCGAGTGAGCCCCTCGACAGCCTTCCTTAGACCGTCCCCGGACAGCAGAAGAGCGCTACGGGTATGTGGAACCCTCTCGACGAGGCCTTTCAAGAGCCAGTCGAGGTTCTGGGTCTGCGTGTCGCTCACCATGGTGCGTCTTTCTCCTCAGGGGACGTGTGAGATCGGCGGTTAGCGAGGGTCTTCAGCGGGGCCATCTGCGGGTGCCTCATCAGCGAGGCTGAAACCTCGCTGGAAGGCCGCCATCAGACCCGGATCGTGCTCCTCCTCCGGCATGCCCCCCGTCATGCGTGCGGTGGGCGCATCCCTGAGCTGCGGCGCCAGGTGCTCCTGTGCCTGACGCTGCGGCAGCGGCGGCCGCCCGATGCGGGAATCTCTCTCGTACGGCCCGGGATCGTGGGCTGCCGGCCGCTGGACTGGCCCTGCCTGCCGCTGGGTCTGCTGCTCCGATCGTGGCGCTGATGCAGCCACCGGCTGACCCTGAGGCATCGCACGCCGCTGGGTCTGCTGCTCCGATCGTGGCGCTGATGCAGCCACCGGCTGACCCTGAGGCATCGGACGCTGCTGGGTCTGCTGCTCCGATCGTGGCGCTGATGCAGCCACCGGCTGACCCTGAGGCATCGGACGCCGCTGAGGCATCGGCTCCGCTGTATCCAGCGACGGGGGTACGTACCCCGCGTCGGGTCCCGCCTGCAGAGCGGGAGGCTGAGGAGCAGCAGACGGCAGGGGCCGGGCTGCCTCGACAGCCGCCTGGAGCGGCACCTCGGTGGACTCGTCACCGACAAGCCCATGCGGCAGGACCAGGACCGCCTGGATGCCACCGAAGATGTTGCTCTGGAGCCGGACCGCGATGCCGTGGCGGCGGGCCAGCTCGGAGACCACATACAGGCCGATACGGCCGTCCACGAGGAGTTTGCTGAGGTCGATGCGGTCAGGCTGGGTGAGCAGGGAATTGAGCCGCGCCTGCTCCTCTGGGGAAATACCCAGGCCGCGGTCCTCCACCTCGACGGCCAGCCCTGCCGTTACTCTCTGGGCTCGCAGCAGCACCTGGGTGCTCGGATCGCTGAACGAGGTCGCATTTTCCAACAGCTCCGCCAGCAGATGGATGACGTCTGCGACCGCGTGGCCGCGCAACGAACCCTCGATCGGCGGCACCAGCTTCACACGGGAGTAGTGCTCGACCTCGGAGATCGAAGACCGCAGCACCTCCATCAGGGTTACTGGGCGGGTCCATTGGCGGCGGGACACGGAGCCGCCGAGGACCGCGACGTTCTCCGCGTGCCGGCGGATGCGAGTCGCCATGTGGTCGACGTGGAAGAGGCCATTCAGCAGCTCGGGATCCTCAACCTCGTTCTCCAGCGCCTCAAGCCTGCTGAGCTGGCGGTGGGCGAGCGACTGAAGGCGCCGGGCGAGGTTGACGAAGACCTCGACCCTTTCCTCGGTACCCGGATCGCTGCCCTGGATGAGCTGCACGGCATGCGCGAAGGCAGCCCTGACCTCGAACTGGGCGAGACTGATTTCAGAGGCGAGACGGCTGTAGCTGCTGATCTCGTTGGGGGCGTGCTGCGCGAACAGGGGCTGCTCCACGCGTTCTCCCCGCTCGAGCGCGACCGCCATCGCCTGAACTTCACTACGGCCCCTGGCAACGGTGTGCAGCAAGGAGGTATAGCGCCCGGCCAATTGCCGCCCCTCGGCTGTGGCGGCGCGTGCGGCGCCGATCAGCACGCTGGCGCCAAGAACGGCGGCGGCGGCGAGGACGCCCCAGGTGGCTGCATCGGCCGAGCCGGCCTGAGCCCGCAGAACGTAGATGACGAGAGCGGCCCCGAGCACTGCCATGAAGGCTGCTGGAAGGACCGCGAGGCGCACCATCCCGGAGCGGGCGGCGGAAGCTGTCGTCTCATCCTGTGCTGGCGGCCTGCCGTGCCTGCCTCGTGCCGGGCCCGCAGCGGCCGTTGAACCTGTTTCCGGACGCGCTGCATATGCCGGAGATTCAGACATGAGAGTCCTCTCGATCAGCCCGGGGGTACACAGCGGTACACCGCCGACCTAACCGTCAACTCGGGTACTTGGACGGACAGTTAATAGCACCGTCACCCTACGCCAAGCTCATCGGTGTGCAGTAATCACATCACAGCACTGATCATCACAAAACGGTCGGCCTGACCTGCTGAAACGATTTCTCCGTCCCCCAAGGCGGGGAAGCGATCGCTCATATCCTTCGTCCTCTGCGAGCCCGCCGCTCTGCGTGTCACCAAACCTCTACTCAACGGCCATGCTGCATCCACCCTTGACTCCGGGCTGACGGGTGCCCGAACTCGCCGAGGCCGCAGTGGTCAGTCTGGCTCCATGAGGGTCTGCACAAGGGTCTGCCGCACAACGCTCCGTTTGTGCGAAGTGTCCTGTTCGAAAACTCGGTCGAAATGCCAGTCGGGCCCCGGTGCCGCGCGGCATGTGGAGAAGCTGTCCTCAAGTCGTGTGCGCGCCCGCATGGATGCGCAGTCTGCTCGTTCAACCTCTCGGGTGTGTACGCCGGTTGGTTGGATGCCCGGCGTGCTCCGTGCTTTCATCCTCTTCGCCGCTGGGGCCGCGCGAACGTCTCCAGAAAATGGGTGGCGCGCGCCTGCGGCCGAGACCCGCCATTTGTCTCCAGCGGGGCTCTGCCAGGGGCTTCACATGCTTGTTCACCCGCCGTCGAGCGATCTCCAGCCGTCCCGTGGTGCCCGAGGGTTACTTCGCATCGGGCTGCACGAGAAAGGGACACGGAGATGGCGCCGGCCGGCCGTCACACCCTCAGTGGCCTGGGTTGGATCGGATGAGAGGCTGCGCGAGCGAGGCACCATCCGCGACCGCTGGGCCAGAGGCCTGGCTGCGATCGGGCAGCGGTATTGCGGCCACGGACCGTGACGCCCGGCGGAGACCGTGTAATGCCGCACAGAATGCCCGGTGAACTTCGACGGAAGCATCAATCGGACTATTACCCTCCGGTACATGGGGTTGCTATAAGTCCCCCGTGGACATCTCCCGCAGAAGACTGATCGCCGGGGCCGCGGCCGCGGCCGCAATCGCCCCCTTCGCCACCGAAGGTCTGGCCGACGCCGGTCAGACCCCCCGCTCCGCACAGAAGGCGCCTTCCCTTCCGGCGCCTGAGGACTCAGGTATCGACCACATCGTGGTCGTCATGATGGAGAACCGTTCCTTCGACCACTACCTGGGCTGGCTGCCGGGCGCCGACGGCAAGCAGGCCGGGCTGACGTACACCGACCGCGACGGGGTCGCCCACTCCACCCACCACCTGGACACTGCCCAGGGCTGCCAGTACAACGACCCGGACCACAGCTACGAAGGCGGCCGGATCGAGTACAACGACGGCCGCTGCGACGGCTGGCTGCGCGCCGGTACGAACGACGACTTCTCCGTCGGCTACTACCTGCCCGAGGACCTCGACTTCTACGGCAAGGCCGCCCCGGCCTGGACGGTCTGCGACCGCTACTTCTCGGCGATCATGGCCGAGACGTACCCCAACCGCTTCTACCAGCATGCCGCGCAGACCGACCGCATCCACAACTCCACGGACACCTCGGCGCTCACCACCATCTGGGACCGCCTCGCCGATGCGGGCACGCACGGCAAGTACTACTTCTACGACGTACCGTTCACCGCCCTGTGGGGCACCAAGCACCTCGACATCTCGCACCCGTACCCGGAGTTCCTCGCCGACTGCGCCGCCGGCACCCTGCCCCAGGTCTCCTTCGTCGACCCCAAGTTCCTGGACGAGGGCAGCGGCACCTCAGCCGACGACCACCCGCACGCCGACATCCGCGCCGGGCAGCACTTCCTCAACGAGGTCTACCACGCCGTCACCACCGGCCCCGCCTGGGAACGGACCCTCCTGGTCATCAACTACGACGAGTGGGGCGGCTTCTTCGACCACGTGGCGCCCACCACCGCCCCCGACGCCCGCCCCGAGTGGGGCCTGCGCGGCTTCCGGACGCCGTGCCTGGTGATCTCCCCGCGCGCGAAGCGGGGCCATGTCGCGCACGGCGTCTACGACCACACCTCGGTCCTCAAGGCGATCGAGTGGCGCTGGAACCTCCCTGCCCTCACTCCCCGGGACGCCGCGGCGAACAACATCGTCGAAGTGCTCGACTTCACCAACGCGCCCAGCCTCGACGCCCCGCAGTGGTCCGTACCCGCCGTCGCCGGCCTGCCCTGCCTGCCAGCCGTGCTGCCCGACTACGAGCAGTGGCACGCGCTGCGCGACCTCGCCCTGTCCCTCGGATGGAAGCTCCCGACAACATGAAGCACCGTCTCATCCGCGGCAGGCGCCGCCTGATGATTCTCGCCGCCGCGTTCACCGCCTTCGTGGCCGGCGGCGGCGGCACGCTGCTGGCGATGCAGGCCGAGGCCGCGCCCGCCGCAGGACCGGGCCACGTGTTCGTGGTCAATCTCGAGAACAAGGGGTACGACGAGACCTGGGGCCCGGGCTCCAAGGCGCCGTACCTCAGCCAGACGCTTCGGCAGAAGGGCGTGCTGCTGTCGCAGTACTACGGCATCGGCCACAACAGCCTGGACAACTACATCGCGCAAGTGTCCGGCCAAGCCCCGAACCTGGACACCCAGTCCGACTGCCAGGCCTTCGCGCCGTTCGTCCAGACCGGCACAGTCGAGCCGGGCCAGGCGGTCGGCCGGGGCTGCGTCTACCCCTCCGGCGTGAAGACGCTGGCCGACCAGATGGATGCCGCGGGGCACACCTGGAAGGGCTACATGGAGGACATGGGCACCCCGTGCCGCCACCCCGCCAGCGGCGCGGTGGACGACACTCAGCAGGCGAAGGCCGGTGACCAGTACGCCACCCGGCACAACCCGTTCATGTACTTCCACTCGATCATCGACCAGCAGGACAGCTGCGCCGAGCACGTCGTCGACCTCTCCGCGCTCACGTCGGACCTGTACAGCAGCACGACGACCCCTGAGCTGGGCTACATCACGCCCAACCTGTGCGACGACGGCCACGACGCCCCGTGCGTGGACGGCCGTCCGGGCGGGCTGGTCTCCGCCGATGCGTGGCTGAAGAAGTGGGTTCCGGTCATCACCTCGTCCCCGGCCTTCAAGAAGGACGGCATGCTGGTGATCACCTTCGACGAGTCGGACGGCCCGCAGGAGGACGCCAGCGCCTGCTGCGGCGAGGGCCCGGCCCCGAACGCCCCGCTGCCCGGCATCACCGGCCTCGGCGGCGGCCGTACGGGTGCGCTCGTGCTCTCCCCCTTCACCAAGGGCGGCACTTGGAGCACCACGCCGTACAACCACTACTCGCTGCTCGCCAGCATCGAGGACCGGTTCTCACTGCCCTACCTGGGCTACGCCGGGCAGACGGGCCTCAGGCGCTTCGGCACCGACGTGTTCAACGCCGGGACCTGACGGCATGGTCCGCACCGGCCGTGCAGTGCACGGCCGTGGGCGGGGAACTCGAGGATGAGCGGGGAGCCGGTGCCGTGAACCGGTTGCCTGTCCGTGCGCGCCGCAGGTCCTCAGCCGCCGCCGACGGTCCCTGCCCGGGGACGCCATCCGTCGGATCACCGGGCGCCGGGCGTCCCTCCCTCTACGTAAACAGCTTGCTCTCTGATGGGGCGGGGGAGGGGGTTGAGGGTGTGGAGACGACGTTGCTGGCCGACCGGTACAGCCTGGCCGAGCGGCTCGGCAGCGGGGGCATGGGGCAGGTGTGGGCGGGCTGGGACACCGCCCTGGGCCGACACGTGGTCATCACGCTGCTGACCGCGCCGACAAACGATCCGGCCGTCGGGCAGCCCTTCATGGACGAGGCACAAGCAGCGGCACGGACACGGGCCCGTGGCGCCGGTCGACCGGCTCATGCACCACGCTCACATCGTCGTCACCCAGGGTGACCACTACTCGCTCACCCAGGCCACCAGCGGACAGGGAGTGAAGCCCTTCAGCTGACCCACACCGACCCGAGGGCGGGGAATTATCCGGCCGCCGGCGGGGACGACTCGACGGCCGCCGGCGGGGCGAACTCCTGGCCGCCCAGGGGGAGAACTTGACGGCCGTTGACAGCCGACCGGCCGGGGTCGGCGACATTTAGCCCCTGGCCCTGACGCCTACGCTCCAGGCACCCGGGCGGGAGAGTGACGGCCCCGGCCTGGGTGCCTCCCGACGTCAGACCCATATACGTGATCACGGACAACCTCTGTGCCTGTACCGTCTGCAAGTTCTGTCGGCGTACGCGGGACCCCGCAACGTTGAAGGCCTGGGCGCCCTGCCACGTGTTGGGCGCCCAGGCCGGCCTTTCGACAGGGGCAGACCCGTCACGGGGGGAACTGAGCCTGCCCCTGCACGCCGGCGCCCGCGAGACTCCCCCCGGAGTGCAGGCGCCCTGACCCCGCACGGGGGTCACTCTCCTCAGCGGCCGGTGCGACTGGAGTGTCACGGGTGACGACAGATGCCTACAGGGGCAACACCTCTATGAAGTCGTCCACTTGTGTACGTCGCAACATGGCCACATCTCCTCCATGTCAGCCCCGCGTGGCGGCACAACGCGCCGGGTGCGTTTCTTTCTGAGTGACCAGCCCGACGGCCTCTACCAACGGCCGCTCAACGCTCGCAAGCCCGTACCGTGTGGAGGCAGGCGTCCCCATCACGGCTCGACCGGACGAAAGAGAGACCTGCCAGAGTCGCCACTCTGGATCCGAACCGGTCAACTCGGGTCAGTTGAGGGAAGTTGAGAGGTCGATACCTCTGACTGCCTCTGAGCGACCCGGTTCGAACCGGGTCGCTCAGAGCGATTTCCGGGGCGGCTGGCGCCGTTCGACGAGCTGACGCTCGACGACTTCCGCTGGGTGTTCGACATCAATGTCCACGGTGTCCTGCACGGCATGAAGGCGTTCCTCCCCGCGCTCAGTGAAGTTCGTCGTCCATGGGCACGTGACCTCCCGGACGCTCCGCCGGTCACGACGGCGACGCGCCCGCTGAAATCCCTGATCCCGGGCGTACGGCTAACTCCTTTGCGTGAGATGTCTCGTGGGGGCCGAGGGCCGAGGGGCGGCAACGTCCCGACCGCGCCGCCGGACGGCGGCGCAGGCCGGTAGCCAGAGCACAGGACCCGTCCGCCCACGGCGGGACACCCCGATCAGGCAGGCCGGAGCAGACGCTTGAGCTTGGCCGGTGGTGTGGGGTGGTTGACGGCCATGACCGTGTGGCGCACGTCGGAGCCGGGCCAGAAGGGCGAGACCGGTCCTCAGGTCACGAGGGCCTCCGTGCGGTGAGGATTCGACACCTCCACCACACACGGAGGCCCTCGCCATGATCAAGCCCAGCAAGCGTTAACAACGCTCGTGATCAATACAGCTAGGACCAGGCGAGACGTGCCTGGTCAGCCGGGCTTTGTCATCCCGCCCAAGGGAGTACGGCGTGGCGACACCTTGCGACGGCTGATCCGCCAGCCGTCAGCCGTGTGCACGACGGTGTCGTCGTAGGAGACGGAACCACAGGAGCCGTCCGCCTTGATGCCCAGCCCTTTGGATCGGACCTGTACCCCTCCGTCTGCCGACGCCGTTATGACGACGTTGGTGACGTGATGCGCGACGGGGTTGGCGGTCCCCAGCGCCCATGCCGCCTCTCGGATGGCCGCCACCCCGGAGAGCGGCTCCTGGCCGAAGTCGGTGAGGTCGTAGACAACATCGGAGGTGAACAACTCCTCCAACCGGTGCAGGCTTCCTTCGTCGACAAGATGACCATGCAACGAGACCAGTTCGGTGATGGCCAAGCGATCTTCAAGAGCGAGTGACACACGCGTCCTCTCCGGCCCGGCGAGGAAAGGCCAGGCCGAGCGTCGATCCATCGTCAGCACAACACCACACCGCTGAACACCGCAACCAGTTCAGGTGTGTTCGGCGAGACAAACGCCATGCTCTCTCGATCGTCCACTACCCCCGTTCAGCCTGCCACCGACTTGCACACATGCGTCCTGCCACCGGCAGCCGAAGCACGTCTTACGGGACAGCCCTCAGACGGTGTCCTATGTGGTGAGGCGGAGCAGTCGCTTGTAGCGGCAGATGGCTGCGGCGAGGCCGAGAAAGGCAAGGTAGATGATCGCTGCGAACAGCGTCTGATCAGGCGTGTCCTGCGTTCCGCCGCCCTGTGGCCGCACCTTCGACGGTGGAATCAGCGGCTCGGCGATCTCCCGCAAGCCGTCCGGAACAATCCAACTCCACGTACCCCGCCGCGTAGACAGCCCAACGAGCGACCACCACATAGGGCACCGTCTAAGCGTGACAGTGACTGAACTGATCTGTCCCGGAAATCTCTGCCGGGCACCGCCGCCCGCCGCCGAATCCGAAAGGCGGCGGAGCCTCGGTTCCGTCCCCGGTGCGGTATGGCACAGCTGACGCCTGTCGGCATCCTGGCGTGGTCCACAGGAGGTCTGCACGGCCGCGCAGTTGACCGTCGTTCGAGACGGGCCATCCGAGTGAAATCCTCCAGTCGAGGTGATAGTGTCCAAAATGTCTGCTAGGTCCCTTGATGACTCGACGCCGATTCAGGCGACCGGCGGCCATCGGTCACGTGTCGGGAATGCGGGTTTACGTTCGGAGGCGGTGACCGCGGCGCCGCGATGACAGGCGCCGCTCTCGGCAGCGGCCTTTGGTGAACGCAGCGACCAGCCCCTGCCGCAACCTCTCGCGCCACGCGGCACAGACCCCACAAGCCAAGCCCGGCGGCAGCTTTCGACGCGGGTAATCCGGGGCCGGCGATGTGACCACAAGGAAAGGAGTGGTCATGCCTACGAAGCCCAACTTGGCCCTGGCGACCGTGGCCGCGCTCGTGTGCGCGTCGATCGCTGGTGGGACGACGAGCAGAACGCAGGAACCTTCTCCCCCAGGACATGGCGGGCTGATCCAAGCCCCGGCGCTGCCCGGGGCGCAGTCGATCTCCGGGAACGACCGGGTGTACACCGCCGACCAGGTTTCCAACACGGTCAGTGTCATCAACCCGGCGACGAACACGGTGCTGGGCACGATTGCTTTTGGCCAGCCGCGGTTGAGCCCCAGCAAGGACGTGCTGGGGGCGATGTATAACGGGCAGATCGACGTGCACGGCCTGGGCTTTTCCCGGGACGGAAAGTGGCTCGACGTGATCGACGTGACCACCAACGCCGTCCATGTCATTGACACCGCAACCAACAAAGTAGTGAGCACCGTGTACCTCGGCCGGGCGCCGCACGAGGGATTCTTCTCGCCGGACGGCACCCGGCTGTGGGTGGCCGTGCGCGGCCAGGATTACGTATCGGTGATCGACTGGCGGGCCGGTAAAGAGGTCGACCGGATCCACACCGAGGACGGGCCTTCCAAGGTGTTCTTCAGCCCCGACGGCAAACTCGCCTACGTCAACCACCTGCGCGCCCAGGTGCTGGACGTGATCGATGTGGCCTCCCACCAGGTCATCAGGCGTGTGCCGATCCCCGCCGAGGCGGGTGGGTCCTCCGACGAGGCCGTCTCACCCGACGGCAGGGAGATCTGGCTCGGCATGCCCACCAACGGCCGGACTACCGCTGTGCTCAATGCACGCACCTACCGTGTGGAGGCGGTACTGCGCACGGGGCCGCGCACCAACCACCCCAACTTCGTCACGGTCGGCGGCGTCGACTACGCCTACCAGACCGTGGGCGGAACGAACGAGACCTTGGTGTACCGCCGGTCGCACGACGGTAAGCCGCCGGTCTTGGTCAAGACCATCCACAACCACGGCCACGGTTCCCACGGCATCTGGCCGAGCCCCGACAACACCAGGATCTACGTCGCCCTGCAGAACTCCGACGCGGTCGACGTCATCGACACGCGCACGATGTCGGTGATCAAGACCCTTCGCATCGGCCAGTCGCCGATGGCGCTGGTGTACGTCGCGCGCAGCACTTCGGCGGCCAGCACGCAGAACCTGGGCCGGCAAGGTCTGGGCATGCCCACGAAGAACCTTCCCCTGCGCGTCCTCGATAGCTCCGGCCAGGGCGCGGTCCTGGTCCGGGCACTCCCAGGCATCGACGAAGTCACCGTCGGAGCCACTGGGCTGCCACCCAACAAGCAATTCACCGCCTATGCCAGCGACGGCAAACGCACTACCGCACTGATGACCACGATGAGCAACCAGTTCGGCAACATCGACGAAGACCTGTCCTACTCGTACTTCTTCGCCAACCACTACACCTCCGTCATCCTCAAGCCTGGAACTCCGCCCGGCGAGCAGCCGCCGGCCCCGGCAACTCCCATGGCATGACCGACCAAGGGGCAGCGCCTCACCGGTGGGCCTCGGGGCTTGGACGACCCCACCCTGTGCCATGTCGACGCCTATGGCCACCCGGTCCTCGACCCCATCGAGCAGGTGCGCCGCTACTGCGAATACCTCGTTTCAACGGGGCGGTGGCCGAACGTGCGGCTGTGCTCAGTCGGCGACCCGCAGCAGCAGCTTGCCCGTGGAGGTACGGCCGCCCATCAGCCGGTGGGCCTCGGCCGCTTCGGACAGGGGGAACTCCGCGGTGACCGGAAGGCTCACGGTGCCGTCGGTGACCGTACGGAAGGCGCGCTCGACGAGTTCGCGCAGCGCCTCGGGCGCCGACCGGGCGAGCAGAAGAATCGCGAAGCCGGCGACGGAGCGGCCCTGCGCGTAGAGCTCGGGCTGTCCGACGTGCCACGGCTCCGCGCCGCTCGCGTTGCCGAAGGAGACGAGACGTCCGAAGGGTGCCAGCGTGTCGAGTCCGCGGCGGAGGGTGTCGCCGCCCACCGGATCGAGGATCAGGTCGACGCCCCTGCCGCCGGTGGCGTGGCGGACCCCGTCGGCGAAGGAGTCGGCGGTGAACACCTCGTCGTAGCCGTACTTGAGGGCGTGCTCGGACTTGGTGGGGGAGGAGACCACGCCGTACACAGTGCCCGCGCCCGCCGCACGGGCCAGCTGTCCGGTCACCGTGCCGACGCCGCCCGCGGCGCCGTGCACCAGCACGTTCTCTCCGGCGCGCAGGCGTCCCACCTCGTGCAGGAGGGCGTGTGCGGTCGGCAGCACGACGGGCAGGGCGGCGGCGGTCCGCAGGTCCAGGCCCTCGGGGAGCGGGAAGACCGTGACGGCTTCGGCGACGACCACCTCCGCGTAGGCGCCGTGGAGGACCATCGCGGCGACTTCCTGCCCTGGCTGCAGCCCTTCGACGCCCTCGCCGACGGCCCGGATCCGCCCGGAGACCTCCAGACCCGGGCGGAACGGCAGCGACGCCACCCGGTACCCCTCCGCACGCGACTTGAGGTCGGCGAAGTTCACGCCCGCGTAAGCGGCGTCGATGGTCACCTGGCCGGGCCCGGGTTCGGGGGTCTCGGCCTGTACGACCTTCAGCACCTCGGGGTCGCCGTACTCCTGAAACTCGACTGCACGCATCCGCGGACAGCCCCCTTCGATCGAGTGTTCAATGAAAAGCGAACAGTGGAACTGTAAGATGCTCATCGAACACTAGGCAAGTGGCCGAGGCGCTCCACAGCGGTTCCGGCGCGGATGTGCGGCTGGGAGAGGGGCATGGCGAAGCGGGGCGAGAGCGGCGGGCACCGGGCGGCGCCAGTGCACACGGATCCTGAGGACGTCTCCGTCCTGACCGCGCTGTCCGCGGTGGCCGACCCCGTACGCGTTCAGCTGATCCGTGAGCTGGCCGGTTCGGCCGAGTGGACGCGCAGCTGCGGCAGCTTCGACGTGCCTGTCGGCAAGGCCGCGCTCAGCCACCACTTCTCGGTGCTGCGCGGCGCAGGTCTGGTCGAGCAGCGCGACGTGGGGCCCAAGCGGGTCAACAGACTGCGGCGCGAGGAGTTCGACGCGCGCTTCCCCGGGCTGCTCGATCTGCTGCTGCGCGGTGACGGGGGCGACTGACCGGAAGGAACGGATGGGCGTGCTCCCGGTGGTCGGTTGTGAAGTGTGGTGCCTGTCGGTCGAGTGGTGCTTCGTTCAATTCCCGCCCCTTCCGGCCGTGGCCGAGCATCGTCCGGCCTCGGCCACTCACGGATGCCCCGGCCCGGGCCTGCGGACGACCCTGCCCGACCCCAGTCAGGACCGGCCGGTCTGCCCCGCCACCCACCGCTCGTACGCCGCCACCAGCTCAGCCGCCCCCAGCACCGCCCCCTCCGGGTCCTTCGCCGTGTCGTCCCAGCGGCGCAAGGCCACCGCGTCCTCGGCCATCGGGTGGGCGGCGAAGGCAGCGGCCTCCTCCTCGTTCATGGGGCCGCCCTGGACCTTCAGGGACGCGATGGACGCCGGGCTGAGCAGGGCGTGGTAGGCGGGGTCCGTGGCCACGAGGTAGCGCTTGGCCGGGACGTGCTGGGCGATGATCCAGGCCGCTCGCTCGCTCAGGTGCCGGCGGGCCCACTCCGCGCCCGCCAACTCGTGGGGCAGGCCCGGGTGTTCGGCTCGTACCGGCTTCGCCCTGCCGATGTCGTGCAGCGCGGCGGCGACCACCAGTTCGTCGTCGGCGCCGGCCGTCACCGCCAGGTGGGCGGTCTGGAGTGCGTGCGTGCGCTGGTCGACCGGTTCTCCGCCGTAGGGGAGGCCCGCGAGGCCGTCGATGAGTTCGGCCAGTCGGTCAGTCGTGAGCATGCCTGTCAGCCCTCTGTCTTTGAATGGTCACCGCGGATCGCCTCCGCCAGTTCCTCCGCCAGTCGGGGCGTCGCCGCCACCACCCCCGACCAGCGGCGGCTGAGGTCGGTGTCCAGTTCCAGGGGCCGCCCGTGTACGTCGATCACCGCGCCGCCCGCCGCCGGAACCGTCAGCATGGCCGCCGCCAGGTCCATGATCCGGTGGGTGTCGGAGCCGGCGTCGGCGAACGCGTCCGTGGAGCCCTCGGCGACCAGGACCGCCTCCAGGCAGCTGGTCGACAGGATCCGGATCCGGGCCGCCCGCTCGGCCACCCGCCACCAGGCGTCGGCGATGTGCCGCTGGGGTCGGAGCAGGCTGATGGCCGCGCCGTCGAGGTGCTCGCGTCCGTTCGTGCGGTACGCCGACGGCTGCCCGGCCACCGTGTGCCAGCAGCGGCCGGTCTCCAGCCAGCAGGTGAGTGCCTCGACGGGCGTGCCGTCGACGGCGATGACACCGGCGAACGCCGACAGCGGGACGCCCGCCGTCGCGTTCGCCGTTCCGTCCACCGGGTCCGTCACCAGCGTGACCGCCGAGCCGTTGTCGATGCTGCCCAGTTCCTCGCTGAGCAGGTTGATCCGGTGCGAGGACACGACCTCCGCTATGGCGGTGTCGACCAGGATGTCCAGCCGTGTCGTCGGCGTTCCGTCCGCGCCCATCTGGACCTTCTCGGCCAGCTGGGCGCGGTCGTAGCGCTCGCGGGCGGTGCGGAAGGCGGTGACGGCGGCCTCCGTCGCCTGCGCGAGGGCCGGGTGGACGCCCGGCGGCAACTGGGGTGCGGGGACCGGCCAGTTGATCTTCTCGCTCATACCGACTCCTCCGATACGACAATGGTGCGGTCCCGGAGTACCGCGGCGACGACCGGCCAGGGGCGGCCGGGCGTGGCGAGGACGAGGTCCGCGCGCTGCCCCGGAGCCAGCCTGCCCCGGTCCGGCAGCCCGGCCACCTCGGCCGCCCCGGCGGTCACCAGTGCGACCGCGGCGGGCAGGGTGGCCAGGCCTTCCGCGGCGAGCAGCATGGCCGCCGCCAGCAGGCCCGACGGCAGGTAGTCCGAGGCGAGGGCGGTGACCAGGCCGCGGGCTACCAGGTCCCGGCCGGACGCGTTGCCGTTGTGGGAGTTGCCGCGCAGGACGTTGGGGGCGCCCATCACGGTGGGCATGCCCAGGTCGCGGGCCGCCTCGGCGGCGGCGAGCGTGGTGGGGAACTCGGCCACCGCGCCGCCGCGTTCGCGCAGTGCCGCGATCTCCCGCGCCGAGCTGGGGTCGTGGCCGAGGAGGCGGACGCTGCCCGCCGTCGCCCGTTCGCCGAGGTAGGCGAGCGCCTCCTCCCGGATGTCCAGGCGGCCGTCCCGGTCCTCGATCAGCTGGTCCACGTGGTCGCGGGCCTCGTCCTCCGGCATGCCCCGCGTGCCCATCAGGTACCGCTCGTAGTAGCGGCGGTCGGCGTACTGGCCCTGTCCCGGCGTGTGGTCCTCGTGGGAGACGAGGGCGACGCCGTCGACCGAGTCGAGGCGGCTGCGCAGCGCGGCCAGACCCTCGGGGCAGCGCACGTCGAGGCGGTGCAGGATGCGGTGGTCCACCATGCCGTCCGTACGGCCCTCCACCACGCGGCAGATCTGCTGCGCGGTCTCGACGCTGCGGGACAGCCCACGGCCGTGGCTCTGCTCGTAGGCCGCGCCGTGGAACGCCGTGGTGACACCGGCCGCGCGCAGCTTGCCCTCGAAGGACAACAGGGCGAATTCCAGGGGGAGTTCGGCACCGGGGCGGGGCAGCCGTTCCTTTTCCAGGCCGTCGCTGTGGACGTCCACCAGGCCGGGGAGGCAGAGCAGGCCCTGGCCGTCGACGTCCGCCTCCACACCGGCCGGGTGTGGTTCCACGGCGGCGATACGGCCGTCCCTGACCGCGATCAGCGCGTTGTCCATGACGCGGTCCGCGAGGACGGCCCGGACGTGGCCCAGCACGTAGTCGGCGGGCGGGGCGCCCAACGTCCAGCCCTGAGCGAGGGGTTCGGCGAGGCCCGTACTCATGCTGCTTCCTCCAGTGTCTCGGCGGGGGTGCCCTGGCGGGTGATCCGGCCGTCCCGGACGAACACCACGCGGGAGGCGAGCCGCCGGATGGCGTCCATGTCGTGGAAGACGGCGAGGACGGCGACACCCTGTCCGGCCAGGGAGTCGACGAGTTCGAGGGCGGCCTCGCGGTTGGCCGGGTCCAGGGCCGAGACCGGTTCGTCCAGGAGCAGCAGCCGCGGCGGTTCCACGGTGCCGGCGGCCAGGTTCACCCGCTGGCGTTCGCCGCCGGACAGGACACCGCAGTCGACGTCCCACAGCGTCTCGTCCAGCTTCAGCCGCCGCAGTGCCGCCGCGGCCGCCTCGCGCGCCTCGCCCCGGTCGAGTCCGCGCCGCCGGGCCACGGCGGCGACCACCTCCAACGGCCCCGTACGCGGCGGCGCGGCCAGGAACTGCGAGACATAGCCGAACTCCCGGCCGCGCAGCCGCACCATCTCCCGGTCGGGCAGCTCGGTCAGTTCGACGGGACCCGCTTCGGTGCGCAGTCGTACCGAGCCGGAGTCCGGCAGATACGTGCGGTAGACGCAGCGCAGGAGCGACGACTTCCCCGCGCCGCTGGGGCCCGCCAGCGCCACGTGCTCACCTGCGCGGACGTCCAGGTCCACGCCGCGCAGTGAGGGGACCGTACGGCCGTCGATGCTGTGCAGCGTGAAGGACTTGCGCAGCGCGCGCACCGACAGGACGAGATCGTTCACCTGGCTCACCTCCGGGCCGCGGCGACCAGCCGCTGGGTGTAGGGGTGGTGCGGGTCGTGGAAGAGCTGGTCGGTCAGGCCCTGTTCGACCACCCGGCCTGTCTGCATGACGAGTGTGCGGTCGGTCAGCGCCTCGATGACGGAGAAGTCGTGGCTGACCACCACGGCCGCGACATCGCGCTCGGCGAGCAGACTCCGCAGCAGGTCGAGCACGCCCGCGGCGACCGACGCGTCGAGACCCGTGGTCGGCTCGTCGAGCAGCAGCACGGGCGGCTCGGTGGCCAGCGCCTTGGCGATCTGGACGCGCTGCCGCATACCGCCGGAGAAGGTGCGCACCGGGTCGTCCATCCGGCCCAGCGGCACCTCGACCCGGTCGAGGAGTTCGGCGGCCCGGCGCCGGATGGCGTGGTAGCCGCGCCAGCCCGCCGCCGTGAGACGCTCGGCGATGTTGCCGCCGGCCGAGACGCGCAGGTCGAGTCCGGCGGCCGGGTCCTGGTAGACGACGCCCATGGTGTCGATCCGCAGTTCCCGCCGTACGGCGGCGGGCAGTTCGAGCACGTCGGACGCGCCACCGGCGACGGAGGCCAGCTGGACCCGGCCCGCTGTCGCCGGCTCGTCGCCGACCACACAGCGCAGCACGGTCGACTTGCCGGAGCCGGACTCGCCGATCACGCCGAGTGCCTCGCCCGGGGCCACGTCGAAGGTGACGTCCCAGGCCGCGACCACCGCACCGGTGACCGGGCTGATCGCGGTGCCGTGCTCAGGGCCGGTGCCGGGGACCGCCGCCGCGCCGCCCGCGCCGTGCACCTTGCCGATGCCCTCGACGCGCAGCGCCCACTCGGGGCCGCCCGCCACCGGCATCCGGCGCGGCGCCGCTTCGGGGCTTTCCTCGGATGGTGGCGTGGCGTGGCGGGCCCGCGTTCGCGAGTCGGGCAGCAGGGCCAGGGGAGCCCGGCGCCGATGGGCCGCCGTGTCGGCGTCGCCGTCCTGCACCCGCGCGCACCACTCGGTGTCGCTGCACGCGAAGTCGCCCTCGGTGCCGGCGTCCACCAGGAAGACGTCGTCGCTGCCGCAGAACCTGCAGCGCGCGCCGGGCGTGTGCTCGACCTCGAAGGGGACGTCGTCGAAGGTGAGCGGCCGGACGTCGGTGTGCGGGGGCACGGCGTAGATCCGCTTCTCGCGGCCCGCGCCGAAGAGGTTGAGGTGCTCGGCCTGGTGCAGCCGGGGCACGTCCCAGCGGGGGATGGGGCTGGTGGCCATGACGTAGCGGCCGCCGACCAGGACCGGGTAGCCGGTGCTCGCGGTGATCATGCCGTTGCGGACGATGTCCTCGTACAGGCTGACCCACATCGCGGAGTAGTCGTGCTCGGCGTGCATCCGCGCGCATTCGGCGACCGACTTCTGCACCCCGCGCAGCGGTTCGGGCACCGGCACCTGGTAGACGAGTACGTGCCCGGCTCCGAGGGCGTCCTCGGGGACGCGGTGGCGGGTCTGTACGACGGTGGCCTCGCGGGTGTCGGCCGACTCGCCGGAGCCGGTGGTCTGCGCGATGAGCCGGCGCAGGTTGGTGGCGTTCACCCCGGCGTCGTCGCCCTGGTCGATCACCTTGACGGTGTCGTCGGCGCCGATCACCGCGAGGGTGACCTGGAGGCCGCCCGAGCCCCAGCCGCGGGCCACCGGCATCTCCCGGGAGCCGAACGGGACTTGATAGCCGGGCACGCAGACCGCGGTGAGGCAGGCGCGGCGGATCTCACGCTTGGCGTTCTCGTCGAGCAGCCCGGGAGGCGGGGTGTCCGCGTCGGCCTCGGCGACCAGGGCGCCGATCGCGGAGGTCGCGGAGGTCGCGGAGGTCGGGGCCGTCGTCATCGGCAGTCCTTTCCGGTGGGCCCGGCGATCCGCGCGGGCGGTTCGTCGCCCGCCTCGGCGGCGGTCCGCATGGCTTGCTTGCGCTCGACCATCGAGCGGAACGTGACGTAGTGGGGGAGCTTCAGATGCTCCAGGAAGCCGCCGGAGTCGAGGCCGTCGACCGTCATCAGCAGCAGCTGCTCCAGCGGGCCGCTGCGGCCGAACCGGCGGTTGGCGATGTCCAGGTTGGCCATGGCGATCGCCTTGCGCTCGTTGTGCCCGAAGCACAGCCCGTAGCCGACGTCGAAGCGGGTACGGTCCTCCTCGGCGCCGTCCAGGTCCTCGATGGCCTCGGCCTCGGTGACCCTGAACTCGCCGACGGCGACGGGGTTTCCGGTGTGCGGGTGTCGGACGCGCAGTGGCAGGCGGCCGTGGCGCAGCTCGCCCAGAGTGATCTCGTGGACGTCCCCGTCCGGGCCGAGGATCGAGCGGTACCAGAGCGCCACCAGGGCGCCGGTCTCGGAGCGGGCCATGGCCGCGAGCACGGCTGAGCGCGCGGCGGGCGGCCGGGCGGGCTTGCGGGTGATGTCGTGCGGCTCCGGGTCGTCGTGGGCCGGCTGCTCCTCGACCAGCTCCAGCTTGCGCAGCAGATCGAGGAAACGGCGCGGTCGGCGCTGCTCCTTGGTGCGCTCGACGGCCTCCCCGGAGGGCTCCGACGACGGCTCCCCCGAAGGGCCGTCCGGCTGCTCAAGCAACCGGCCCGTGTAGTCGGACGTACGGCCGAGCAGTTGCGGCCCGTCCGGGGTGCGGAACGCAGGCACGATCCGGCGCAGGATCGTCATCTCGTCCGGGTCGACCGGCTCGCTGACCGCCAGCCGGGGCAGCGTGGACCGCTTGGCCCGCAGCAGATGCGAGGCCTCCAGCGTGTCCCCCTCGGCTTGCCGGAAGGCGGCGGCCGCGGTCGGCTCGTCGTAGAGCCCGGCCTCGCCCATCACCCGGTCGACGGCCAGCCGGAACCGGGCGGTGATCTGCCCGGTCGACGCCCATGGCGCGGGCGCGTGGTCGCGCTTGCGGCGGACCAGGTCCTCGGCGGCGAGGATCGCCTCAAGGCCGCCGCGTGCTCCCGAGTACCCCATCAGTTGTCCTCCTCTACGACGGCCGTACTGCGTGGCAGGCCGAGCAGCCGCCCGTCCGGTGCGGCCATCAGCAGGTCGATGCCGGCCGGGAAACCCGCGACCGCTTCCGCCCGTGCCTCGACGAACCCGTCCGGCAGCCCGTCCGGCGCGACCACGAGGTCCCCCGGCACTCCGGGGCCCGACAGCCGCCACTTCCGGGGCCCGCCGTCCAGCGCGGACACCGGCACGCACAGCAGGGCACCGTCCTCGGGCGCCTCGGCACTGCCCCGGCGCAGCCGCCGTATCTCGTCCGCTGCGACCGGGCGGACGGCGGCGACCAGCCGGGCGTCCGGCAGCGGTACGGCGGGCGCGTTCGTCGCCACGGCCACCACCTCCGACCAGCGCCCCGAGCCGTCCTCCAGGACGCAGAACCCGGTACCGAGGTCGGCGAGCGCCAGCAGCGGCAGCAGGGCGGCGGGCACCGGGCCCGTCAGTTCGGCCGGCAGGCGGGTGGTCGAGCCGGGCCGGGCCAGTGCGTCGAGTACGGCGCGGAACACACGCTGGGCCTGGGCCGGTGCGGGCTTCGCGGCGGTCACCAGTTCCGCGGTCCGTACGGCCGGGGGCATCCGTTCTGCTTCTGCCACGGTCACGTCAGCTCCTCGAACTCGACGACGGTCGGGGCGAGTTCCGCCCACTCCTGGCCCTCGCGCTCCGCCCGGCGGTGGGCGACCCGCTCGCACAGCCGGTCGATCTCGGCGGCCCGGGGCCTGCCGGACTGCACCTCGGCGTCGAGCACGGCGGCGGCCAGTACGGCCGCGCGGTCGTCGCCGAGCCGCATGGCCCAGCCCCGGTGACCGGCGAGTTCCACCTCGGCGCGGCAGGCCAGCACATCGCCGAGCAGGAACCGCTCGGCGAGGACCGGCTCACGCACCTGGGCGGTCACACAGCCGACCTCGGGCGCCACCAGGACACGGACACCCGTGCCGTCCTCCAGACAGGCGTCGGCCAGGGCGATGAGCTCCTCCCGTTCCGCCTCCGCCAGCAGGGCGCACCGCTGCTCCCTACTCACCACGTCTGTCACCGTCGGTTTCTCCTTGTCGTCTCCGGTGTCGCCCCCACGAAGGGCTGTTCGTCGAGTTCGACCACGACGCGCACCGCGTCCGCGCGGGTCCAGGCGCGGCTGCACATCAGGACGGTGCCGGTGTCCTCGTCCCGGCTGACGCTCTCCACCAGCCACGCGGGCAGGCTGCTGTCCATCCGCAGGGCGCGCAGCACCTCGGCCGGCGGGACGTCGATGCTCACCCGGCACCAGGCCCGCACCGGCCGCACCCGCAACATCTGGCGGAGCACGGTGTCCACCGACTCGACGGCGTGCAGGGCCAGATCCAGGTCCGGCACCTCGTCGACCGGGATCCACTCGTGCACCCAGGAGGCGAGAAGGTCGTCGATGTAGAACTCCCTGACCACCTCGTGCACCGGCACCCCCGCGGGGCGTTCGAACCGGTCCACCAGATCGGCGGGAAGGGTCGTCCGGCACACCGACTTCACCAGGGCGCGGGGTGTGGCGCCGGCCGCGGCAATCGTCGTCGACCAGGACGGCGGGGCGCTGCGCGAGATGACGTAGTCGATCCGGCGGTTGACGAAGGTGCCCGAACCCTGGGTCCGGCGCACCACGAATCGGCGTTCCAGTTCCTGTACGGCGGCCCGGGCGGCCGCCCTCCCGACACCGAACCTGCGCGCTATGTCGGCCTCGCTGGCCACCCGCGTGCCGCGGGCGCAGCCGTCGAGTTCGGCCGCCAGCTTGTCCGCGATCTCCAGATACCTGGTCGCACTCACACCACGAAGGATGGTCCACCGACTCGTCCGGACAAGTTGCCGCCGGCCAACGGCCCCGACCCGGAAAGTGAACACTCCGGGCAGTTGTATCGCGCCTTTTGCGTCCCCTTGACCTTCGATGCGGCCGTCAGCGGACGACCCGGCGCAGCCACACCGCCAGCAGTTCCACGAGCAGCACCGTGCCGAAGACCAGCAGCAGCACCGTCGTGACGACCCCGAACTCCAGCACCCTGGAGGCGTTGAGCAGGTCGAATCCGATGCCACCGGCGCCGACGATGCCGAGCAGGGTCGCCGAGCGGATGTTGACGTCGAGCTGGTAGAGGACGTGCCCGACCAGGGCGGACGCGGCCTGCGGCAGGGTCGCCGACCAGAAGACCTGCCCGCGGGCGGCTCCCGTCGCGCGTACGGCGGCCTCCACGCCCGGGTCCACCTCCTCCAGTGAGTCGGCGACCAGCTTGCCGAGCAGGCCGACGGCACCGACCCCGAGGGCGAGTGCGCCCGCCACCGCGCCGAGGCCGGTGATGACGACGAAGACAATGGCGAGGACGAGCTCGGGGACACCGCGCACCAAGACCACGACCGTCCGGAACGCGGCGGCCGTCGCGGGGGAGGGCGACACATTGCGGGCGGCCAGCGCGCCGATGGGCAGCGCCAGCACCGCGCCGATCAGCGTCGCGGCGAGGGCGATCTTGACGGTCTCCAACAGGTCGGCCAGCAGAGTGGGGAGGATACCGCCGGTCCCGGGCGGCCAGAACAGGCCGAGCGTGTGGCCGAGGTTGCCCAGCGCCCCGAGGAACTGTGCCGGTGCGAGATCGGCGCCCCAGATAGAGACGGCCAGCGTCAGCAGGCTCGCCGCCGCGTAGGTGGTGCGCCGCACCCGCCGGGCGGTCCAGGGCGGGCTGATCCGGGCGGCAGCATCGGGGGCCGTCACCGGGGGTGCCGTGACCGTGCGCACCGGAGCCGCCGCGCCGGCGCGGACCGCGGGATGCCACCGGGACAGGCGCTGCTTCCTCCCCGAACCGGCATCCCGGAGCAACGCCCGCCGGATCGCCCCGGACAGCAGCTCGACGAGCGCGGTGCGCCGCGCCCGCCGGGCGGTCGACGGCGGGCTGATCCGGGCGGCAGGACCGGGGACCGTCACCGGGGGTGCCGTGACCGTGCGCACCGGAGCCGCCGCGCCGGCGCGGACCGCGGGATGCCACCGGGACAGGCGCTGCTTCCTCCCCGAACCGGCATCCCGGAGCAACGCCCGCCGGATCGCCCCGGACAGCAGCTCGACGAGCACACACAGCACCAGCACCACCAGCGCGAGGGCCATACCCCGCCGGTAGTCCAGCGACCCGAGCGCCCCCGCGATCGCGTACCCGAGCCCGTTGACGCCGACGAACCCGAGCACCACCGAGACCCGGAGGTTGATGTCGAGCCGGTGCAGGGCGTTCGCCACCAGGGCGGGCAGCACCTGCGGGAGGACACCCGAGACCAGCTGCTGTACGCGGCCGGCGCCGGTGGCGCGTACGGCGGTGCGCGGCCCCTCGTCGATCTGCTCGATGGCGTCGGCGTACATCTTGCCGACCATGCCCACCGAGTGCAGGCCCATGGCCAGGACGCCGGTGAGCCCGCCCAGGCCGAAGATCCGGAAGAACACGATCGCCAGCACCACGTCCGGCACGGCCCTGGCCAGCACGATGGCACCGCGCGCCGTGAACCGGGCGGCCGGGTGCGGGGTGGTGTTGCCGGCCGCGAGGACCGCCACCGGGAGGCTGAGCAGGACCGACAGCAGGGTCGCGGACACCACGACGGCCAGCGTCTGCGCGCACAGCGTCAGCAGTTCGCCGGGCGGCGGGAAGTCCAGCGGGACCATGCGCCGGCCGAAGTCGACCGCGTTCGAGGCGCTGTCCGTCAGGGTGGCCACATTGATGCGCAGGTCGCCGAAGGCCCAGCAGGCCAGGCCGAGCAGTGCGACCAGCACGAGCAGGGCGGCGGCCCCGCCGGCGCGGGGCCGCGCGAGGGTCCGCGCCACCGGACGCACCGGAGCGGGCCGGGGCGGCGACTTCGGTGCGTCCGTGGTCCGTACGGTCATGGCGTCATCCCGCCCCGCCCACGAGAACGGCCGGGGCCGCGGCGCCCAGCCGCTCGTACACGGACATGACCTCCTCGCGGGTCAGCCCGGCGGTCGGACTGTCCATCAGCACCCGCCCGCCCCGCAGCCCGATCACCCGGTGGCCCCAGGAGAGGGCGAGGTCCACCTGGTGCAGGCTGCACAGCACGGTGAGCTGCTCCTCCTCGCCGATCTCCTTGATGAGCCGCATGATCTGCGCGGAGGACTCGGGGTCGAGCGAGGCGACGGGTTCGTCGGCGAGCAGGATCTCCGGGCGCTGCATCAGCGCGCGGGCGACGGCGACGCGCTGCTGCTGGCCACCGGAGAGGGTGTCGGCCCGCTGGAACGCCTGGCCGAGCAGACCGACCCGCTCCAGATGCCGCAGGGCCTCCTGCCGTACCGACTTCGGGTAGCTGATCAGGCCGAGCCGGGGTCCGCGCAGCCGGCCGAGCGCCCCGGTGCAGACGTTCTCCAGCACGGTGAGGCTGCCGACGAGATGGAACTGCTGGAAGACGAAGCCGATACGGCGGCGCAGCCCGCGCAGTGCGGTGCCGCCGGCCCGGCCGACGTCGGTGCCCAGCACGGTGACCGTGCCGGCGGTGGCCCGCTGGAGCCCGTCGACGTGCCGCAGCAGCGTCGACTTGCCGGACCCGGACAGACCCAGGAGGACGACCAGTTCACCGGCCCGCACGCTCAGCGAGACGTCGTCGAGCGCGCGTATGTCGGGATCGAACCGCTTGCTGACCCCTTCGAACCGGACCACCGTGCCGGTCGGGGTCAGGACGCCACGCACTGCTTGTCCTTGGTGACGTCGCAGACCTTGCGGACGCCGTCGTAGAGCGAGTCGGTCACCGGGGCGAAGCCCCAGTCGCCGGCGTCGTCCACCTCGCACTTGCTGCCGGTGCAGTAGCCGTGGGCCTTGAGGTAGTCGGCGTTGGCCTTGTTCTGGAAGACGTCGGTGAGCTTCTTCTTCAGGTCCGCGTCGAGGCTGTCGCTGATCGCCACCGGGGAGCCCGGGATTACCTCGGACTTCCACACCGTGGTGATCTCGCCCTTCTTGATCTGGCCCTTCTCGATCAGCTGCTTGTCGACCATGGTGTCGTAGGCGAAACCGGCCTCGCACTGCCCGCTCTTGACCGCGAGCACCGAGGCGTCGTGGCCGCCCGCCATCACCGAGGTGATGTCCTTGTCCGGGTTGATCCCGGCGTCGAGCAGCCCGGCGCGCGGGTAGAGGTAGCCGGAGGTGGAGTTGGGGTCGACGAAGCAGACCTTCTTGCCCTTGAAGCCCTTGAGGTCCTTGATGGACGAGCCGGTTTTCACGATGCCGTAGGACTGGTAGCCGGGCTTGGCGCCCTTCGCCGCGACACCGGCCGCGATCGGGGTGGTCTTGACGCCGGAGCTGCGTGCCTGCACATAGGAGAACGGTCCGTACATGGCGATCTGGACCTTGCCGGAACGCTGTGCCTCGATGACGGCCGCGTAGTTGGTGGCGTTCTGGAACGCGATCTTCTTGCCGGTCTCCTTCTCCAGCAGCTTGATCACGGCCTGGTAGGACGCCTTGAGATCGGCCGAGTTCTCGGACGGTACGGCGGCCATGACCAGGGTGTCCCCGCCCCCGCCGTGCGCCGCCGTGGAGGAAGCCGAATCGGCGCTCTTGCCGCAGCCGGCCAGAGCGAGAACGGAGGCGGCGCCGACCGCGAGAGCACTGAGCATGCGCCGGTTCAGGTGGAACATCGGTGACTTCTCCTCAACGCCCGGGGGCGGTGTACGTCGTCGGACGACGCAAGGCTGTGGGCGGGTCGTGCCGGTGCGACGAAGCCACGGTTTCGTTCTGTCGAACGCGACGGGTCTCTTACCGCCACCCGACCGGACGACTGGCGGGTCGCACGAAGACACCGCGGCCGGTGGGCAGACGCCGCCCCGCACGGCGAGGGCGATCGGCGTTCCCGTCACGCACGGTACGCAGCCGGCTCAGCCAGGCACGCAGCCGGCTCGGCCAGGCACGCGCCGAACCCGCCGCCGCGCCCACCGGATGGTCGATGTCCCCTAGGACGCGGACGGCCCCAGCGAGCGTTCCGTCACGCGGGCGAGATGCCGCTCGAACACCCCCCGCGCGTCCGGGGTCAGCGTCCGCAACGCCACCAGCGCCGTGATCACCACATCACACAGCTCGCCCTGCACGTCGTCCCAGGTGTGGGTGACGCCCTTGCGGGGGTTCTGGCCGGTCGCGCCGATCACCGCCTGGGCGACCTCGCCGACCTCCTCGGTGAGCTTGAGCATGCGCAGTACGAGGCCGGTGTCGCCGTCGTGCGTGCGGTGGGCGTCCAGCCAGGTCCAGAGGTCGTCGATGGCGGCCCATACGTCGATGGGCGGGGTCCGCTGTTCCGTCATGAGCCCGTAGCCTGCCATGCCCGACCCGGCGGTCACTCCTCGAACAACGCCTCCTTCTCGCCCTCCCGCTGCCGCTGCAGCCGCCGGTTCCGTGCGCCGATCACCGCCGCCGTGACCGCCGCCGACACCCCCAGCGCCGCCGGGACCATCCAGCCCTGGTCGAAGACATGCCCGAACGCGTGGTCCAGGGAGAGCCGGCCCGGGCCCGCCACCGCCAGGCCCGCCGCGGCCAGGCCCAGGGTCGCCGCATGCTCGTAGCCGCCCTCCGCCGCGAAGAAGCCGTTCGGCATGTGCAGCGCGGTCGCGCCCGCCATCACGCCGGCCGCCGCGGCCCCCGCCGCCGGGGTCGCCAGGCCCAGGGCCAGCAGCGTTCCACCGCCCGCCTCCGCCAGCCCCGCCGCGATCGCGCTCTGTCTGCCGGGCGCGTACCCGACGGACTCGAAGTACTGGCCCGTGCCCTCGATCCCGCCGCCGCCGAACCAGCCGAACAGCTTCTGCGTACCGTGCGCCGCCAGCACCCCGCCGGTCCCCAGCCGAAGCAGGAGCAGGCCCACATCACGTCGTTCGTAGCAGGTCACGGTGGCTCCCATCGGCGGCAACGGATCACGGTCTCCACCGTCGCATCCGTCACACCCGAACGGCCTGTCGTCGCCGCCGTTCGGGTGGCGGCCCCGCGGCCACGGTGTGACGCTGACTCGCATGACGATCAAGACAGCCAAGCTCCGCGACCCGGCCGTCCGGGCCTTCGTCACCGCCGTCAACGCCAACGACCGCGAGCGCCTCCTGGACCTCCTCACCCCGGACGCGACCATGGCGGACGACGGCTCCGACCGGAACCTGGACGAGTGGATCGACCGGGAGATCTTCTCCTCCAACGGCCACCTCGACGTCGACAACGAGTCCAACGGCGGCCGTTCCCTGCTCGCGCACTACCGCAACGACGCCTGGGGCGAGATGCGGACCCGCTGGAACTTCACCGTGGAGGAGGACGGCCGTATCTCCCGCTTCGAGACCGGGCAGGCCTGACCACCCCCTTGCCCTCGCGTGCACTCCAACTCCTAGCGTCCTGGCCATGAACGCCATGAACGCCATGAACAGCGACAGCACCACCAGGACTCTGGGTCGTTCCGGCATCCGCGTCAGCGCGCTCGGCTTCGGCTGCTGGGCCATCGGCGGTGAGTGGCAGGACAGCTCCGGGCAGCCGCTCGGCTGGGGCAGGGTCGACGACGAGGAGTCCGTACGGGCGATCCACCGCGCCCTCGACCTCGGCGTCACCTTCTTCGACACCGCCGACACCTACGGCACCGGGCACAGCGAGCGCGTCCTCGGCCGCGCCCTCGGCAAGCGCCGGGGCGAGGTGGTCGTGGCCACCAAGTGGGGCAACGTCTTCGACGAGGAGACCCGCACCCTCACCGGCGCCGACGACTCCCCGGCCTACGTCCGCCGCGCCCTCACCGCCTCCCTGCGCCGCCTCGGCACCGACCACGTCGACCTCTACCAGCTCCACCTCTCGGACGCAGACCCGGTGCGCGCCGCCGAACTGCGCGATGTCTGCGAGGAGTTGGTCGGCGAGGGGCTCATCCGCGCCTACGGGTGGAGCACCGACGACCCGGACCGCGCCGCCGTCTTCGCCGAGGGACCGCACTGTACGGCCGTACAGAACACCCTCAACGTGCTCCAGGACGCGCCGCGACTCATCCGCGCCTGCGAGGAGGCGGACCTCGCCAGCGTCAACCGCAGCCCGCTCGCGATGGGGCTGCTCGGCGGACGGCGCGGCGGGACCTCGGCCGGGGACATCCGCAGCAGGCCGCCGGCCTGGCTGCCCGGGTTCGGGGACGGGTCCGGCGCCGATCCCGAGTGGGTCGCGCGGATCGACGCGCTGCGAGCCGTCCTCACCAGCGACGGGCGGACCCTCGCGCAGGGCGCCCTCGCCTGGATCTGGGCGCGCAGCCCGCGCACGGTCCCCATCCCCGGCTTCCGGTCCGTCGCCCAGGCCGAGGAGAACGCCGGCGCGATCGCGAAAGGGCCGCTCACCGCGGAGCAGCTGGCCGAGACCGACCGGCTGCTCGGGCGGTGAGCGGTCCGACGGCGATCAGCGTCAGTAGCCCTGGCCGCCTTCGTACCGCTGCTGCGCATACGGCTGCTGGCCGTACCCCTGGGGCTGCCGGTCGCGCTTGGTGACTCCGGTGAGTCTGTACATGGGTTCTCCACTGGGTGGTGAGTGGGGTCCCGGGGGAATCGGAAGCGGCGCCCCGGTCCAAGGGGGCCGGGTGGACTACGAGACGCTGCGCAGGGCGTCGGCCGGGCGCATCCGGGAGGTGCGCCAGCCGCCCATCCGCTGTTCGACGCGGTGTACCGTCCCGGGGTGCGCGATTCCTCCCCACTGACCAGGCGTGCCGTCCTCGGACTGACGGCCGCCGCTCTCCCCTTTTCCACGGCGACCCCTGCCTCCGCCGCCACCGTCGTGGGCGGCGAGCGCCTGGCCCGCGGTGGCATCCAGGTGCGCGGTGCCACCGGCCTCCCCAGGAAGATCACCGCCCGCGCCTGGCTGCTCGCCGACTGCGAGAGCGGGGAGGTACTGGCCTCCTTCGACGCGCACCGGCGCCTGGCGCCCGCCTCCACCCTGAAGATGCTGTTCGCGGACACCGTGCTGAAGAAGTTCGACCGGACCGAGCGCTACCGGGTCAAGGACACCGACATCTCCGACGTCCCGGCCGGCTCCAGCCTGGTCGGCGTCAAGCCCGGCATCACCTACACGGTCGAGCAGTTGTGGCAGGGCGTCTTCCTGCGCTCCGGCAACGACGCCGTGCACGTCCTCGCCCACATGAACGGCGGAATCGCGAAGACCGTCGCCGAGATGCAGGCCAAGGCGGCCGGCCTGCAGGCACTCGACACCCATGTGGTCAGCCCGGACGGCTTCGACCACAAGGGGCAGCTGTCGTCGGCGTACGACCTGACCCTCTTCGCCCGGCACGGGCTCAAGGACGACGAATTCCGGGGCTACTGCGGGACCAGGACCGCGGACTTCCCGGCGGGCGGCAAGAACACCTTCCAGATCCAGAACACCGACCGACTGCTCACCGGCTCCTGGGGACTCGGCACCTACAAGGGCCTGTTCGGCGTCAAGAACGGCTACACCAGCAACGCCGGCAACACCTTCACCGGCGCCGCCACCCGGGGCGGCCGCACCCTGCTGGTCACCGTGATGCACCCGGACAGCGGCGGCAACGGCGTGTACGAGGAGACCGCCGCGCTGCTCGACTGGGGCTTCGGCAGGGGGAGTTCGGCCCAGGCGGTGGGCACGCTGGTCGATCCGCTGAGCGAGGGTGCGGTGAGCGAGAGCCCGTCGCCGGCGACGGCCAAGGGCGCCGCGGGAGCGGCCGGGACGGGTGCGGCGGCCGGTTCGGGCGCGTCCGGACCGTCGCCGTGGCGGATCGCGGGGGGCGGGGCGGGGACGCTCGCGCTGCTGGGCGCGGGGGCGTGGACGCTGCGCCGGCGCCGGGCGGCCGCCGCCGACCCGGGTGACACACCGGCGAGTTGACGTCACGCGGCAGCCGTTCCACCCACCGGTTCGTACCCGTGGTCCCGCACCGGTCCGCCCCCACCCGGTCCGGTGGAACGGCTGCCGCCTCCCCCTCGTTGTGGTCGGCGGAACACCAGAGCCCCAACTGTGAAGTTCTGGTGGAGGAAAGTCGAGCATAGGCGCGTTACCGGCCGGAGTACCGCGGACGTTTGAATTCCGCTTGTGCAAGTTGCGAAGGTCCGGGCTGAACGGCGGTTCAGCCCCGCCCGACGTACGGCATCGCCGTCGCCAGCACCGTCACGAACTGCACGTTCGCCTCCAGCGGCAGCTCGGCCATGTGCCGCACGGTACGCGCCACATCGGCCACGTCCATCACGGGTTCCGGGGCGATCTCCCCGTTCGCCTGCAGGGCGCCGGTCTGCATCCGGGCCGTCATGTCCGTGGCCGCGTTGCCGATGTCGATCTGCCCGACCGCGATGCCGTACGGCCGCCCGTCCAGGGACAGCGACTTGGTGAGGCCGGTCAGCGCGTGCTTGGTCGCGGTGTAGGGGGCGGAGTGCGGGCGGGGCGTGTGCGCCGAGATGGACCCGTTGTTGATGATCCGCCCGCCCCGCGGCTCCTGCTCCTTCATCTGCCGGAACGCCGCCTGCGCGCACAGGAACGCCCCGTTGAGGTTGGTGTCCACGACGTGCCGCCACGCCTCGTAGGCGAGATCCTCCACGGGCACCCCGCCGGGCCCGAACGTCCCCGCGTTGTTGAACAGCAGGTCCACCCGCTCGAACCGCGCGACGGCCGCCGCGAACAGCCCGGCCACGTCCTCCGGCAGCGCCACGTCCGTGCGTACGGCGACGGAGGCGCCCTCGGGCACCAGCGCCGCCGTCTCCTCCAGCGTCTGAGGGCGCCGCCCGGCCAGCGCCACCGACCAGCCGGCCCGCAGCAGCTCCACGGCCACGGCCCGCCCGACCCCGGAGCCGGCGCCGGTGACCACCGCGATCTTCGATTGCTTGGCATTCATGGGGTCGCAGCCTAGACAGCGCGGCCCCTCAGATCACGCCCGGCAGGCGCGCCCCTGAGGTCACGCCGCGCACCCCGCAGGAGCGCCCCGGCCGGGTCACGCCTCCCCGGGGTAGCGGACGCCGATCAGCTCGCGGAGGGAGTCCAGGGTGCGCATGACCGCGAGGGTGCCGTCGAGCGGGACGAGCAGGGACTCCTTCTCGCCGGCCCGCAGGGCGCGCATGGCCTCCCTGGCCTCGTGGCGGAAGCTGCCTCGCGGGCCGTCGGCCGGGTCCGGGGCGAACTCCACCGGGTCGCGGCCGTCGCGGTGCAGCACAAAACGCTCGGGGTTGAAGAAGCCGTCCGGGATGTCGATCCGGCCGAGCGACCCGGTGACCGAGGCGGTGGTGCCGGTGCCGCCGACTATGGAGCAGTGCACCGTCGCGAGAGCACCGCTCTCCCAGGAGAGCAGGGCACCCGTCTGGAGATCAACGCCCTCCTCCGAGAGCACCGCTCGCGCCGACAGCCCGTCCGGCTCACCGAGCAGCAACTGCGCGAACGACACCGGGTACACCCCCAGGTCCAGCAGCGCGCCCCCGCCCAGCGCCGGGTCCCGCAGCCGGTGCGCCGCCGGGAACGGCCCAGCCAGCCCGAAGTCCGCCTGTATGGTCCGCACCTCGCCGATCGCCCCGTCCCCGACCAGCGTCTTCAGCCGCCGCACCAGCGGGTTGCAGTACATCCACATCGCCTCCATCAGGAAGCGGTCGTGCTCCTTCGCCAGCGCGACCAGTTCCTCGGCCTCGCGGACGTTGACCGTGAACGCCTTCTCGCACAGCACGTTCCGCCCCGCCTCCAGGCACAGCCCGGCGGCCGCCCGGTGCGCCGAGTGCGGAGTGGCGACGTAGACGATGTCGATGTCCTCGTCCCGGGTCAGCGACTCCCAGTCGCCGTACGCCCGCCCGATCCCGAACCGTTCCGCGAACGCCTCCGCCGACTCCGGGGACCGCGAGGCCACCGCCGCGATCTCCGCGTCGGGCAGATCGACCAGGTCAGCCGCGAACGCGGCCGCGATCCCGCCCGTCGCCAGGATCCCCCACCGCACACTCTGCTGCTCAGCCATCCCGGCCGCCCCACCCTCGCTCATGTGTTTCCAGGCAGTCTGTACGAGCTGAGAGCATAGGCGCCGGACATCGGCGTTCAGCAAGACGTTCGGTAAGACGTCCAGCAAGTCGCTCACCAAGGCAGGGACCAGCGAGCCCGCGACTTCACGAGAGAGCGAGGGGGGACATGCCCGAGCAGCCGGCACCGCCGACATCGGACACCCAGGACACCGCCGTTCCCACAGCCCGGGGGCCCGCCACCCCCACCCCCACCGCCCGCCGCGCCGGGCTGCTGCTGGTCCTGCTCCTCGGCGGCCTCACCGCGACGCCCCCGCTGGCGATGGACATGTACCTCCCGTCCCTGCCGGAGGTCACCCGCTCCCTGCACGCCCCCGCCGCGACCGTCCAGCTCACCCTCACCGCGTGCCTCGCCGGCATGGCCCTCGGCCAGCTGGTCGTCGGCCCGATGAGCGACCGCTGGGGCCGCCGCCGCCCGCTGCTGACCGGCCTCGCCTTCTACGTCGCCGCCACCGCCCTGTGCGCCGTCGCGCCCAACGTCGAGACCCTGGTCGCCCTCCGTCTCGTCCAGGGCCTCGCGGGCGCGGCCGGCATAGTCATCGCCCGAGCCGTCGTACGCGACCTCCACGACGGTGTCGCGATGGCCCGTTTCTTCTCCACCCTGATGCTGGTCTCCGGGGTGGCCCCGATCATCGCCCCGCTGATCGGCGGGCAGATCCTGCGGGTGACGGACTGGCGGGGCGTGTTCGCCGTCCTGACCGTCGTCGGCGCCGTCCTCACCGCGGTGGTGTGGGCGAAGCTCCCGGAGACCTTGCCGGCCGCCGACCGGCACGCCGGGGGAGCGGCCGCCGCCGTACGCGCCATGCGCACCCTGCTCGCCGACCTCCCCTTCACCGGCTACATGCTCGCGGGCGGCTTCGCCTTCGCCGCGCTCTTCGCCTACATTTCGGCCTCGCCCTTCGTCATCCAGGAGATCTACGGCGCATCCCCGCAGACCTTCAGCCTGCTCTTCGGGCTCAACTCGGTCGGGCTGGTGATCGCCGGGCAGATCAACGGCAGGGTGCTGGTCGGCCGTGTCGGCCTGGACAAGGTGCTGGGCGCGGGTCTGGTCGTGACCGTCCTCGCCGCGACCGCCCTGCTCCTCATGTCCACCGGCGTCTTCGGCCCGGTCGGCCTCGCTCCCGTCGCCACCGCCCTCTTCGTGCTGATGTCCGCGATGGGCTTCACCCTCCCCAACGCCCAGTCCCTCGCCCTGCTGCGCACCCGGCACACCGCAGGCTCCGCGTCCGCGCTGCTCGGGACCTCCTCGTTCCTGGTGGGCGCGGTCGCCTCGCCGCTGGTCGGCATCGCCGGGGAGAGAACCGCGGTCCCCATGGCGATCGTCCAACTGGCGGGGACACTGGTGGCGCTGGCCTGCTTCGTGGGAATGTGCCGTCCCCGGACGGCGCGCGGGAACACACGTGCGGGGACGGAGGATGGGGGTGCCCTCATTCGAGCGAAGTCGAGAAAGGGAGAAGAGAGCTGAGCGTACCGAGACTGCGCGTCGAGACACCGGAACGGGCCGGGCTCGACCCCGCGGAACTCAGCCACCTCGTGCGCGAAGTGCACGACCTCACCGCCGGTGAGCGGCCCTGGGCGGCCGGGACCGTGGTGGTCGCCGGGCGTGGGCCCGTGATCGCCGTGCAGCAGGCGGCCGGCTGGGCGGTGCGCTGGTCCGGGTACGACCCCGAGGCCGACGCCGGTGTCGAACTGCCGCCCGCCGCCCGGGTCCCGATGACCGTCGGCACCCGCTTCGACCTGGCCTCCCTCACCAAGCTCTTCACCGCGGTCGCCGCCGTGCAGCAACTCGAACGCGGCACCCTCGGCATCGACGCCCGCGTCGGCGCCTACCTCCCCGACTTCCGGGCGGCCGCCGTCCACGGCATCACCGTCCGCCAGCTCCTCACCCACACCTCGGGCCTGCGCCCCGAACTCCCCCTCTACGACTGCCCCGACGACGCGGCCCGCCTCGACCTGCTCCGCGCCGAGGCGCCGAGCAGCGCACCCGGCACGTACCGCTACTCGGACCTCAACATGCTCCTCCTCCAGTACGTCCTGGAGCGGATCACCGGCCGCACCCTCGACGTCCTCGTCCACGAGGGCATCACCCGCCCGCTCGGGATGACCGCCACCGACTTCGGCCCCTGCCCGGGCGCGGCGGCCACCGAGGACCAGCGACGGCCGTGGGCCAAGGCGGACCGGGGCATGCTGCGCGGTGTCGTGCACGACGAGACCGCCTGGGCGCTGGGCGGGGTCGCCGGGCACGCGGGCCTGTTCTCCACGGCCCGGGACCTGGCCGTCTTCTGCCGGGCGCTGCTGACGGGCGGCGCGTACGGCCCGGCGCGCATCCTCGGCCCCGACTTCGTGGACCTGCTGCTGAGCCCGCCCGGCCTGGGGTTCCTGCTGGACCAGCCGTGGTTCATGGGCGAACTGGCGGGCCGGGGCGCGGCCGGGCACACCGGGTTCACGGGGACGAGCCTGGTGCTGGACCGGGCGACGGACACCTTCCTCGTACTGCTGGCCAACACCGTGCATCCGCGGCGGCGGCCGGGTGACAGTGCACCCCGGGCGGCCGCGGCGACACGGCTGGCCAGGGCTGTCCATACAATCGCCGGGTGAACCACCCCCAATCCCCGGCCGACCAGCTCCGAGCCACCCTCTCCGCACTCCTCGACGGCCTTCCCCCGAAGCAGGCCGCCGGAGCCGTCGAGCGGCTGATCGCCAGCTACCGGGGGGCCACCCCGACCGACGCGCCGATCCTGCGGGACCGGGCGGACGTGGTGGCCTACGCGGCGTACCGGATGCCGGCGACCTTCGAGGCGGTACGGGCGGCGCTGGCGGCGTTCGCCGCCGCGGTGCCGGAGGGCTGGGTGCCGGGGAGCCATGTGGACGTCGGCGGCGGGACGGGCGCGGCGACCTGGGCGGTGACCGACACCTGGGCCGGGGTGCGGCCGGTGACGGTGCTGGACTGGGCCGAGCCGGCGCTGGCCCTCGGCCGGGAGATGGCCGCGGCGAACCCGGCACTGCGGGAGGCATCATGGCGGCGCTCTCGGATCGGAGCGTCGCTCACCATTGAGAGCACTGATCTCGTCACGGTGTCGTACGTTCTCAACGAACTCGACCAGGCAGACCGTGCCGCCCTCGTTGACGCCGCCGCAGCCGCCGCGCAGGCCGTCGTCATCGTCGAGGCCGGCACCCCTGCGGGCTACGCCCGGGTCATCGAGGCCCGCGACCGCCTGATCGCCGGCGGCTTCCGGGTCGCCGCGCCCTGCCCGCACAGCGCCGCCTGCCCGATCGTCCCCGGCACGGACTGGTGCCACTTCTCGGCCCGGGTCAGCCGCTCCTCCCTGCACCGCCAGGTCAAGGGCGGATCACTGGCCTACGAGGACGAGAAGTTCAGCTATGTGGCAGCCACCCGCTTCCCGGCCGCCCCGGCGCCGGCCCGGGTGGTCCGGCGACCGCAGATCCGCAAGGGCCAGGTCCTCCTCGACCTGTGCGAGGCCGAGGAGCAACTGCGACGGACCACGGTCACGAAACGGCACGGCGACCTGTACAGGGCGGCGCGGGACGCGGACTGGGGCGACGGATGGCCGCCGCCGGGCGCGGAGGCGTAAGGACGCAAGCGCCCTCACCCCTGCCTCGCGTACCCCCCTTCACGCCCAGATGGGACCATAAGGCATGCTGTCCGCACCACAGCGAGGCGAGGCGATACATGAGCGCGACGTTCGGCGGCCGGAGTGGCCGGCACGGCAAACTCTCCCAGTGGCTGCTCGGACGGCGGCCGAAGGAAGCCGCCGGCACCGACGACGACAGCCGTGCGGCCCTGCTGCTCGCCGCCGCCGAGGCGGGCCTCCCGCTGGCCCCCGCCGCGTATCCCGCCCCCGGCTACCGCTGCTCCTGCGACCGCGTCGGCTGCCCCACCCCGGCCCGCCACCCGGTGTCGTTCGCGTGGCAGACGCAGTCCACCACCGACCGCGCCCAGATCGAGCGCTGGGCCCGGCACCAGCCCCAGGCCAACTTCATCACCGCGACCGGGATGACGCATGACGTCCTGGACGTCCCCCTGGAGGCCGGCCGGCAGGCGCTGGAACGGCTGCTCGCGAAGGGCGTCGAGGTCGGTCCGGTCGCCGAGAGCGACGACGGCCGCATGCTGTTCTTCACCCTCACCCGCGGCACCCCCGAGGACGAGGACGAGTGGTGGCCGTGCGAGCTGGACTGCCACCCCGAGACCATGGACGAGCACCCGGGCCTGCGCTGGCACTGCCGGGGGTCGTACGTCCTCGTACCGCCCGCCCGGCTGCCCGGTGACGACGACCGGGGGGTGCACTGGGTGCGCGGCCCCGAGCACGCGCTGCCCGACCCGCTGACCCTCCTGGAGATCCTCACCGACGTCGGCGCCCGGCATGCCGGTGCCGAGTCCGACCAGGTGGGCGCGGCCTGGCCGCCGCGGCGGTAGCTCAGGAGCCCTCCGCGGAGGTCAGCCCCTGGATACGTCCCAGGACCGAGACCTTTCCGGTGCCGGCGGGGTCCAGGGCGGCCTGGTTGGAGACGAACTCCATGGTCAGCGACTGCTTGATCTCACCCTTGGTGAGGGCCTTGACGTCCTGGTTCGGCGTCGGCACGGAAGTGCCCGCGGCCGCGGTCTGCTTGGCGTAGTAGCGGGTGGCGAAGAACACCATCGCGCCGCCGTCGGTGGTGCGCAGGGCGAGCGGCGCGTAGTCGCCGTTGGTCAGCGGCTCGTCGATGTACTGGGTCGCGAGGCCCGGCTTGGTCGACTTCTTGCGGTCCGTGCGCCAGCCGCTGGTGTGTGGGCCGGCCGCGAAGACGGTGCCGCCGCTCTTCAGGTACGTGGTGTAGTCCTGGCCCAAGGCGGCCGGGGGGGCGGCCAGTTGGGTGCTGTTCGCGGCCACGGCCTCGGCCCAGCCGTCCTTGTCGGTCTTGAACTTCGGTACGTTGTCCGGCGCGACCAGCGTCAGATACGCCACCTGGAACGGCTCGGAGAGGCTGTCGCGGGTGAAGACGAGCAGCCAGCGGTCGTCGCCGCCCTTGTTGCCGTGTGCGTCGGCGAGGAACCAGCGCGGCCAGCCGGCCTTCTTGGGGATGGTGTACGTGACGTCGTCGAACTCCAGCGCCGAGTGGCCGGAGTTGCCGCTCGGGCTGTTCACGTGCCCGGCCTTCAGGCGCGCGGAGTCGATGTCGGCGAGGGCGCCGGTCGTGTAGTCGGCATCCAGGGAGGCGTCGTAGGCCTGGTCGGCCTTGTTGTACGCGTCCGTGAACCGCTTCAGCGCCTTGGCGGCCTCGGCGCGGGTGGTGGCGGGGAGCACCTCGCGCTCCCCGTGCACCACCACGCATCCGCTCGCCGACAGCGACATGGCGGTCAGCGAGACCGCTATGAGCGCGTTCCGGTCACGCCTGCGGAGCCGTCGAGGACCGCGATCCCTGGTCGTCAGGTGCGTCATCAGGTGCCTTCACCTTCCCCTTCCCGGAGGCGAACCCTACCGGGGCGAGGAAGAGTACGAGCGTCGGGACCAGGTACAGCAGCCACACCGTGACCTGGAACACCGTCGGGTCGGGCTGGAAGTTGAAGACGCCCTTGAGGAGGGTGCCGTACCAGCTGTCCGGCGGGATGGTGCCGCTGATGTCGAAGGCCAGGTCGGTCAGGCCCGGGACCCAGCCGGCCTCCTGGAGGTCGTGGAAGCCGTACGCCAGCACGCCCGCCGCGACCACCACCAGCATGCCGCCGGTCCAGGTGAAGAACCTGGCGAGGTTGATCCGCAGGGCGCCGCGGTAGAAGAGCCAGCCCAGGAGGACCGCGGTGGCGAGGCCCAGGGCGACGCCGATCAGGGGGCGCGGGGTGCCGTCGCTGGCCGCGTGCACGGACGCCCACACGAACAGGGCGGTCTCGAGGCCCTCGCGGCCCACGGCGAGGAACGCGGTGGCGACCAGCGCGCCGGTGCCCATCGCGAGGGCCGCGTCCAGCCTGCCGTGCAGCTCCGACCTGAGGTGCCGGGCGGTGCGCCGCATCCAGAACACCATCCAGGTCACCAGGACCACCGCCACGATGGACAGGGACCCGCCGAGCGCCTCCTGCGCCTGGAACGTCAGCTCCTGGGAGCCGAATTCGAGCGCGCAGCCGAAGCCCATGGCGATCAGCACCGCCACCGCGATGCCGATCCAGATCGGCCTCAGGGCGTCCCTGCGCCCGGTCTTGACCAGATAGGCGATGAGGATGCAGACGACGAGCGAGGCCTCAAGGCCCTCGCGCAGCCCGATCAGATAGTTGGAGAACACGGATCACGCCTCCTCGGAGAACAGCGTCCGGCCCCACCAGTCGTCCGTGTCCCGGACGCCGGGCGGGACCGCGAAGACCGCCGAACCCACGTGCTGGATGTACTCGTTGAGTGAGTCGGACGCCGCCAGCCTGCGTTGCAGCGGGATGAACCCCCCCGCGCACGTCACGCTGGTAGGCCAGGAAGAACAGTCCGGCGTCGAGCCGCCCGAGCCCGTCCGTCCCGTCGGTGAAGGAGTAGCCCCGGCGCAGGATGGTGACCCCGCCGTTGGAGTCGGGGTGCGCGAGCCGCACATGGGCGTCCGGCTTCATCGCCTTCAGGAACGGCTCGTCGTGCTCCTTGGCCTTGCCGACGGGGGCGCCCTCGCCCTTGTCCCGCCCGAAGACGTCCTCCTGCTCCTGGAGCGAAGTCCGGTCCCAGGTCTCGATGTTCATCCGGATGCGCCGGGCGACGAGATACGACCCACCGCTCATCCACGCGGGACCGTCGGAGGATCCGACCCAGACGAACTTCTTCAGCCGGTCGGTCTCGGTCCCCGCGATGTTGCGGGTGCCGTCCTTGAACCCCATGAGGTTGCGGGGCGTCTGGGCGTCCGGGGTCGTGGACGAGGTCTTCCCGAAGCCGAGCTGGGACCAGCGGATGGCGACCTTGCCGAAGCCGATCCGGGCGAGGTTGCGGATGGCGTGCACGGCGACCTGCGGATCGTCGGCGCAGGCCTGGATGCACAGATCACCGCCGGTACGGGAGGTGTCGAGATTGTCCCCGGGGAACTTGGGCAGCTCGACGAGCGCGGCGGGGCGTCGGTCCGTCAGCCCGAACTTCCCGAAGAAGGACGGCCCGAAGCCGATCGTCAGCGTCAGCCGGGACGGCCTGAGCCCGAGGGCCTCGCCGGTGTCGTCCGGGGGCGCCTCGGCGAGCCCGCCGTACGCGCCCTCGCCGACCGCCTTCCCCGCGGTCATCCGCCGGGCCGCGGCCGTCCAGTCCTTCAGCAGCTGGACGAACCCGGCCCGGTCGTCGGTCTTCACGTCGAACGCGGCGAAGTGCAGCCGGTCCTGAACAGGGGTGGCGATGCCGGCCTGGTGGGCGCCGTGGAACTCCACCGCCCCACCGGCGTCGGCGGCGGCCGGGTCCATGTCGTCGCCGGCCTCGGTCATCGCCACCGCGCCGCCCGCCACGGCGGCGCCGAGCGCGAGCCCGGCCCCTCCCCAGCCGATGAGCGCGCGACGTGACGGACTGGTCTTCTCGGCCATGTCCCGCCCCTTACTTGACGACGGCCGCGGCGAGCTTGGACAGCGGCTCCGCGAGGGCGTTGACCGCGTCGGACAGCTCCTTGCGCTGGTCGTCGGCGACCTTGTCGTAGGACATGAAGTCGTACGACGCCTTGTCCGGGCGGTACTTGTCGAGCAGCGTGTTCAGCGCGGCGAACTGCTTGTCGAGTTCGGTGGTCAGGGCCTGGTCGTTCTTCCGGGCGACCGGCTTGAGCAGTTCGTACGCCTTCTGGGCGCCCTCGACGTTGGCCTTGAAGTCGACCAGGTCGGTGTGGGAGTAGAGCTCCTCCTCACCGGTGACCTTGCCGGTGGCGACCTCGTCGAGGAGTTCCTTGGCGCCGTTGGCCATGGAGGTCGGGGTGATCTCGGCCTTGCCGACCCGCTTCTGCCAGTCCGTCAGGTCGGTGACGAGCTGATCGGCGAGCGTCTTCTCGGACGCGCCGATCTTCTTGTCCGCCCAGAGGGACTTCTCCAGCCGGTGCCAGCCGGTCCACTTCTGGCCCGCCTCCAGGCCGTCGGCGCGGGTGTCGGTCTTGGGGTCGATGTCGCCGAACGACTCGGCGATCGGCTCGGTGCGCTCCCAGCCGAGCCGGGAGGGCGCGTACGCCTTCCTGGCGGCCTCCAGGTCACCGGCCTTGACGGCGTCGGCGAAGGTCTGGGCGAGCGGGACGGTGGCGTCGGCCTGCTCCTGGGCGTACTCGCGGTAGTCGGCGACGGCCTTGTCGAGCCGGGGGTTGCGTTTGGCGGTGGCGCCGGAGCCGGTGACGGTCAGCTTCTGCCGGACGCCGTGCCCCTTCATGCCGGGCCGGCAGGCTATCTCGTACGATCCCGCCTTCACCTCGGCGGTGAGCGTGTACTTGGTGCCCGGCCCGATGTTCTCCTTCTCCGAGACGATCCGGTCGTCCGGGAAGAGGATCTCCACCTCGGTGGCCTTGGAGCCCTTGTTCTCGATGGCGAGCGTGACGTGCCCGGCCGGCACGGACTCGATCGACGTCCCGCACGTGGCGTCGGCGGCGGTGACCTGGATCGCGTCACCGTCCTTGGCGTCGCTCTTCGCCGTGCAGGCCGAGAGGGCGGTCAGGGCGGCCGCGGTGGCGGCGGCGGTGACGGTGAGTCGGACGGCACGCATGCAGGCTCCAAGCGAAGGAGGTGTGGTGAGGCATACCTAACTTACCTGAGACTTACCTCACTCTTACCCGCGCGGGGTGTGATTCACCAGACACAGAAAGATCACAGAGACCGTCACCGGGACCGCCACCGGCCTTCGGTGGCCGCGCGGTCTTCGGCGGCGGCGCGGCCGCCACGAGTGCTTCAATGCCGGAGTGACTGATTACGACGTGCTGCGTGTCTTCTGCGCGGCGAACGGCGGATACGGCAACGGACTCGGGGTCGTCCGGGACGGTTCGGTGCTGCCCCGGCGGGAGGACCGGCAGGCGCTGGCGGCGAAACTCGGCTTCAGCGAGACCGTGTTCGTGGACGACCCCGAGCGCGGGGCCATCGACATCTACACCCCCACCCTGCGGCTGCCCTTCGCCGGCCACCCCTGCGTCGGCACGGCCTGGCTGCTGGACGTCCCCGAACTGGTCACACCGGCGGGCGTGGTCGGCGCCCGCCTGGACGGGGAGTTCAGCTGGATCGAGGCGCTCCCGGAGTGGGCCCCGCCGCGCACCCTGCGTCAGTACGCCACGGCCACCGAGGTCGACGCCCTGCCGGTGCCGCCGCCGGGGGAGTGGCTGTATGCCTGGGCATGGGAGGACGAGCCGGCCGGGCGGGTGCGTGCCCGTGGCTTTCCCGGCCGCGACGACGGGATCGACGAGGACGAGGCGACCGGGGCGGCCGCCCTCCTGCTCACCGCGCAGCTGGGCCGGGCCCTGAACATCACCCAGGGCAGGGGCTCGCAGATCCTCACGGCACCACAGCCGTACGGCTGGGTGGAGATCGGCGGGCGGGTCCTGCTGGAGGGGGCGGAGAGGCAGCCGGGTCTCAGCTAGCGGCCGGCCTGTCGTCGCGGCCGCGCTTCGCGTAGTACCAGGTCATGTTCGACGACAGACCCGTCAGCAGCACCCAGACGACGCCCATCAGCCAACTGCCCTGGACGAAGGAGATGACGGCGGCGGCGACGGCGAGGACGCAGACGACCAGCGCGTAGAGGGCGAGACGGGGCATGAGAGGAAGTCGCTTTCCGTGCTGCGGGTAGGGGGACACGATGGCAGCCACCAGTGTCCCCCATCCGCTCAGACGTCCGTGACGCGGAGCCCGGCGTGTGCCTTGTAGCGGCGGTTGACCGAGATCAGGTTGGCGACCAGGGACTCCACCTGGTGGGCGTTGCGCAGCCGCCCCGCGTAGATGCCCCGCATCCCCGGGATGCGCCCGGCCAGCGCCTGCACCATCTCCACGTCCGCCCGCACCTCGCCCAGCACCATCACGTCGGTGTCGATCTCCTCGACCTGCGGGTCCGCGAGCAGCACCGCGGAAAGGTGGTGGAACGCGGCCGTGACCCGCGAGTCCGGCAGCAGCGCCGCGGCCTGCTCCGCCGCGCTGCCCTCCTCCGGCTTGAGCGCGTAGGCGCCCTGCTTGTCGAAACCGAGCGGGTTGACGCAGTCCACGACCAGCTTGCCGGCCAGTTCCCCGCGCAGCGCCTCCAGCGTCTTGCCGTGCCCCTCCCAGGGTACGGCGACGATCACGAGGTCACTGCGGCGCGCGCACTCGGCGTTCTCGGCGCCCTCGACACCATGACCGAGCTCGTCGGCGGCGGCCTGCGCGCGCTCGGCGGCCCGCGAACCGATGATCACCTTCTGGCCGGCCCGGGCCAGCCGGTAGGCGAGGCCCTTGCCCTGCGGGCCGGTGCCGCCGAGTACACCCACGACCAGGCCGGAGACGTCGGGCAGGTCCCAGGGATCCTTGGCAGGGGCCTTCTCGGCCGCCGGCTGCTGTGCACTGTCGGAAGTGTCGGAAGAGGTCATGGGCCGACTCTACGTCCGTGACGGCGGCCGCACCCGGTCAGGTGAGCCTGTCCACGGGCACCCGGCGGAAGGTGATCGTCTCGTACGCGCTGAAGTCCCCGGTCTCGTACAGCAGTCCGACGGTGGCCGCGTCGATCCTGGCCAGGTCGGAGTACGCGGCGGGTAGACCGTCGACCGGGTGGACGGGGCGCCAGGTGGTGCCGCCGTCGGCCGACGCGCGGATCGTCATCAGCGCGCGGGTGGCGGGGTCCGCCGGGCCCGAGTAGAGCAGCAGATCGGGATCCCGCAGCTGCAGCACGGAGGCCTCGCAGACGGGCGCGGTAAGCCCGGCCTGCGGCCGGAAGGGCTTCACCAGCGTCTTCCCGCCGTCCTCCGAGTGCGCGTCGGCCCTGTTGCCCGGTGACGGCGAGTCGTTGCGGGTGTTGAAGTAGACCCGACCGTCGGGGAGTTCGGCGGCGGTGGTCTCGTTCACGTTGACGTACCCGTCGGTGTTCTCGTCGACGTAACCGAGGTACCAGGTCTCGCCCCGGTCGTCGCTGAGCAGGCAGTGGCCGCTGTTGTACTTCCCCTCGGTGCCGTTGTCGGCCCCGGTGGGCGCGACGGTGTGGTTCGCGGGTACGACGACCCGTCCGGAGCGCAACTGGACGGCGTGCCCGGGCGTCGTGGCGTACCACCGCCACCCGGCCTTCTTCACCGTCTTGGTGATCTCCCGCGGAGCGGACCACGTCACCCCGTCGTCGTCGCTGTGCTGCACCCACACCCGCCGCCCGTCCGCGTCCGGCACCTGCCCGCGCAGGATGCCGTCCTCGGTGGCGGAGGCGGCGCTGCGGACGTGGACGAGCAGGATCCGGCCGGAGTCGAGGACGACGGGGGCCGGATTGCCGGCGAGGTCCGTGCCGTTGCCGGCGGCGACCTGGAGCGGCCCCCAGGTACGCCCCCCGTCCCCGGACCGCTTCAGCACGACGTCGATGTGCCCGTGGTCGGCCGCGGAGTTGACCCTCCCCTCGCAGAAGGCGAGCACCGTGCCCGCCCGGGAGACCACCACCGCCGGGATCCGGAAACTGGCGTAGCCCTCGGTGCCCGCGCGAAAGGGAATGCTTGCTTCTACGTCGCTCATGGGCCGCCTTCTCCCCGGGTTGGGCGAATTCGGGGTGAACTCCGCGTCACAGGTGGCCGGTTGCGGCAGTATGCGGGGGCATGGACGCCGTACGGGTCGCATTGTTGCGCGAAGTGCTCGCCGGGACCGAGTGGTTGGGGGCGACACGGAGATTCGCGGGCGCTCTGCGGGGCTCGGTGGTCACCCACGGCGGCGGACTGCTCCTGCTCGGCACCCCGGACTACGAGCCGTGGCATCTCGCCGCGCACCTGGTGGACGAGGCGGCGTGGTCCGGTACGCCGGAACTGGCGCCGACTCTCGTACGACACGACGCGCGTCCCACCGACCCGGCGCACCTCGCGGTCGGCCCCGGCCGTATCGAGGCGGCCCGCCGGGGCGAGACGCTGCTCGTCGTCGCGCCGGGCGAGTCGGCACCGCTCCTGGACCACGTCCACACGGCCCGCCGGGCCGGGGTGACGGTACTGGCGCTGTCCGCCACGGCCGACGACGCGCTCACGGCGATGGCCCACGAGACCCTCACGGTTCCCGAGGGCGCGGAACTGGACCTGGACACGGTCCAGCACCTGGTCAGCGCGGCGACAGGCGAGAACGGCCCCTCCCCGAGGACGCGCCGCCGCTTCCGCGACCGCCTGTCAAGGCTGGCGGAGACGATAACGGCACCGCCCCCCACCTCCTGGTGATCGCCCACCCACCCGACTGGGCCAACTCTCTGCCAACCGAGTCGGGTCGGTGGGTGCGCGGGAAAAGCGGTTGATGTGGCGCACCGCGCCGTTCAGCATGGCCCAGCGTGACCCTCCTCCCCGACCTCGCCCCCTGGAAGGCTTCCGTCGACTTCCGGCGGCTGTGGACCTCCGGCCTGATCAGCAACTTCGGGACTTTCCTGACGTTCGTCGCGGTCCCGGTGCAGATCAAGGACCTCACCGGTTCCGCGGCCGCCGTAGGGGCCATCGGTGCGGTCGAGCTGCTCCCGCTCATCCTCTTCGGCCTCTACGGCGGCGCCCTCGCCGACGCCCTCGACAAGCGTCTGCTCATCCTGTGGACCGAGGCCGGTCAGGGCCTGCTCAGCGCGGCGCTGCTGGTGAACGCCCTGCTGCCGCATCCGGCCGTCTGGCCGCTGTACGCCGTCGCCGCACTCTCCTCCGCCCTGGGGGCGGTCCAGCGCCCCGCTCTCGACTCGCTCTGGCCCAGGATCGTCGCCCACGACGACCTCCCGGCCGCGGCGGCCCTCAACTCGTTCCGCTGGACGGTCGGCGGGGTCGCGGGCCCCGCCGCCGCCGGCCTGGTCGTGGCGTACGCGGGCCTCGGCTGGGCGTACGGTGCCGACCTCGTCACCTTCGCCGTCTCGGTCGTCCTGATCCTCCCGGTCGCCGCGTCCCCCGCCTCCCACGAGGCCGTGAAGCCGTCCCTCCGCTCCATCGCGGAGGGCGCCCGTTACGCCTGGGGCCGCAAGGAACTCCTCGGCACCTACGCCGTCGACCTCGCGGCGATGTTCCTGGCCATGCCGCTGGCCGTCCTCCCGTTCCTGGCCGACCAGTTGGACGCGAAATGGTCCCTGGGCCTGATGTACGCGAGCATCCCGGCCGGGTCGCTCCTCGTGAGCCTGGTCAGCGGGTGGACCGGGCGGGTGCGCCGGCACGGGCGGATGGTGGTGCTGTCGGCCGCGCTGTGGGGCCTGGCGATCGCCGCCGCCGGCGCCATGACCGACGTATGGCTGGTCCTGCTGTTCCTGGCCGTCGCCGGCGGCTGCGACATGGTCAGCGGGATCTTCCGTGGCGCCATGTGGAACCAGACGATCCCCGACGAGCTGCGCGGCCGGCTCGCCGGGATCGAGCTGCTGTCCTACTCCGTGGGCCCGACCCTCGGCCAGGTCAGGGCCGGCGGCATGGCCGGATGGCTGGGCCTACGGGCGTCCGTCGGCGTGGGCGGCCTGCTGTGCGCGGGCACGGTCGGCCTGCTGGCCCTGTGCCTCCCCGCCCTGATGTCGTACGACGCCCGGACCAACGAGCACGCAGTGCGGCTGCGCGCTCAGCGCACGGCCGCACCCACCCCGCTCTGATCAGCTCTCTTCCGGGGACTCCGGCGCGTCGTGCCAGCGCGGATCGTTCTCCCACTGGAGGTTGCGCTCCCGCGCGATCTCCATCGCGTGCTCGGCCTCCTCACGTGTGGCGTAAGGGCCGAACCGGTCCTTGCCGGGGCACTCGGGGCCCTCCTCGACCTTCTTGTCCTCCAGGCAGTAGTACCACTCGCCCGGCTTGCCGACGGTCCGCTTCTTGAACAGGGCCATGACCGGCTCCTTTCCCCATCCACATGTTCCCGCATGCCCGCTGGTTAGACTCGCTGGCATGTCTGGCCAGTCGCTGCTCGCACCAGGGGAGCTCTCTCCCACCCGTTCGGTACCCGGAAACATCCGCCGCCCCGAGTACGTCGGCAAACCCGCGCCGACCCCGTACACCGGGCCCGAGGTGCAGACCCCGGAGACCATCGAGGCGATGCGGACCGCCGGCCGCATCGCCGCCCAGGCGATGGAGGAGGCCGCGAAGATCATCGCGCCGGGCGTGACCACGGACGAACTCGACAAGGTCGCCCACGCGTACATGTGCGACCACGGGGCGTATCCGTCCACGCTCGGCTACCGCGGCTTCCCCAAGTCCCTGTGCACCAGCGTCAACGAGGTCATCTGCCACGGCATTCCGGACTCGACGGTCCTCCAGGACGGCGACATCGTCAACCTGGACGTGACGGCGTACATCGGCGGGGTGCACGGCGACAACAACGCGACCTACCTGGTCGGGGACGTCGACGAGGAGAGCCGGCTGCTGGTCGAGCGGACCCGGGAGTCCCTCGACCGGGCGATCAAGGCGGTCAAGCCCGGCCGGCAGATCAACATCATCGGCCGGGTCATCGAGTCGTACGCCAAGCGCTTCGGATACGGCGTGGTCCGGGACTTCACCGGTCACGGCATCAACTCGTCGTTCCACTCCGGGCTGATCATCCCGCACTACGACAGCTCGCACGCGACGACCGTGATGCAGCCCGGGATGACCTTCACGATCGAGCCGATGCTGACGCTCGGGACGTACGAGTACGACATGTGGGACGACGGCTGGACGGTCGTCACCAAGGACCGCAGGCGGACCGCGCAGTTCGAGCACACGCTGGTGGTGACCGACACCGGCGCGGAGATCCTCACACTGCCGTGATCCACGGGTGACCAGGCCCGCTCTCCCCTCGGAGGGCGGGCCTTTTTCGCCGACACGGTGGCGGTGACTCAGAAAGCGCGCGTCGCCCTCGACACGGCGCTGTTCCAGGCGCTGGGCGAGGAGTTCCCGCTCTCGGCTGAGGGCTCCGTGAGGGCTTACTGGGCGATGGAGCAGTACTCGTTCGTCCCCTGCCAGAAGCGGTACAGCTCCTGACCGCAGTAACGGTTCACGTCGTCCACGCCAAGGCCGCGCAGCAGCCCGTCGATCACGTCGAAGAACGCGCTGTTGATCGACGGCACCCACAGCAGCGCGAACACGAACAGCAGGCCGAACGGCGCGAACGGCTCCACCTGGCGCTTGATGTCGTACGACAGCCAGGGCTCGATCACGCCGTAGCCGTCCAGGCCCGGCACCGGCAGGAAGTTCAGGATCGCGGCCGTGACCTGGAGCAGGGCGAGGAAGGCGAGGGCGTAACGGAAGTCGCGCGGGACGCCGTCCAGGGAGTGCAGCCAGAACGGCGCGGTGCAGACGGCGGCGAAGAGCACGTTCGTCAGCGGGCCGGCGGCCGAGATGAGGCTGTGCCGCCACCGGCCGCGGATCCGGTTGCGCTCGATGAAGACCGCGCCGCCCGGCAGACCGATCCCGCCCATGATCACGAACAGCACCGGGAGCACGATGCTCAGCAGGGCGTGGGTGTACTTCAGCGGGTTCAGGGTCAGATAGCCCTTGGCGCCCACGGTGATGTCACCGCTGTGCAGGGCGGTGCGCGCGTGCGCGTACTCGTGCAGGCACAGGGAGACGATCCAGGCCGCCGTCACGAACAGGAACACCGCGACCCCGGGCTGCTGGGCGAACCCGGACCAGGTGGCCCACCCGGTAACCGCGGTGACGGCCAGGATCCCGACGAAGACGGGACTGATCCGCCGGTCGCTGTGGCGGGTGGTGGTGGCGGTCATGGGGCAGGACTCCTGTGTCGCTTCGGTGGCGGCGGCGTGCGGGGTCGACCGTACAGGTGACGTGAGAAGAACGTCATGCGGAGGCCTGTTGGTTCCGGTAGTCGTTACGCTCATATCGAGTCGGACCAGGAGGTGTCCATGACGACCGCCGAGGGCTGGGTCGAACTGGTTCAGGACCAGATCCACTCCCGCGCAGCGCGCGCCTCCGGCTGACGGAGAACGGCCTGGCACTGGTACCGGTCACTCACGCGTACACTGCGACGGCACGGCGCATCGCCAACCAGATCGAGGCCGGGCTGCCCGGCTGGGCGGCGGTCGGGGACTACAACACCAAGCCGGGCCACTGCACCCTGCGCGGTATCCCGGTCTGTCTCATCGTCGACGTGCTCTCCGCCCGCTGGACCCCGCTGACCCGCCCCGACGGCGGCGGGTATCAGCACGAGGAGTCCGGCGTCTTCGGCGACCGGATCGAGATCCCCGTCCCCCGCCAGACCCTCACCCTCGGCTCCTCCCAGTTCATGCGCATCTGAAACCCTGAGGCGGCACCCGGGCGTCTCAAGGGACAATGGACCCCGTGCGCTACCGGATCCTCGGCACCACCCAGGCACTCCGCCCCGACGGCACGGCCGTTCCCGTGGGCGGGGCGCGTTTGCGTGCCCTGCTGACCGTGCTGGCGCTGCGGGCCGGACGCGGGGTGCCGGCCGGGCTGCTCGTCGAGGAGGTGTGGGGCGCCGACCCGCCCGCCGACGCCGGCGGCGCGCTGCAGGCGCTGGTCGGCCGGCTGCGGCGGGCGCTCGGCGCGGACGCGATCGAGTCCACCGACGGCGGCTACCGCCTCGCGGCCGCCCCCGACGACGTCGACCTGCACCGCTTCGAGCGGCTCACCGGCGAAGCCCTGCGCGCGCTCGCCGACGGCGACCCCGCCAAGGCGGCGACCGTCCTCGACGACGCCCTCGCCCTGTGGCACGGCCCGGCCCTGGCCGACCTGCCCGACCGCAGCGCCGAGGCGGCCCGCGTCGACGTCCGCCGCCTGGACGCGCTGCGCGCCCGCCACACCGCCGCCCTCGCCCTCGGCCACGCCGAACAGGCCCTGCCCGAGCTGACCGCCCTGTGCCACGCCCACCCCCTGGACGAGCCCCTCCAGACGCTGCGCCTGCGCGCCCTGCACAGCTGTGGCCGCACCGCCGAGGCGCTGGCCGCCCACGACGCCGTACGACACCTGCTCGCCGACCGCCTCGGCTCCGACCTTGGACCTGAACTGCGCGCCCTGCACGCGGAGTTGCTCGAACCGGCACCGGCGCTCCAAGAGCCGTCCAGGCCCGGCAACCTGCGCGCCCGGCTCACCTCCTTCGTCGGGCGCGAGGCCGACCTGGACGCCATTCGCGGCGACCTTGCCGCCGCCCGGCTGGTCACGCTGCTCGGGCCCGGCGGGGCCGGCAAGACACGGCTGTCCCAGGAGGCCGCCGAGACCGTGCGGTACGCCGCCCGGGACGGGGTGTGGCTGGCCGAACTGGCCCCCGTCGACGACCCGGCCGACGTCCCCGAGGCCGTGCTCAGCGCGCTCGGCGCCCGTGAGACCGTGCTCTACGGCGCCGGCGCCGAGGGCATGCGGGCCGCCGCCGACCGGCACGACGATCCGGTCGAGCGGCTCGTCGACCACTGCGCCCGGCGCCGGATGCTGATCGTCCTCGACAACTGCGAGCACGTCGTCGACGCGGCGGCCGACCTGTCGGCCCGGCTCCTGGAGCGCTGCCCGGACCTGACGATCCTCGCCACCAGCCGCGAACCCCTCGGCGTCCCGGGGGAGTTGCTGCGGCCGGTGGAGCCGCTGCCCGAGCCGGTGGCGCTGCGGCTGCTCGCCGACCGGGGCGGCGCGGCCCGGCCCGGCTTCACGGTCGACGCCGACGAGGAGACCGCGGCGGCCTGCGCCGAGATCTGCCGCCGCCTGGACGGGCTGCCCCTCGCCATCGAGCTCGCCGCCGCCCGGCTGCGGATGCTCACGCCCCGTCAGATCGCGGACCGCCTCGACGACCGCTTCCGCCTGCTCACCTCCGGCAGCCGTACCGTGCTGCCCCGCCAGCAGACCCTGCGCGCGGTCGTCGACTGGTCCTGGGACCTGCTCGACGCCGGCGAACGGGACGTCCTCGGCCGGCTCTCCGTCTTCGCGGGCGGCTGCGACCTGGCCGCCGCCGAGGCCGTCTGCGGCCCCGCCGCCCTCGACGCGCTCGCCTCCCTGGTCGACAAGTCCCTTGTCGTCGCCGCCCCTTCGGACGGGCACGGGATGCGCTACCGGCTCCTGGAGACCGTCGCCGAGTACGCCCGCGAACGCCTCGACGAGAGCGGCGAGCGCGCCACCGCCGAGCGCGCCCATCTGACGTACTACCGCGAACTCGCCCGCACCACCGACCCGTTGCTGCGCGGCTCCGGCCAGCACGCCGCCGTGGCACGGCTGGAGCTGGAGTACGAGAACCTGCGCACCGCCGTGCGCCACGCCATCGCGACCAAGGACGAGCAGGAGGCGCTGTGCCTGGCCCACTCCCTGGTCTGGTACTGGCAGCTGCGTGACAAGCGCGTCGAGACCCGCACCTGGTGCGCCGACATCATGGCCCTCGGCCCCGACCCCTTCGCCGAGCCGGTCCGCCGCGCCGAACCGGTGTGGCAGCGCCTGACCGAGGCTCCGCCGCCGTACACCGGAGAAGCCCTCATCGAGGCCCGGCGTGGCGTCCATCTGGCCCATCTGGCCTGTATGGACACCGAGTTGGAGGCCTGGCAGGCACCGGCCGCGCAGGCCAAGATGCGCGCCGTCACCCAGGTCTACGAGCCCGGCCTGCCGCAGACCTGCCGGGCCCCCGGCCTGTTCTGGTTCTTCGCCGTGATGCTGACCGGCGGCCTAGAGCAGCTGCGCGCCCTCGTCGACGCAGGCGTCGACACCTGCCGTCGTACGCCCGGCTACGAGTGGGAGCTCGCCGGTGCCCTTCAGCTGCGCGCCAACGTGCTCGCCAACTTCGCCGCCTCGGCCGGTGCCGCCATCCGCGACGCCGACGAGGCCCTGGAGCTCTTCCGGCGCATCGGGGACGACTGGGGCACCGCCGAGGCCTTCTCCGCGCGCGCCGAGTCCCAGGAACGCAAGGGGGAGTACCCGGCGGCCGCCGCCGACTACGAGGCCGCCATCGAATGCGCCGAACGGCTCGGCGCCCACTCCCAGGTCGCCGTGCTCAACGCCCGCCTCGGCATGGCGCTGCTCGAACTGGGCGAGAGCGAGCGCGGTGAACGGCTGCTGCGCGGAGTCATCGCCGACCACGACGGCAGCCACAACGAGGCGATGCCCGCCGCCCGGCTCTTCCTCACCATGTGGCTGCTGCTGACCGACCGGATCGCCGAGGCCCGCGAGCAACTACGCCTGTTGCGCATCCAGTTCCAGATCGCGCACTTCATCGTCTTCGACGCCCTGATCCTCACCCAGGAGGCCTGGGTGGACGCCCTGGACGGCCTCCACACGGAAGCCCTCGCCAAGCTGCGCGAGGCGATACGGCACTCCACCGACCCGCTGACCCAGGCCATGACCCCGCACAGCGTCTCCTCGGTCCTGACCGTCGCCGCGCACGCGCTGCCCGGCGTGGACGGCGGCGCCCGCGCCCGGGACGCCGCCCGCTGTCTGGGCGCCGCCGAGGCCCTGCTGCCTCCCGGCCACATCCGCTCCGGCATGGAACGCACGATGCTCGCCCGCACCGAGGCCCAGGTCCGCGCCGTACTCGGCGACGACGCCGCCTACGAGTCCGCGTACGCCGAGGGCGGTGGCCTCTCCCTCGCGGAGGCCACCGCCCTGATCTGAGTCAGCTCTTGGTGCGGAACTTGTGGATCGCGTACGGCGCCGCCACCGCCGTGATCCCCACCGACCAGCCCAGCGTGATCCACAGGTCGTGCGCGACCGGGCCGCCGATCATCAGTCCGCGGGCCGCGTCGGCGAGCGTGGACAGCGGGTTGTAGTCGGTGAAGGCCTTCAGCCAGCCCGGCATCGAGTTCGTCGGCGCGAAGATCGACGAACCGAACTGCAGCGGGAACAGCACCAGGAACCCCATCGCCTGCACGGACTGCGCGCTCTTCAGGATCACGCCCAGGGTGAGGAACACCCACATGATCGACGAGGCGAACACCGCGGACAGGCCCACGGCGGCGAACACCCCGCCCCAGTGGGTGACGTGGAAGCCGACCAGCACGGCGACGATCATCAGCACGGCGGTCGCGAACAGCATCCGCACCAGCTCGACGGAGATCTTCGCGAACAGCACCGAGCCGCGCCCGATCGGCAGCGACCGGAACCGGTCCATCACACCGGAGTTGAAGTCCTGGCTGAACCCGGTGCCGACGCCCTGAGAGAGGGTCATGCTCATCATCGCGATCATGCCCGGGATGACGTACTGGACGTAGCCGTCCTGGCCGCCGCCGAGCGCCTGCCCGATCGAGCCGCCGAAGACGTACACGAACAGCAGTGTGAAGACGACCGGCATCAGCACCGCGTCGAACATCGACTCCGGGTCCTGCCGGATCCACAGCAGATTGCGGCGGATCAGGGCCCCGGTGTGCCGCAGATGCCCGCGCAGCGGGATCCGGACGTCGGCGGCCGGGGTGGTGGTGACGGCGCTCATACGGCGACCTCCTCGCGATCGTCGGCGGGCGTGGCGTCCTGCGGGGCACTGGCGCGATGGCCGGTGAGGGACAGGAACACCTCGTCCAGGCTGGGCAGTTCGGTGATGATGGAGCTGATGGTGATACCACGCGCGGTGACGGCGCCGACCACGGCGGTCAGCTGCTCGTCGCTGAGGATCGGCACCAGCAGGGTGCCGCTCTCGGCGTCCACGGTCGTGGTCGCGAGCCCGGTGATGCCCAGTTCGTCGATCATGGCGGCGAGCGGCCGGACCTGCAGCGGATCGACCGGCTTCACGCGCAGCGTCCGGCCTCCGACCTTGGCCTTCAGTTCCTCCACCCTGCCGCCGGCGATGACCTTCCCGCGGTCCACGACGGTCAGCTCGGAGGCGAGCTGCTCGGCCTCCTCCATGTACTGGGTGGTCAGCAGCACGGTCACTCCCTCGCCGACCATCGCCTTGACCTCGTCCCACACCTCGTTGCGGGTGCGCGGGTCGAGACCGGTGGTGGGCTCGTCCAGGTACAGCACCTGGGGATGCCCGATCAGCGAGGCGGCGAGATCCAGCCGGCGGCGCATACCGCCGGAGTAGGTGCCGGCGGCCCGCTTGGCGGCGTCGGTCAGCGAGAAGCGCTCCAGCAACTGGTCGGCCCGGGCCCGGGCGTCCTTGCGGGACAGGTCGAGCAGCCGCCCGATCATGTAGAGGTTCTCCCAGCCCGGCAGCTTCTCGTCGACCGAGGCGTACTGCCCGGTCAGCCCGATCACCCGGCGCAGCTGGCGGGGCTGCCGCAGGACGTCGTAGCCGGCGACGGTCGCCTGCCCGGCGTCGGGCCTCAGCAGCGTGGACAGAATCCGTACGAGGGTCGTCTTGCCGGCCCCGTTCGGCCCGAGCACACCCATCACGGTGCCCTCGCGGACGTCCAGGTCGACTCCGTCGAGCGCCTTGGTGTCGCCGTAGTGCTTCACCAGCCCCCGAACGGTCACGGCGTTGTTGTCGATTCGCGTCATGGGGAGAACCGTGCCAGGCCCCACCGACAAACCACCGACAGCCCGCCTACACCGGCGCACCCCCTGCCGACAGTCCGCCGACAGCCCGCGCCGACACGAGGCGGCGTGCTGTGCACGGCATGACCGTCCTCGCCGCTCAGACCTTCGGCACCGGGCGGCTGGAGCTGCTGCCGCTGCGCGTCGGGCACGCCGAGGAGATGGCCGCGGTGCTGTCCGACCCGGCCCTGCACACCTTCACCGGCGGCACCCCGGACACGCCCGAGGCCCTGCGCTCGGCTACCGGCGCCTCACCGCGGGCTGTTTGGACCCGGCCGTCTCCTGGCTGAACTGGGTGATCCGGCTCCGTGCCGAGTCGTGTCTGACGGGCACGGTGCAGGCGACGGTCGCCGGACCGGTCGCCGAGATCGCGTGGGTGGGCGGGGACCCCCTGGCAGGGGCGCGGCATCGCCACTGAGGCGGCCCGCGCCCTCGTCGACTGGCTCGCCCGGCAGCCGGTGCACACGGTCATCGCCCATATCCACCCCGACCACGGCGCCTCGGCGGCCGTAGCCAGGGCCGCCGGCCTCACCCCCACCGACGAACGACACGACGGCGAAATCCGCCGGCACCTCCGGAGTTGAGCCTCCGGCCACCACCGCAACCATCAATTGAGCAACCCCCACGGCGAGCAACCACCTCCGCGAGAGCGGCGCCGGTTTAGGCGCAAAGGGGGGACAGCCCGCCGACGGGGGAAGATCGGCGGGCTGTCCCTGGGTGTTGCCACAGTGGCTCTAGTGGACGGAGTGCTCCTCCAGCGGGAACGTTCCGTCGACGACGTCCTCGGCGTAGGCCCGGGCCGCGTTGCCCATGACCTCGCGCAGGTCCGCGTACTTCTTCACGAACTTCGGCACCCGGCCCGAGGTCAGGCCCAGCATGTCCGTCCAGACCAGGACCTGTGCGTCGGTCTCGGGACCGGCGCCGATGCCGACCGTGGGGATGTGCAGCACCCGGGTCACCTCGGCCGCCAGCTCCGCCGGGACCAGTTCGAGTACGACCGCGAACGCGCCCGCGTCCTGGACCGACTTGGCGTCGCGCAGCAGCTGCTGGGCCGCCTCCTCGCCGCGGCCCTGCACGCGGTAGCCCATCGCGTTGACGGACTGCGGGGTCAGCCCGATGTGCGCCATCACCGGGATGCCGGACTCGACGAGCAGCCGGATCTGCTCGTGCGAGCGCTCGCCGCCCTCCAGCTTGACCGCGCCGACACCCGCCTCCTTCACCAGCCGGGTCGCCGAGCGCAGCGCCTGCACCGGGCCCTCCTGGTAGGAGCCGAAGGGGAGGTCGCCGACGATGAGGGCACGCTGGGTGCCACGCACCACGGCCGCCGACAGCATCGTCATCTCGTCCAGGGTGACGGGGACGGTCGTCTCGTACCCGAGGTGGCAGTTGCCCGCCGAGTCGCCGACCAGGAGCACCGGGATCCCGGACTCGTCGAAGACGGAGGCGGTCATCGCGTCGTACGCGGTGAGCATGGGCCACTTCTCGCCGCGTTCCTTGGCGAGGGCGATGTCGCGGACCGTGATGCGGCGGGTGCCCTTCCCCCCGTACAGCGTCCTGCTGCCGTCGGAGGGGCTGTTCTGCGCAGGCTGGGCAGCCGAGAGCTGCGTCATGGCAACGGCTCCTTCAATTCATCTCGAGGCACCCTGACGGTGTCCCCGGATCGGTTCCATGGTGGCACTTCGTGCCGTCCTCGGCCAGGGGACCGCCGTGTGATCCATCGGGCATCGGCCACGGCCCCCTCCCGGGGTCACAGGCCACCGCGGCGACGGCGGATCCCGCCATGACGCGTTGTGTAAGGTCTGGGTAAAGGAATTCAGATACGAGACGGTACCGTATTGAAATGGGCCTAGGGTCGTCGCCATGACAACTCCTGCCGACCACGCTCCATCCGGCCCGCGCATACCCGAGGAGGTGCACCGGCGCCGCTGGGCGATCCTCGGCGTGCTCATGCTGAGCCTGCTGATCGTGGTGCTCGACAACTCGATCCTGAACGTCGCCGTCAAGACCATCTCCACCCCGGCCCCGACCGGCCTCGGCGCCACCCAGAGCCAGCTGGAGTGGGCGATCAACGCCTACACCCTGGTCTTCGCGGGCCTGCTGTTCACCGCCGGCCTCGTCGGCGACCGGCTCGGCCGCAAGAAGGTGCTGATCGGCGGCATCGTCGTGTTCGGCATCGGCTCGGCCCTGGCCGCCGAGTCCGGCTCCCCGAGCGAGCTGATCACCTACCGCGCCCTGATGGCCCTCGGCGCCGCCTTCGTGATGCCCGCCACCCTCGCCGTCCTGATGAACGTCTTCGAGCGGCAGGAACAGCCCAAGGCCATCGGCCTCTGGGCCGGCGGCGTCGGCCTCGCCATCGCGATCGGCCCGATCACCGGCGGTGTGCTGCTCGACCACTTCTGGTGGGGCTCGGTCTTCCTCATCAACGTACCGATCGTGATCGTCGCGCTCGCGCTGATGGTGTGGCTGGTGCCCGACTCGCGCGACCCGCGCCCCGGCCGTCTCGACCCCGTCGGCGTGGTGCTCTCCGTCGTCGGCCTGGTCCTGCTGGTCTACGGCATCATCAAGGGCGGCGAACTCGCCGACTTCACCGACGCCAAGGTGCTCGCGACCATCATCGCCGGTGTCGTGGTGCTCGCCGGCTTCGTGATCTTCGAGATGCGCAGCGACCACCCGTCCCTGGACGTCAGCTACTTCAAGAACAAGGTCTTCTCGGCCGCCATGGCCGCCATCGCGCTGGTCTTCTTCGCGCTCATGGGCGTGACCTTCTTCTCCGTCTTCTACACCCAGAGCGTGCGCGGCTACTCGCCGCTGCAGTCCGGTCTGCTGCTGCTCCCGCTGGCCGTCGCGCAGATGATCTTCGCCCCGCGGGCCCGGCTGGTCGTGGACCGGATCGGCAACAAGGCCACCACCGCGGGCGGCCTGGTGCTGATCGCGGCGATGCTGGGCATGTTCGCCACCTTCGAGGCCGACACCCCGATCTGGCTCCTCGAGGTCGTCTTCTTCCTGATGGGCACCGGCATGGCGCACATCATGACGCCGACCTCGGTCGTCATCATGCAGGCCCTGCCCCGGGAGAAGGCCGGTTCCGCCTCCGCGCTCAGCAACACCTTCCGCCAGGTCGGCGGCGCCCTGGGCATCGCCGTCCTCGGCTCGGTGCTGTCGACGTCGTACCGCAACGGCATCGAGGGCAAACTCGGCGCGCTGCCGCCCGGGCTGCGTGAGACCGCCGGCGAGTCCATCGAGGCCACGCTGGGTGTCGCCCAGAAGCTCGGGGCGCAGGGCAAGGCCCTGGTCACGCCCGCCAACGACGCCTTCCTGCACGCCATGCACACGACCGCCCTGTGCGGTGTGGGCGTCGCGCTGCTCGGCGCCGTGGTCACGGGCCTCTTCCTGCCGGGCAGGCCCCCGGCCGATCAGCAGGGCGAGCGGGAACAGGAGTTGGTAGCCGCCGCGGAGTGAGCGGACGCACGGTAAAGCGCGGATCCACCGGGGGAGGCTTGGGCTGCGGGAGAATTCCCGCAGCCAGTGAGAGGACGGTATGACGTGAGCCTTGCCGACAGTCGGCCGCGGTCCGTGGGTCCCGCCCGGGGCCGTCCCCGCAGCGAGGCGGTGGAGAGTGCCATCCTGGAAGGGGTGATGAAACTCCTGGAGGACGGTGTTCCGCTCGCCGAGCTGTCCATCGAGCGGATCGCCCGGACCGCCGGCGTCGGCAAGGCCACCATCTACCGCCGTTGGAACGGCAAGGATGAGCTGTTCGTCGACGTCATGCGCGCCGCGGAGCCCCCCGACCCCGAACTCCCCGGCACGTCCATGCGCGACGACCTTGTCGTCCTGCTCGAATCGCTGCGCCGGCGCGGGCTGATGAACCGTTCGTCGGCGATCCTGCACAACGTGTACGCCCAGATGAAGAGCAGCCCCCGCATCTGGAACGCCTATCACGCCGGTGTCGTCAATCCCCGGCGTGAACTGGGCAAGGAAGTGCTGCGCCGCGGCCAGCGGAACGGCGAACTCCGCGCCGATATCGACGTCGATCTGGCCAACGACATGTTCACCGGCCCGATGCTGCTCAGGGCCATCCTGCGCCCGGACGCGGAACTCCCCGAGGGCCTGGCCGAACAGATTGTCGACTCGGTGCTGGCCGGCCTACAGCCCGTCAGTTCACCGGAACCGCAGCCGTAGGGGTTCTTGTCGCCGTCGGCCGAGTGTTCGCGTTTCGTCACAGTCCACGCCAACCGGGCGGTAACCGGAACCTCTCCGGCCGCATCGTTCGTCCTCGTCTTCCGTACGGCCGTCATGTGACGGCGGGAACAGCGCCGATCATCCCCTAGGGTCGTATCCGGGGGACGACGGTGTGCACGGCAGGTTGTGAGGCAGACGGTATGGCGCAGCAGGCGTACATGACGGAGACGGACAACGGCGGCTCGGGGCCCGAGCGTCGGGGAGACCGGTTCCGGCGCCTGGTGAACCGGCTGCTGTCGGGCTGGCGCGACGATCCACGTATCTGGCGCCGGGGCATCGTCCTCGCCGTCCTCGCGCTGCTGCTGGCCGGCGTGATGCTGATGCACTCCCGTATCCCCAACGCCATCGGCAACCTCGGCAGTCTCATCGAGACGTTCCTGCCCTGGCTGGGCCTGCTGATCCCGCTGCTGGTGCTGCTCGGCGTACTGCGCAGGTCGGCGACCGCGCTGATCGCCGTACTGCTCCCGGCGATCGTCTGGCTGAACATGTTCGGCGGTCTGCTCACCGACAAGCAGGGCACCGGCGGTGACTTCACGGTGGCCACGCACAACGTCAACGCCGAGAACCCCGACCCGGCCGGCACCGCCACCCAACTCGCCGCGTCCGGCGCCGATGTGGTGGCCCTGGAGGAGCTGAAGGCGTCGGCCGTACCGGCGTACGAGAAGGCGCTGGGGGCGACGTACAGGTACCACGCGGTCGAGGGCACCGTGGGGCTGTGGAGCAAGTACCGGCTGACCGGGGTGAAGGCCGTCGACATCAAGCTCGGCTGGACGCGCGCGATGCGGGCCACGGTCGCCACACCGGAGGGGTCCCTCGCCGTCTACGTCGCCCACCTCCCCTCGGTGCGGGTGAAGGTGAACGCCGGGTTCACCGCCCGGCAGCGGGACACGAGCGCGGACGCGCTGGGCGAGGCCATCGCCGACGAGAGCCTGCCGCGGGTGATCCTCCTCGGCGACCTCAACGGCACGATGAACGACCGTTCCCTCAACGGCGTCACCTCGCAGATGCGTTCCACGCAGGGGGCGGCGGGCAGCGGCTTCGGGTTCAGCTGGCCGGCCTCGTTCCCGATGGCCCGTATCGACCAGATCATGGTGAAGGGCGTGGAGCCGGACAGCTCCTGGACCCTGCCGAAGACCGGCAGCGATCATCTCCCGGTGGCGGCGCGTGTGAACCTGACCACATCGGGTTCGTAAAAGTCCCTGGTCAGGGCGGTCTGTGGCTTTGTAAGGACAACTGGACGCCGCGCTGTAACCTGCCGGAATACTGGACCGGGCATGCTTTGTTCCGTAGCTGAACTTAAAGCTGAACTTGCAGACATCCGCACGGAACCCCGCTCCCCGAAAGGCAGAGCCCTTCATGCCCCTGGCCCTGCTCGCACTGGCCGTCGGCGCTTTTGGTCTCGGCACCACCGAGTTCGTGATGATGGGCCTGCTGCCCGACGTCGCCGACGACCTGCACATCTCGATCCCCACCGCCGGGCACCTGGTCTCGGCTTACGCGCTGGGCGTCGTCATCGGCGCCCCGCTCCTGGCCGCCCTCACCGCGCGCATGCCCCGCCGCACGGTCCTCATCTCCCTGATGGCCCTGTTCGTGGCAGGCAACGCGCTCTCAGCCCTCGCCCCCGGCTACGACTGGTTGCTGGCCGCCCGCTTCCTGAGCGGTCTGCCGCACGGCGCCTTCTTCGGCGTCGGCGCGGTCGTCGCGACGAACCTGGTGGCACCGGAGCGCAAGGCCCGCTCGGTCTCCCTGATGTTCATGGGCCTGACGGTCGCCAACATCGCGGGCGTCCCGGTCGCCACCCTCATGGGCCAGCACCTGGGCTGGCGGGCGACCTTCCTGGGCGTGAGCCTGATCGGCGTGGCGGCGATGGCGGCGGTCGCTCTGCTGATCCGCGGGTCTGATGCCCCAGCCCCGGTCTCCGGCCTGCGCGGCGAGTTGACCGCCCTCCGCTCCCTCCCGGTCTGGCTGGCCCTCGCCACGACCGTCGTCGGCTTCGGCGCCCTCTTCTCCGCGTACAGCTACATCACGCCGATGCTGACGGACTCCGCCGGATACGCCGATTCCGACGTGACCCTGCTCCTGGCGCTCTTCGGCGTCGGTGCCACTGCCGGCAACCTGATCGGCGGCCGTCTCGCCGACCACGCGATGCGCCGCACGCTCTTCGGCGGCCTGGTCTCCATGGTGGCGGTGCTCTTCCTCTTCCCCGTCCTGATGCGGGCGGAGTGGAGCGCGGCCCTGGCGGTGGTTCTGCTTGGCGTGGCGGCCTTCATCACAGGCTCCCCCCTCCAGTTGATGGTCATGGAAAGGGCGGCCGCGGGCCCGTCCCTCGCCTCGTCCGCCAACCAGGCGGCCTTCAACCTCGCGAACGCGGGCGGCGCCTGGATCGGCGGCGTGGCGCTGGCCGCGGGCTTCGGGGCGACGTCCCCGGCGGTGGCGGGCGCGGCACTGGCGGTGCTCGGCCTGGGCGTCGCGGGCGTGGCGTACGCGGTGGACCGACGCCGGGACGTCCCGCCGACGGGCCGCGAACGGGTGGTCGCGTCGCACGTACCGGACCCGACGGAGCCGGTCCACTCCTGACCGCCCTCACCTTCGGAGATGCGCGGAAACCATCCGGGTGATCGCCAGTCCGTAGCCGGTGGTGGGTACGAGGCCGGCGGCGACGAACAGCACGCCTGGGAACATCAACGCCAGCCAGCCGAGTTGGCTGGGGAACAGGGCGTGTCCGGGGCGTGCCGGGTCGTAGAGCACGGTGACGTGATCGCCCGGCGACAGGCTGCCCGGGGCGTGCGCGACGTCATCGATCGACGCCCGGGTCTCGTGGCCGTCGGCCAGGGCGACCCTGACGAACTTGGGACTCTGCTTCATCTGCGGCCTGTTGTAGTCGGCGTCGACCACCACGGCCACTCATTGTCGTCTCTGACGGGCACATTGACCTGATCTCGCACCAGACCGTCTTGTGGTCCAGGGCCCGGTTCACGCCCCATCGGTCGCTCAGCGCGTCGAGGAGAGCCAGGCCGCGGCCGGACTCCTCCGTCTCCGTGGCGGGCAGGAGGACGGGCAGAGCCTGTGCTTCGGGATCGCTCACCTCGATGCGCGTATGGCCGTGTCCCGGCACCCCGATGACACGGACGGTCACCGGTGTTCCCTCGCCCACGTGGTCGATCACGTTCGTCAGCAACTCCGTTGCGCAGAGGCGGACGTCGTAGGGGTGGTCGCGGAGGTGGTGGCGTAGTTCCGGGGCCGCCTTCGGGGTGGCCAGGAGGTGGAGTTCGAGGTGGGTCATCGCCCCGCCGCCGTCTTCCTGAGCGCGGCGGCCAGGGCGCGGGCCGTGGCCGTGTTGCAGTTCCCCAGCGCGACGAGTCCCGTCGGCGGGGCGTACGTGCCCGCGAAGCTCGGCAGGTCGACTCGCAGGGAGGGGAGGGTGATGCCGTGTTCGGCGAGGGCGGTGCGGAGGTCCTCGACGCACAGGGTGACGTCGTAGGCCGTGGGGGAGTGGTCGGGCATGAGGGTGGGCAACTTTCTGTGTGCCGTGTGTGATCAATACCTCACAGACTGTCGTCCGGCTCGCTACCGTGGAAGGGCATTCGCGTCCGCGACGCGAACTGCGGAAACGGCCAGGTGAGTTACGGCGGTGAGCACGGGTGCGGCGTAAGGACATCGACGGTTCGATGAGCGTCCCGACCTTCTACGGAAAGGAGTTGCGGTGGAAGCGGGAGGCGGCGGGACTGTCCCTCGAGAAGCTGGTCGAGGGCAGCTTCTACGGCAAGTCCCATCTCAGTGACATCGAACGCGGTGAACGGCGGATGCCGTTGGAACTGGCCCGGCATGTGGATCGCGTGCTGGGCACGGACGGGTACTTCGAGCGGCATTGCGAGGATGTGCGGCGGGCGAGGAGAGGGCCGCATGCCGCGTACTTCGAGAAGGCTCTGGAGGCGGAACGGCACGCCGAGTCGATCGAGTTGTGGTCTCCCAGCACGTTGCCCGGACTGCTTCAAACGGCTCCGTACGCACGGGCGCTGGTCCGGGCTGCCCATCCGTCGGCATCCGACGACTGGGTCGAGGAGAAAGTGCAGGCCCGGCTCGATCGCGCCAGTCTCTTCGAGAACGACCAGTCGGTCCCGGAGTATTGGGCCGTCCTGCATGAGTCGCTTCTTACGGAAGCCATCGTGCCGCCGCAGGACATGACCGTGCAGCTCGACCGCATCACGGAGTTGGCGGATCGGCGCAGGATCACTCCGCAGATCGTTCCGCGGAAGTGCGGCGCGTATCCCCTCATGGCCGCGTCCATCATGATCATGGCCTTCCCTGACGCCCCGCCGCTGGTCTACACCGAGGCGTCGTACAGTGGAGACACCATCGACGATCCGGCCCTCGTGAGGCAGTACCGCAAGGCATACGATCGGCTCAGGGCCGTTGCGCTGTCACCAGACACGTCCCTCGCCATGATCAAGGCAGCGGCAGAGGATTACCGAAATGGCAAGCAACCGGATCGACTTGAGTGACGCGCTCTGGTTCAAGAGCAGCTATAGCAACGGTGACGGCGGCGAATGCGTGGAGGTCGCGAGCGACTTCCCGGGCGCCGCCCTCTGGCACAAGTCGAGCTACAGCAACGCGGGTGGCGGGGATTGCGTCGAAGTCGCCCACGGAGTGCCCAGCCTGGTCCCCGTCCGCGACTCCAAGGCCCCGCAAGGCCCCACTCTCCTCCTCCCCGTCACCGTCTGGACGTCCTTCATAGCCTCGCTCAAGTCGTAGTAACGCAGAGGGCGTGAGGCCTGGAAGGCCTCACGCCCTTTCGCTCACCGCGTCAGCGGATCAGTGCTTGCGGTACGACTCCACGTAGCCGCCCGCCGGCGTCCCCACGCCCGTCACGTCGTCGTAGCCCTTCACCGCGGACAGTGAGCTGTCCTTGCCGAGGCTGCGGACCGAGGTCAGCAGGCCGTCGGCGGCGTCGTAGCCGTTGGCGAAGTCGACGCGGGCGACGGCGAGGCCGGAGCCGGTCGGGTTGTCGGTGACGTCGTGGTAGGCCTTCGTGCCGTACCTGGAGTAGATCAGCGGGTTGGCGAAGCCGAGCGCCTTGCCGCCGCGGGCCTCCTGGGCCAGCGCCTGGACCGCCGCGATCACCGGCGCCGCCAGCGAGGTGCCGCCGATGCGGTACTCGCTGTACTGCTGCGACCCGTCCGGGAAGGTCTGCGTCTGGCCGACCTTGAAACCGGTGTTGGGGTCGGCGATCGCCGAGATGTCCGGGACCACGCGGTTGCCGGAGGCGCTGTTCGCCGTCGCCAGGGAGTTCGGGACGACGCCCTTCTGGTAGTACGGCTCGGCGACCGTCTTGCTGGTGCCGCCGCCCGCGCCCGAGGTGAACGCGCCCGGGAAGGCCGTCCAGCTCTTGCCGTCGCCGGACAGGGCCGCCTTCTCGGTGCCCCAGCCGGTCTCCCACAGGTACTTGTCGCCCTTGCCGACGGCGAGCGAGGTACCGCCGACCGCCGTCACCCACGCCGAGTTGGCCGGGGTGTCGACCTGCTTCGTGCCGGTGTTGGCGACCTCGTCGCCGTTGTCGCCGGAGGAGAAGTAGAAGCCGATGCCCTGCACCGCGCCCAGCTGGAAGACCTGGTCGTAGGCGGCCGCGAGGTCCGGGGTCTGGTTGGCCTCGATGTCGCCCCAGGAGTTGGAGACGATGTCGGCCAGGTGGTTGTCGACGATCTTGCTGAGCGAGTCGAGCAGGTCGTCGTCGTAGCAGGAGGCGGCGCCCACGTAGGTGACGTCGGCGTTCGGCGCGACCGCGTGCACGGCCTCGACGTCGAGGGTCTCCTCGCCGTACCAGCCGGCCGCCCCGCACTCCTGGGTCTTGGTGTACTTGCCCGGCAGCACCTGGTGCAGCTGGCCGGTCTTCCAGGCCGCGTCGCCGTGCTTCGCGGCGTAGGTGCCGGCGTCGTAGGCGATGGTCGGCGAGGCGTAGGCGTCGGTGATCGCGACGCGCACGTTCTTGCCGGTGTACGAGCCCGCGCCGTAGGCGGCCCGCAACTGCTTGCCGGTGTAGCCCTGGACGGCGTACGGGATCTTGGAGCCGTAGGCGTCCGGCAGCGTGGTCGCGGTGTTCGAGCCGTAGTACGACGAGAACGGGCCGGCGTTCTTGAACACGGCGTCCGGGGGCGGCAGCGTGTCGTCGTGGGTGGCCTTGTGCGGCGCGCTGTCCAGGCCGGTGACGGTCAGGATGGAGCTGCTCACGGCCGCCGGCACGGTCGCGGTCTTCACCGGCGCGCGGTAGGTCTTCGAGCCCTTGGCGTAGTTGTGCAGCTGGGTGCCGAACGCCTGCTCGACGGCGGAGACGTCGCCGGAGACGGAAATGTAGTGCTGGGTGACCTCGGTGACCTTCAGGCCGGACGCGGTCAGCCAGGTCTTGACGGCCTTCACCTGGGCCGCGGTGGCGCCGAAGCGGGCCTGCGCCTGCTTGGCGCTGAGGTACTTGCCGTAGAGCGGCGAGCTGGGGTCGGACACCGCCTTCGCGTAGGCCGCGAGGCCGCTGGCGTTCCGGCCGGCCAGGTAGACCCGGGCCTTGACCTGCGCGCTGTTGGAGGTGGCGCCCTTGTCCGCCTTGGCCGTGGCCCAGGTGGGCTTGGTGCCCTTCAGGGTGTCACGGGCCGGACTGTCCGCGGCGTGCGCCGCGGGTATGCCGAGTGCGAGCGCGCCGGCGATCATCGGCAGTGTCGCTGCCATGCTCACGCTGGCCCGCACCTTGGCACGGTTCGATCTCATACTGCCCCCTGCTATGCGGTTCGTCGCATGGAGTGGTCGGTCAACCGTGATCACCAGGGGGCCAGCGGCGGAACGGCCCGTGAATGGATCACGCGATGGGGGTCACTCTTGCGGTGAACTGTTCATGCCAGGGGAATGAAAAGGCCAAGGAAACCCCAAGTGGGCGTTGATTAGGGGCCTTTGGTCGGATTTCGACATCGCGCCGAACGTTACGGATCGATTTCGATTATCGGCAAGCCCTTGCGGTGCCGTTAAGTCGACAAATCCCCCACCGTGTACGCCCGTTCAGTCGCGTGGCTTCGCGCCCCGCTCCTTCAGCATCTGCGCCATCGTCGTCAACTCCGACTGCTGCGCGTTCACCATGCCCTGGGCGAGGTTCTTCTCCACCTCGACGGTGCACTTGGCCACGCACCCCTCGGCCATGTGGATACCGCCCTTGTGATGGTCCGTCATCAGCTGCAGGTAGAAGATCTCCGCCTGACTGCCGTTCAGGGTCTGCAGCTGCTTCAGCTCGGTGTTGGTCGCCATGCCCGGCATCAGCGAACCGTCCTTGCCGGAGGCCATGTCGCCCATGCCCATCCAGGTCATCGGCGGATCGGCCGACACCTTCGGCAGCCCCCACAGATCCAGCCAGCCCAGCAGCATGCCGCGCTGGTTGGCCTGCGTCTGTGCGATGTCGTAGGCGAGCCGCCGTACGTCGGTGTCCTTGGTGCGGTCGCGCACGATGTACGACATCTCCACGGCCTGCTGGTGATGGACCGCCATGTCCCGTGCGAAGCCCGCGTCCGCCGAGCCGGCGCTCGGGACCGTGCCGCCGCCGCCGTCCTCGCCCGCGACCGCGTAGGTGATCGCGCCGGCCGCGACCAGCACCGCCACCGCGGAGCCCGCGATGAGCACCGACCGCATCACTGGCCCTTGCCGCCCGTGCACGCGGCACCCGGCTCGGGCGTCTGCTTGCCCTGCACGAACTCCTCGAGGAACTTGGCCACGTTCGGGTCGTCGGCGCCGGTCACGGTGCGCTGGTGCGCCCACGCCGTCATCATGATCGGGTCCTTCTGCTGGTCGTCCGGGCTCATCAGCGTGTACGGCGTCTGCTTCACCTTCGCCGCCAGCGCGTCGACGTCGGCCTTCTTCGCCTTGCTGTTGTACGTCACCCAGACCGCGCCGTGCTCCAGTGAGTGCACGGCGTTCATGTCGTCGACCGCCTTGGTGTAGACGTCGCCGTTGCAGTTCTGCCAGACCGGGTTGTGGTTGCCGCCCACCGGGGGCACGGTCGGGTAGCGCACGGTCGTCGACACATGCGTCCGGCCAAGGGCACCCTTCCAGGTCTTCACCCCGTCCTTGCCGGTCACGAAGTGCCCCGAGGCCTTCGCGTCGGCCGCCGCGGTCTTGTCACCGGACTGGTTCTTCACGAGCACCACACCGCCGACCACGAGACCGGCGACGACCACCGCGCTCGCGGCGATCGTGAGGATCCGGCCGCGGCGCTGGCGCGCCTGCTCAGCGCGCCGCATCTCCTCTATACGCGCCTTGCGCTCGGCACTGCTGCTCTTCTTCGCGGAACCCATGGGGTGTGTCCTTCTGGGGGAAAGGGGCGTGGCGGGTGGGCCCGCTGATCGTAAGGGGGGAGACGGGGTCAGTCGTAGGGAGGGCACAGGAAAGACCTGGAAATGCCGGTGGTCGACAGGAAACCGGTAGCCGGAACGCACAGGTACGGGTGGTTTTGCATCTGATATTCATGTTCGTGGGTCGGGGGTGACTCGCGTCGGAATCGAATCGGCCATTACGGATGTCGGTGCGAGCAGGCAAGATGGGCGCCAGGACGGTACACCTGCCGTATGGGAGCCGTTCAGGCCGAGGACGCCGGGGCGATCATGGTCCGCAACGCGCATGAAATGCTGTTGTGGTGTGATGCTGAAGTGCCCGACCGCCTCCTGTGGGACCGGGAGCAGGCGGCCTGACCAGCAAGGATGGGGAAGCGGAAGATGGACAAGCAGCAGGAGTTCGTGCTCCGGACCTTGGAGGAGCGCGACATCCGGTTCGTACGCCTGTGGTTCACGGACGTGCTGGGCTTCCTCAAGTCCGTCGCCGTGGCCCCGGCCGAGCTGGAACAGGCCTTCGACGAGGGCATCGGCTTCGACGGCTCCGCGATCGAGGGCTTCGCCCGGGTCTACGAGTCCGACATGATCGCCAAGCCGGACCCGTCCACCTTCCAGGTCCTCCCGTGGCGCGCGGAGACCCCCGGCACGGCCCGTATGTTCTGCGACATCCTCATGCCGGACGGCTCCCCGTCCTTCGCGGACCCGCGCTACGTCCTCAAGCGCGCCCTGGCCCGCACCTCCGACCTGGGCTTCACCTTCTACACCCACCCGGAGATCGAGTTCTTCCTGCTGAAGGACCGCCCGCTGGACGGCTCCCGGCCCATCCCGGCCGACAACTCGGGCTACTTCGACCACACCCCCACCAACGTCGGCATGGACTTCCGCCGCCAGGCGATCACCATGCTGGAGTCGATGGGCATCTCGGTCGAGTTCTCCCACCACGAGGGTGCCCCCGGGCAGCAGGAGATCGACCTCCGCTACGCCGACGCGCTGTCGACGGCCGACAACATCATGACGTTCCGCCTGGTCATGAAGCAGGTGGCGCTGGAGCAGGGCGTGCACGCGACCTTCATGCCGAAGCCCTTCTCCGAGCACCCCGGCTCGGGCATGCACACGCACCTCTCCCTCTTCGAGGGCGACCGGAACGCGTTCTACGAGTCGGGCGCGGAATTCCAGCTCTCCAAGGTCGGCCGCTCCTTCATCGCGGGCCTGCTGAAGCACGCCGCGGAGATCTCTGCGGTCACCAACCAGTGGGTGAACTCCTACAAGCGCATCTGGGGCGGCTCCGAGCGCACCGCCGGCGCCGGCGGCGAGGCCCCCTCCTACATCTGCTGGGGCCACAACAACCGCAGCGCACTGGTCCGCGTCCCGATGTACAAGCCCGGCAAGACGGGCTCGGCGCGCGTCGAGGTCCGCTCCATCGACTCCGGATCGAACCCGTACCTGGCCTACGCCGTCCTGCTGGCGGCCGGCCTCAAGGGCATCGAGGAGGGCTACGAGCTCCCGCCGGGCGCCGAGGACGACGTCTGGGCCCTCTCCGACGCGGAACGCCGCGCGATGGGCATCGAGCCCCTCCCGCAGAACCTGGGCGAGGCCCTCACCCTGATGGAACGCAGCGACCTGGTCGCCGACACCCTCGGCGAACACGTCTTCGACTTCTTCCTGCGCAACAAGCGCGCGGAGTGGCACGAGTACCGCTCCGAGGTGACCGCCTTCGAACTGCGGAAGAACCTGCCGGTGCTGTAGGCGCAGGTCAGAGCCGGTTTCCCGCTGTAGCGACGCATGGGGCCGTACGAGGACCCCCGCACGTGAGGTGTTTGCGGGGGTGGCCTCGGGCAAAGCGACCGGGATTATTCTGATACGAGTGCCACTCCCATACCCGCATGAAAGGGGCAATAAAGTCGTATTCCGCACTTTTTGATCACTGAGGATGGGTCCGCTATGGACCATCGAGCCCACGCCGCCCCGCAGCTTGTGCCTCGCGCTGACCCTGTCCGGGCCCGGCACTGCGAAGTGTGCTTCGGGTGGGGAACCGTTATTACCGCCAGGGGTCTGCATGAACTGTGCCCAGCGTGCCAGGTAGACCTGTACCAGGCGGATCCGGCCGCGGGCCCGCCCCGTGACCGTGAGCGTCCTTGATCCCTGTCGGAACCGGGTGGCGCTGAGTGATGGTAGATGGCCACTGACCTGCGCGAATCTGTGCGAGCCTGGCAACGGGCGAAGGCCAGCGCACACACGAGACTGGATAGTGAGGCCGCGATGCGGGAGACCTACCACGAGGAACTGGCCTCGATCAGTGACGGCCTGGTGGAAATGGCTAACCTGGTCGGCTCGGCCATCGGCCTGGCTACGACCGCTCTCCTCGATGCCGACCTTCAGCTTGCCGAAAGCGTGATCGCAGCCGACGAAAAGGTCGATGACCTTCAGCGCGACCTGGAGAACCGGGCAATCGCGGTGCTGGCACGGCAGCAGCCGGTAGCCACGGATTTGCGGGTCGTGGTCACCTCGCTTCGCATGAGTGCGGACCTGGAACGCGCTGGTGTCCTGGCCCAGCATGTGGCCAAGCTGGCCCGCATGCGATTCCCCCAACGGGCGGTGCCGGGCGATCTGCGCCGAACGGTTCTGGAGATGGGCCAGCTCGCGCAGCGGCTGATGGCGCAGGCCGCCGAAGTGGTCATCACCCATGACGTCCATGCCGCAGTCCAGCTGGAGAAGGACGACGACCGCATGGACGAGCTGCACCGCAGGATCTTCCAGCACCTCATGGACGGCCAGTGGCAACACGGCGTGGAGACCGCCGTGGACGTCACGCTGGTCGGCCGCTACTACGAGCGGTTCGCCGACCACGCGGTCTCAGTGGCCCAGCGTGTGGTCTACCTGGTCACGGGCGAACACGCAGACGCGCTGATCCCGGACACGTCGACATGACGCCCATCAAGCTCGGCGAGGGTTGCCCGCTTGGCCGCTCGCAGCGGTCGCGGCGCGTAACCGGGCGCGGCCGTCGGAACTGAGGTAGCCCACTCGGCGGGCGTGGCGTTGGCAGGCAGAGTCCCGGCCATCAGTATGGGCGCATGGTGGAACACACGACAGTCCTGCACGCCATCACCCGGAGCAGAACCCACCGGGGAGGATGGGTCGAGCATGACCCGACTGGGCAGGCAGTGGTGCGATGTACCTGCGGCCTTGACAGCGGCAGCTTGCTGGAAACACAGGCGGTGCAGATCGCTGATGAGCATCGCCGAACGGCCGCGGAAGCGCGCGTGTAAGAGAACGGCGACAGCGCTTGTCAAGACCGCGTGCGTCGGCTGACATCACCGGCTGACACCAACAACGAAGAACGCCGGCGATCGGCGACGAACCTCAGTGGACGATCAGTCGAGGCTCAGCACAAGTTGATCGAGGCGCCCCAGACGCATGATCGACCCGACAAGGATGAGGCCACAGGTCTCAAAGCCTCGGTCTCGCAGGGACGCCGTCCTCACCGCCGGCCGGCGCCCGTCGCCTTGACTCGGTCGGTAGACGACTACCGACTGTCGATGCGCTGACGACACCGGCCAGGGGGCCGTGAGGCTGTGCCCGATCGACACTGTGGGGTTTGAGCCTCACGCCTAAACTCATGAGTGTGAGTTCCGCCCAAGGCAGCGAACGCGACCCGTCCGTGTCCCATGCGGCAGGGGTGCCCAACCTCACGCAGCACGAGCAGGACGGCGCCCGGGTGATAGCTGTGCGCGGCGCCTTCGACCTCAACTCGGCTCCCGCCCTCGCCGTGGCACTTGAGACCGCGGCCCAGACGTACTCCCGGGTGGTCGTGGACGCGGCCGGCCTCACCTTCGCAGACTTCACCGTCCTGAACCTGTTGCTGAACTTCAACCGAAAGACGACTGGACTACGCCTGGCAAGGCCCGCGCCGCCGCTTCGGAGAGTGCTGGAGCTGACCGGGGCAAACGCTGTCCTCGACATCCGCTCGACTGTGCAAGACGCCGCGCGCCCCTGATCCGGCCTACTCCGCCGGATCCTCATCCGCGTGCCGCACCGCGCGCTTCACGGCCTGCTCCGCCTCGTACCGCGACATGGTCACGTCCTCGCGGTGTGCGTACTCGGTCACGGCCGCCTGGAAGGCTGCGCTCGCCTTGCGCCACTCCGCCCACTGCGCGTCGTACTCATCGCCCGCGAGGCCCGCGAGCTTCGCCCGTTCCTCCTCGGTGGAACGTTCCAGCTTGATCAAATCGTCGGGGATGTCTGTCACGACCGGATCCTAAACGGCACCCCGTCGTGACGCCCGTCGCCGCCCCGCTCGTAGGACTTATGGGCCGGGACTCCGCCTCTCAATCTCAACTTGAGTCGCGCCCCCCGGGGGGCGCACACGCTGAGCCGTGGGCACCATCCCTTCGGGAGTTCTTCCTGGGAAGTCGCCTGACTTCCCCCAGGTGTCCCCCCAGGGGTGCTCCGGTCCGGAGACCGCCTGCTCACAGGGCTATTGCGGCGCCCGCTGTAAATCTGCCGAGCTTCGTAACGGGGCCGTCTGTGGGCCGTCGAAGGGTGGCCCACAGCGACCAACGACGACCAACGACGGCCGTTCGATGGCAGGTCAGGGCTGCGTCGATGTCGATCGCATGAGGTCGCTCCGGGCCACCGTCACTTCCTGCGCGACAAGCGCCGGGAGTGGGAGGAGTACCGCAGCGAGGTCACGGCCTTCGAGCTGCGGAAGAACCTGCCGGTGCTGTAGGCGCGGCGCCGTCCGGCGCCGCGGGCTCAGCCCGCTGCCACGGCGTAGGGGCTGGTGCCCACGGTCACCGTCGCGACGACCTTGTGGGATGTCGGGGCGATGACCGTGAGGGTGCCCGCTCCCTGGTCAACGACGTAGAGAGCCTGGCTGGTGGCTTCCATGCCGAACGGGTCGGTCCCGGCGGGCCCCACGGGAATGGTCGCCGTCACGCGATGGCTGCCGGTGTCGATGACGGAAATGTTGCCCGGGCCCAGAGCGGCGGCGTAGGCGACGTGGCCCTCGGGCGCGACGGCCACGTCGAAGGGGCCTTCGCCGACCTGCACGGCAGTCGCCTTCCCGGTCCTGGTCGCGACGGCGAGGACCTGTTTGCCCACTTCGTCGGCGACGTAGGCCCACTTGCCGTCCGGGGTGACGGCGACGCCCACCGGGGAGCGGCCCGCGGAGAGCTGCTGGGTGACTCGGTGCGTGTGGGTGTCGACGACCGAGAGAGTGCCCGATCCGGCGTTGGCCACGTAGGCAGCGCCGCCGTCACGAGTGAAGGCGACGTTCACGGGAGATTTTCCGACCGGGACGGTCGCCGCCACCCGGTCGGTCCGGGCGTCGATCACCGAGACGGTGTTGGAACCGCCGTTGGTGACGTAGAGGGACGTGCCATCGGGGCTGAGCCCGACCCCGGTGGGGCTCTTCCCGACGGGCACGGTGGTGACGATCTTGTTGGTCCGGGTGTCGAGGACCGATACCCGGTTCGAGCCGTTGTCGGCGACGTACACGTGCCTGCCGTCCTTGGCTACAGCCACGCCCTCCGGCGCCAGGCCGGCCGGAACGGTGGCGACGACCTTGTGGCTGCGGGCGTCCACTACCGAGAGCGTGTTGTCCTGCTGGTTCGTGACGTACACGCGCCCGGCGCCGGCGCCGGGCGAGGTCGACGCGGGAGAAGGTTCCGCCTCCGCCGAGGCGACGGGCGTACAGGTGATCAACAGGATTCCCACGCCGGCGGCGAGCGCCGACCGGAGCGCCCGACCGGGTCGCCGGCGGCCGCTGCCGGCTCGGATCCGCAGGGCAGAGAACATCTCGCCTCCTGAGCGCATTGCGACGGTTCGGTCCGTGAACGGGCGACATCCCGCCGACGGCCGCCCCGCGGCGGGGATCGGACCAGGTCAGGTCAGGAGCGTGCGGGCGTAGTAGTCCTTCTCGTCCCGTACGCCCGGAAGGGCGTAGAAGTAGCCCCCGCCCCGTGGGCTGATGAACGGCACCAGTGCTTCGTCTTCCAACCGCTTCTGCATGGTGACGTAGGTGTTCAGTTCCTGCTGGAAGCAGACGAACGCGTGCCCCATGTCGAGCTCCGGCAGGTTGGGACTGCGGTCGTAGTCGTAACTGCGACGCAGGATGCTGCTGGTCGCCGCGGTCTGCGGAGTCTGGGGATTGGCAAGGCGGATGTGAGAGTTCAGGGCGGTGATCAGACCCTGCGGATCGTTGGTGTAGATGGGGTCCTGAAGATCATTGGCGTTCTCGCCCGTGGCGTACATGGGGGCGCCGCTCGCCTTGCGGCGGCCGAAGATCCGCTCCTGTTCGGCAACGGACACCTTCTGCCACGCCTCGATGAAGAAATGCACGACACGCACCACGTGGTACGTACCACCGGCGGCCCAGGCCGGTTCGGCGCTCTTCGGCTGGACCCAGACCACCTGGTTCAACTGGGTGGCGTTGTCGAGGGGCGGGTTGGTGATGCCGTCCTTGAAGCCGAACCAGTCGCGCCGGACACCGACGGGACGCTCCGGGTTGCGCTGGCCGTCGACGCGCCAACGGAGCTTCGCCGCGGACTTGGTGTGGGTCAGGATGTCGAGCAGCGCGTGCACCGTCGTGTCGCGGTGATCGGCGCAGATCTGGACGAGCAGGTCACCCTGGCTCAGCGCGGGGTCCAGGTCGTCATGGCGGAAGGGTGTCATCGAGACGAGCTGGACCGGCTTGCGCGCGCTCAGTCCGTAGCGGTGGTCGAAAAGGGACGCGCCCACTGCGACGGTCACCGTGAGACCGTCCGCCACGACCGTGGGTCCCATGATGCCGTTGTCCGTCGGCCGTGCGGTCGAGGGCACCTTCGGTGGCCTGCCCCCCGCCGTGAGAAAGCGGGCTCGCGAGGTCAGCGTGCGGAACAGCTCGGTGAGTCCCGCACGATCGGGGGCGGTCACGTCCAACGAGACGAAAATCGCGTCCTGTTGGGGCAGAGTGACGATGCCTGCCTGGTGATAGCCGTGGAAGGGGACCACCCTGGACGTCGGCTCCGCCTTCGCGGCGGCCACCGTGTCGGCGTGCGCCGGACGGCTCCCCAGGGCTGCCCCGCCTGCCGCCCCGGCCAGGCCCGCGGTCGCACCGAGAAACGTCCGCCGAGCGAACGCACTCCACGGGCACCCTTCGCCGCTCCGCCCTTCGTCCGGGGTCTCGAATGTCGCGTCAGTCATAAGTTCCCCTCCGACAGGGGCCAGATGGCACGCCGTGCGGCTCTTCCGCGACGCGATCGCGTGAGCCGGCTGGTCCTGGAGGGCATGAACATCGGTGGCGGTTCTCCGTCAGCGTTCCCGGGGGCCGCCAGTTTGCATGACCGTCCATAAGCGGAATGTTTTGGACATATCCACTTTTCCCTACTGTAAACGGGTGAAGGGGATGCGTCGAGTGACGGCGGTGCCCGCGCGGTCATGGGCAGGTAAAGCGGCACGTCGGCTTCCCGGTGGCCGGATCGCAGGCGGCGGCCGTTCCAGGGGCTGCCCCCGCCGCCGACCGGACAGGCCCCTGCCGTCGCCCTCGCTCGCGCTGCTCTCCCGCGTCCGACCTGGCGGACTGTCTGTCAGCTCGGGTTCCTGACTTGCGGGTTGAGCCTGCCGCTCACTTCCGGGTGGGTCACGAGCGACAGGCGGCCTGCCTCGTTCCGCCGCTGGTTCAGCTCTGGCCGACGAACGCCGGGGACACGGCCGCGGTGCTGATGCGTCGCGCCTTTCCCGTGCCGTCCGCCGGGATCTCGTACAGGTCGGCTCCGAAGTCTCCCGGCAGGGCGTAGACCAGGGTGTGGTCGTCGCGCCACACCGCCTGGTCGTCGACGCTGCGGGACTCGGCGAGCGGGGCCTCGCGCAGGGTGCGCAGATCCAGGACGTACAGGTGCCAGGGGGCGTCCTTGGGCAGGCCCTTGACGCGCTTCTTGAAGGCGACGCGGGTGCCGTCGGGGGACAGGGACGGACACTCCACGTTGGTGTGGAGCATGGTGACCGTGCGGGCGCGCAGGTCGCCGCGGACGAGGTACGTCGTGCCCTTCGTCGCCAGCGTCGCGTAGAAGGTGCGGTCGTCCTTCGCGAAGGTCACGCCCCAGAAGTTCACGTCGGACGCCCGGTAGCCATGCCCGTCCTCGACGATCCGGAACTCCTCCAGGGACGCCGTCAGTTGTCCCGTCCGGGTGTCCACGATCGCCGCGCGCGTCGAGAAATTCGTGCCGGCGTACGAGTCGCCGCCGACGAACGCCGTCCAGGCCGCGAAGTGGCCGGTGGGGGAGACCCGGGCGCGGGAGGGGATGCCGGGGACGTCGTAGTGGGCCTTCTCGTGGAGGCGGGCGTCGAGGATCAGGGCGCGGTAGGTGTCGGAGACCGCGCCGTGGACCGCCTGGAGGCAGACGCCGGTGCCGGAGGCGGCGTAGAAGCGCAGGCACTTGACGCCCGAGGCGGTGCGGGGGCCGGACGGGTCCGAAGCCGGGGTCGTGGTCAGTTCGTCCCGGTGCGGGCCCCAGGCCATGTTCCGGAAGACCATCCGGCCGTGCTCGGTCAGGGTCACCGTGCCCGGCGTGACCTTCGGGCCCCCGGCCTGCGTGTGATTGCGGCGGTCCGCCCGCGCCGACGCGTGCAGGACCGAGGCCAGTCCCACCGCCGCCAGGACGGCGACGGCCGAGAGGAGGACCAGGATGCGCCTGCGTACGGTCATGCGGTCGCCGTCCCTTTCGAGTGCGGGGTGCCCTTCGGGCGGAGGGTGAGCGCGAACAGGGCGCACGCGGCCAGCGCCGCCACCGACCCCGCCAGCGCCGCGCGGTCGCCCCAGACCGTCCAGGCCGCGCCGAACAGCAGCGAGCAGGCGAACCGGGCCAGGGCCTGCCCGGTCTGCACGACGGCGAGACCGGACGAGCGCAGCGCCTCGGGCACGCTGTCCGAGGCCGCCGCCATCAGCACGCCGTCGGTGGCCGCGTAGAAGCCGCCGTGGAGGGTGAGGACGATGTACGGCAGGGCCGTGCCCTGCCAGGTGGTGAGCAGCAGGGCGTAGGCGAGGAGCAGCGCGCCGTGGCCCGCGAGAAAGACGTGCCACCGGCCGATCCGGTCGGCCAGCCGGCCCAGCGGCACCGCCAGCAGCAGGAAAGCGGCCGCCGTGCCCAGCGGGAGCAGGGCGAACCAGCGGTCCGGGACGCCGAGCCTGTGCTGCAGCAGCAGGTAGACGAAGGAGTCGCTGACCGTGGCGAGGCCCAGCAGCAGCGCGCAGACCGTGATGCGGCGCAGGTCGCGGCGGCGGAGCAGGGCGAGGGCGGCCCGCAGGGTGGGGCGCTCGGCCGGGCCGCGGGCCGGGTCCTGGCCGGACGGCGCCGCCTGCCGGCCCGGCACGAACAGCACCAGTACCAGCACACCCAGCACCGCCACACAGAAGCTGACCATGAACACCGCGTCGTAGCCGTCCACGGTCGCCCGCAGGATCAGGAACGCCACCAGCGGCCCGAGCAGCGCGCCCGCCGTGTCCATCGCGCGGTGCACCCCGAAGGCCCGGCCGCGTGTCTCCGGTGTGCTGGACAGGGAGATCAACGCGTCCCGGGGTGCCGTGCGCAGGCCCTTGCCCGTGCGGTCGGCGGCCAGGACCAGGCCGATGGGGGTGAGGGTGTGGGCGAGCAGCAGCAACGGCTTGCAGAGCGCAGAGATGCCGTAACCGAGGCCCGCCACCCACTTGTGCCGGCCCCCGCCCCGGTCGGCGAGGTGGCCCCCGGCCAGCCGCACGACCGCCGAGAAGCCGTTGTACACGCCGTCGAGGAGGCCGAAACCGAGCGGGGACAGGCCGAGGCCCGCCACCAGGTACAGCGGCAGGACCGCCGTGACCATCTCGGACGACACATCGGTGACCAGGCTGACCGTTCCCAGCGCGAGCACGGTGGGGGCGACCGCGGCACGGCGCCGCCCGGCCGGGGGCCGGACGGCACCGTCCGCGGACGCCGCGCTGGGGGTGCCGGCGCGGCTGTCCGCTACGTACACGTCAGGACGCCCAGACGCCGGTGATGTCCTTGGCGGAGGCCGCGTTGCCCGCGTGCGCGGTCAGACCCTGGGTGTCCTCCAGGGTGCGCAGCAGGTCGTAGTGGTTGTACGTCGTCGAGGAGGAGGAGGCCGCCGTCACCGGCTGGCCGTACAGGACCGTCGGGATGCGGTTGCCGCTGAGCCGGTTGTCCTCGTCGAAGGTGACGACCAGGAGGCTGTTGTGGGTCTTGGCCCAGGTGGCGTACGCGCCGAGGTTGTTCTTCAGCCAGGTGTCACCGGTGGACACCGAGCAGTCGTGCATGTCGCTGCACAGGTTGGGGACCACGAAGGACATCTGGGGCAGTGTCGTGTAGTCCGTCGGGAACTGGGTGAACGTCTTCGCGGACGAGGTCGGCACATTGCTGAAGCCGAACCACGGGTTGTGCTTGCGCGCGTAGCTGCCGCTGCTGCACGTGGTCGAGCCCTGGCTGGGCAGGGTCTCGTTGTAGCTGGCCCAGGTGCGGCCCGCGGCGAGCTGCTCGGACGCCAGGTTGGCGGCCGAGGAGAAGCCGGGGGTGTAGCAGCTGTCGTCGGTGATGCCCTGGGTGGAGCCGGAGAACAGGGCGAAGTAGTTCGGCTGGCTCGGGTGCGTGATGCCGTACGACTGGGTGAGGTTGGCGCCGCCGGTCTTGAGCGAGTTGATGTACGGCGCGCTGGAGGAGCCGATGACCTGGCTGTAGGCGTGGTTCTCGAAGACCACGACGACCACGTGGTCCGGGGTCGGGACGGCACCCGCGGCGTGCGCGGAGCCGCCGCCGAACCCGGTCCACAGTCCGATCGCGGCCGCGGCGAGCGCGGTCGCGGACGCTACGACGGTACGGGCACGGTGGTACACGGAACTGCCGGACACATCAACCTCCGGTGGGGGATGGACGGGGCTGGCGGTGCGCACAGAGCATGCACACGCCAACATTCCCGTGTGCCACGGCACTCAACCCGGCGGATGAAAACCGCGTGAACGACTGCTGCCGTGCCGACAGGGTGCCGGCGCGGCGGTCTCCGGGACCCGAGCGGCCCGCGGGCACCCGCACGGCCGACGGGGTGCCGAGCCGCCCCGTGCGGGTACCCGCCGTCCATGGCGGAGATCCTCGTGGGCACCTGTTCCTGGACCGACCGCGCGCTGGTGAGGAGCGGCTGGTATCCGCGCGGGCTGCGCGACGCCGAGGGGCGGCTGCGGCACTACGCCGAGCGGTTCGGCGTGGTCGAGGCGGACTCGCCGTACTACGCGCTGCCGAGCTCGCGCACCGCCCGGCTGTGGGCGGAGCGCACCCCGGACGGCTTCCGCTTCGACGTCAAGGCCTTCTCCCTGCTGACCGGGCATCCGACCAGGCCCGCCGCGCTGCCCGCCGACTTACGGGCGGCGTTCACGCGCGGGCGCGCCACCGATCCGGGGCTCCTGGACGAGGTGTGGGCCCGGTACGCCGAGGCCGTCGAGCCGCTGCGGCACGCCGGGCGGCTCGGGACCCTGCTGTTCCAGTACCCGCCCTCCCTCGCCCCCGGCTCCCGCTCCGAGGCCGTCGTCCGGGCGAGCCGTGAACGCGCGCGTGGCTGGCCGTTCGCCGTGGAGTTCCGGCATCCCGGGTGGTGGCAGGGCGACCGCGCGCACGCCACGGCCGCGCTGCTCACCGACCTCGACGCCACCGCCGTGGCCGTCGACACGGCACAGGGGCTGCCCACCTCCATGCCACCCGTCACGCCCGTCACGACGAGCCGGCTCGCGGTGGTCCGCTTCCACGGCCGCAGCCCGCACTGGGGGACGGGCAGCAAGGAGGACCGCTTCCGGCACGCTTACGCCGAACGGGAACTGACACCGTGGCTGCCGCGCATCCGTGCCCTGGCCGACCGCACCGACCGGGTCCACGTCCTGTTCAACAACTGCTGCGCCGACGCGGCCGTCACCGCGGCGGACACCATGCGCCGCCTGCTGGGCGAGACGGTGCCCCACCAGGTGAGCCGACGAGTGAACCACCGCCGTTCCCCGGCGAGTTGACGAGGGGCTACTCGAACCGCCAGCGCGTCTGGCTGAACGGCTCGCCCTTGCCGAAGCCGAGAACCTTGCGCGGTGCCACCGCGAAGACCAGGGTCCGCCCCGGGTCCCGGTGGAAGCAGCCGTCGGCCACCTCGTAGTGCCAGAAGGGGCCGTACTTCTCCTCCCAGGCCGCCGCCAGCTCACGCAGCCGGTCGTCGTCGGTGACCCGCACCGCCTCGCCCTCGACGGTCAGGTCGTACCCCATGGTCCAGCTGTTGGTGCCCGTCGTCAGGACGACGTGCGGGTTCTCGGCGAGGTTGTGCGCCTTGCGCTCGCCGGGGCCGGTGCCGAAGTGCAGGGCACCGTCGTGCCACACCGCGAGCAGCGGGGTGACATGCGGCCGCCCGTCCGGCCGTACCGTCGAGATCCAGAACAGCTCCGAGTCGGTGAGCACCTTCTCCGCCTCGGACCAGTCGTGGGCCCGGGTGCCCTTGCTGCTGTAGCGGGCGTCCAGCACACCCTCGGGTTCGCGCATGATGCCTCCTTCGGTTCCCTGCCGGTACAGACCCGGTACAGACCACGATCCCGCCGGAAACTCATCGGCGCTCGGGACAGGCTCTGCGGTTAGGCTCTGGCGTGGACGACCTTGATCCGGAGGGAGGCCGCGGATGACGCCGGGGCGCAGGAGCAGTACCTTCACGCGACTGCTGCGGCACGGCTTCACCGATGCGTCGGCCGCCGAGCGGCTGCTGGACAGCGCCGAGCTGGCAGCCGTACGTGACGACCCGGTCCTCCTCGAGGCACTCGGTGCCACCGCCGACCCGGATCTCGCCCTGCGGGGTCTGGTACGGCTGCTGGAGGCCCAGCCCGGCCCCACCGCCCACCAGGAACTGCTCGACACCCTGATAGCGGCCAAGCCGCTCCGGGACCGCCTGCTGGGCGTCCTCGGCGCCTCCGCCGCCCTCGCCGACCACCTCGCCCGGCACCCGCGGGACTGGGAGGCCCTGGTCACCTACGAGCCCCGGGACCTGCACCCCGGTGTGGCGGAGTTCGAGCGCGGCCTGGCCGAGGCCGGCGACCCGGTCGCGCTCCGGGTCGCCTACCGGCGCTGCCTGCTGTCCATCGCCGCCCGGGACGTGTGCGGCACCACCGATGTCGCCGAGACCGCCGCCGAGCTCGCCGACCTCGCCACCGCGACCCTGCGCGCCGCCCTCACCCTCGCCGAGGCCGCGGCGCCCGAGGACGCGGCCGGCTGCCGGCTCGCGGTGATCGCCATGGGCAAGTGCGGCGGCCACGAGCTGAACTACGTCTCCGACGTCGACGTCATCTTCGTCGGCGAGGCCGCCGCCGGCGCCGACGAGGCCGAGGCGCTCCGCTCCGCCACCAGACTCGCCTCGCACATGATGCGGATCTGCTCAGAGACGACGGTGGAGGGCTCGATCTGGCCGGTGGACGCCAATCTGCGTCCCGAGGGCAGGAACGGCCCGCTGGTGCGCACCCTCAGCAGCCACCTCGCCTACTACCAGCGCTGGGCCAAAACCTGGGAGTTCCAGGCCCAGCTCAAGGCCCGCCCGGTCGCCGGCGACCCCGAACTGGGGCGGGAGTACATCGACGCGCTCGAACCGCTGGTCTGGAAGGCCGCCGAGCGCGAGAACTTCGTCACCGACGTGCAGCAGATGCGCCGCCGGGTGGTGCAGAACATCCCCGTCGCCGAGGTCGACCGTGAACTGAAGCTCGGCCCGGGCGGTCTGCGCGATGTCGAATTCGCCGTCCAGCTGCTCCAGTTGGTGCACGGACGGGCCGACGCCACCCTCCGTTCCGGCACCACCCTCGACGCCCTCCAGGCGCTCGCCGCCGGCGGCTATGTCGGCCGTGCCGACGCCACGCAACTCGGTGAGGCCTACCGCTTCCTGCGCTCCATGGAGCACCGCATCCAGCTCTACCGGCTGCGCCGCACCCACCTGGTCCCCGAGGACGAGGCCGACCTGCGCCGCCTCGGCCGCTCCCTGGGCCTGCGCACCGAACCGGTGACCGAGCTGATCCGTGAGTGGAAACGGCACACCGGTGTCGTACGGCGCCTGCACGAGAAGATCTTCTACCGCCCGCTGCTCGACGCCGTCGCCCAACTCGCATCCGGCGAAGCCAGGTTGAGCCCGAAGGCGGCCCGGGAACGCATGGAGGCCCTCGGCTACGCCGACCCGGCGGCCGCCCTGCGTCATCTGGAGGCCCTCGCCTCCGGCGTCTCCCGCAAGGCCGCGATCCAGCGCACCCTGCTGCCCGTTCTGCTGGGCTGGTTCGCCGACTCCGCCGACCCGGACGCGGGCCTGCTGAACTTCCGCAAGGTCTCCGACGCCCTCGGCAAGACCCCCTGGTACCTGCGGCTGTTGCGGGACGAGGGCGCCGCCGCCGAGAACCTGGCCCGCGTGCTGTCGGCCGGCCGCCTCGCCCCCGACCTGCTGATGCGCGCCCCCGAGGCGGTGGCCCTGCTCGGCGACGGCGACGGTGCCCGCGAGGGCGGCGGCACCGGCGGCGGCCTCGAACCCCGCGAACGCGCCCAGCTGGAAAGGGAGATCCTCGCCGCCGTCGGCCGCGCCGACAGCGCCGAGGACGGGGTACGGGCCGCGCGTGGCGTGCGCCGCCGCGAGCTGTTCCGTACGACCGCGGCCGACATCGTCGACTCCTACGGCACCGAGACCAAGCCCGCCGCGGCCGACCAGGGCGCCCTGGTGGACCGGGTCGGCGGCGCGGTCTCCGACCTCACGGCGGCGACACTGGCCGGGACCCTGCGGGCCGTGGTCCGCGACGGCTGGGGCGACACCCTGCCGACCCGGTTCGCGATCATCGGCATGGGCCGGTTCGGCGGGCACGAGCTGGGCTACGGCTCCGACGCGGACGTCGTGTTCGTGCACGAGCCGCAGGAGGGCGTGGACGAGCGGGAGGCCGCCGACGCGGCGAACAAGGTGGTCGCCGAGATGCGGCGGCTGCTCCAGCTCCCCAGCGGCGACCCGCCGTTGCTGATCGACGCCGGCCTGCGGCCCGAGGGCAAGTCCGGGCCGCTGGTGCGCACGCTCAAGTCCTACGAGGCGTACTACCGCCGGTGGTCGCTGGTATGGGAGTCGCAGGCCCTGCTGCGGGCCGAACCGGTCGCCGGGGACGAGGAGTTGGGGCGCCGGTTCATCGAGCTGATCGATCCGCTGCGGTATCCGGCGCAGGGGCTCGGCGAGGACGCGGTACGCGAGATCCGGCGGTTGAAGGCCCGCATGGAGTCCGAGCGGCTGCCGCGCGGGGCCGACCCCAAACTGCACACCAAGCTCGGGCCGGGCGGCCTGTCCGACGTCGAGTGGACCGTGCAGCTGCTGCAGCTGCTGCACGGATGGGCCGAGCCACAGCTGCGGACCACCCGGACGCGGGAGGCGCTGGCCGCGGCGTGCGGGGCGGGGCTGCTGGGGACCGAGGAGGCCGCGACACTCGACGAGGCGTGGGTGCTGGCCACGCGGGTGCGCAACGCGGTGATGCTGGTGCGGGGGCGGGCCGGCGACACGTTCCCCTCCGAGAGCCGGGAGTTGGCCGCGGTGGGCCGGTACCTGGGGTACGGGGACGGGCATGCGGGGGACATGCTGGACGCGTATCGGCGGACCGCGCGGCGGGCCAGGGCTGTGATGGAGGAGCTTTTCTACGGGGCGTAAGCGGTCGAGTGCGGGGGAGTCCGGTCGTGTTTCGGGTGCGGGTGCGGGTGCGTGCGGGCCGAGCGCGCCCCGCGGCGGAGCCTCTGCTGTTGACAGCCCGCGCCCTCTGGGGCCACTTGGCGAGGGCCAGGACCGCCGACAGGTCACGCCCGTCGCCAGGACGCCGAGCGCGGTGACCGCCAGGAGACCGCGCCGCCGCAACTCGCGCGGGAGGCGACCTCGACGCGCTGCGGGCGGCGGCCGGGGCCGCTAGGGGGGTGTCGTCTGGATCATGCCGGCGTCGCGGGCCCTGGCACGCACTCGCCCAGAGGGGGTGCCCCCAGCGGCGTTGTCGTCACTCGCCGAGGTCCCCCAGCCTTCGGCCGGGGGTGCCCCCACCGCGTCGCCCGCCGCGGCAGCGGCTGATTGTCCACGCCTCCTCCGCCTTGCAGCTGCACGCACCAGACCCCGCTCGGCTCGGTCAAGAGGCACTGTTCCTCACTGCCGGCCTGATCCAGACGACACCCCCTGGGTGAGCATGGCCCGCGCGTGGTTCATGAGCCCCGTCAGCCCCACCTCGAAGGCCCGGTCCGCGCGGCCGGCCGCCACCGCCGCCAGGGCCTCGGCCGGCCGCGGGGTCGGGGTCTGCGTCGTCAGCTCCCACATCGTCTCCCGCGCCGCCAGGTCCGGCGCCGAGCCCAGCACCAGGTTCTCCAGGGCGATCAGCAGCGGCATGGCGTCCGCGGGGGCGAAGCCCGCGTCCAGCAGCACCGTGACCGTACGCTCGTACTGTCCAGGGTCGCGGGGTCGCTCACGGAGGCGATGCGTTCGCGCAGCAGTTCGTGCGGGCCTGGAGGCCCTGGAGGGCTGCACGAGTCATGCGGCGAGGGCTGCGGGAGAGGCGGCGGTGGACGAGGTGCCGGAAGCACCGGTATGGCTGACGGTGACCGGAGGGCACGTGGTGCACCGGGGGGAGTGAGCCGCCGGCGGTCCCTTCCTCAGCCGCCCGCGGGGTCAGGTAGTGCGGTCGCTCCCGGTGGGCGGCGTGGCAGCGCGTAGGGCAGCGTCCCGTACCACGCCCTCGCCACCGCCAAGCCGAACGTCAGGCACAGCATGCCGCCCACCGCGTCGAGCCAGAAGTGGTTGGCCGTGGCCACGATGACGAGGAGGGTCGCCGTCGGGTAGAGAAGGCCCAGGACCCGTACCCAGGGCAACGACGCCAGCGCGAAGATCGTCAGACCGCACCACAGGGACCAGCCGATGTGCATGGACGGCATCGCGGCGTACTGGTTGGACATGTGCTTGAGGTCGCCGGAGGCCATGGAGCCCCAGGTGTGGTGGACCATCACCGTGTCGATGAAGCCGTCGCCGTTCATCAGCCGTGGCGGGGCGAGCGGGAACAGGTAGTAGCCGAGGAGGGCCACGCCCGTCGTGGCGAAGAGAGCGAGGCGGGCCGCCGCGTAACGGCCGGGATGGCTGCGGTAGAGCCACACCAGCACACCCAGCGTCACCACGAAGTGCAGTGTCGCGTAGTAGTAGTTCATGCCGACGATCAGCCAAGCCGTCGAGTTCACCACGTGGTTGACGGACCCCTCGACGGCGATCCCCAGCCGGTGCTCGCCCTTCCAGATCCAGTCGGCGTTGCGCAGCGCCTGCGCCTTCTGCTCCGGGACCGCGTTGCGGATGAGCGAGTAGGTCCAGTAACTCACCGCGATCAGCAGGATCTCGAACCAGAGCCGGGGCCGGCGCGGCGTGCGCAGCCGGCGCAGGAACCCCTGCTCTCCCTCGCCCGTGACGGTCTGCGGAAGGGTCTGTTGTGCGCGACCTTCCGGCTCTGTCACGGTCGAGTCACTCATAGGCACAGAGTCTGCCAGAAAAGACGTCTTCGACAGATCATCCCAAGGTTGGGTTCACCGCGCACGTTCTACGGCATGGCGACTACTTCCCAGGTACTGCTCGGCCGCCGCCGAGGTACTGGCGCGTGGTCAGGGGCGGTTGGTGCGCTCCCCCGGTGCCGACGCCGTAGAACCGCGTACCACCAATTCCGGCATGAAAACGAACTCGCTGTGCGGAGCCGGTGTACCCCCGATCTCCTCCAGCAGGGTGCGCACCGAGGCCTGCCCCATCGCCGGGACCGGCTTGCGGATCGTGGTGAGCGGCGGGTCGGTGAAGGCGATCAGCGGGGAGTCGTCGAAACCGACCACCGAGACGTCCCGGGGGACGTCCAGACCCCGCTGCCGGGCCGCCCGTATCGCGCCGAGGGCCATCATGTCGCTGGCGCAGACGATCGCCGTGCAGTGCCGGTCGATCAGCGCCGTGGTCGCCGCCTGACCGCCCTCCAGGGTGTAGAGGGAGTGCTGGACCAGCTCGGACTCGATCGCCTCGGCCGTCAGCCCCAACTGGTCCTGCACGGCCCGTACGAAGCCCTCGATCTTGCGCTGTACGGGGACGAAGCGTTTCGGGCCGAGGGCGAGACCGATCCTCGTGTGCCCCAGGGACACCAGATGCGTGACCGCCAGAATCATCGCAGCCCGGTCGTCCGGTGAGATGAAGGGTGCCTGCACCTTCGGCGAGAAGCCGTCCACGAGGACGAACGGCACGCCCTGCGCCCGCAGTCGCTCGTAGCGCTGCATGTCGGCGGTGGTGTCCGCGTGGAGACCGGAGACGTAGATGATGCCCGCGACCCCGCGGTCCACCAGCATCTCGGTCAGCTCGTCCTCCGTGGACCCGCCGGGGGTCTGGGTGGCGAGCACGGGTGTGTAGCCCTGCCTGGTCAGTGCCTGCCCGATGACCTGGGCCAGGGCCGGGAATATCGGGTTCTCCAGCTCGGGGGTGATCAGCCCCACCAGGCCCTCGCTGCGCTGCCGCAGCCGTACCGGGCGCTCGTAGCCGAGCACGTCCAGCGCGGCGAGCACGGACTGGCGGGTGGTGGCGGCGACGCCCGGCTTCCCGTTGAGGACCCGGCTGACGGTCGCCTCGCTCACCCCCGCCTGCGCTGCGATGTCGGCAAGCCGTGTGGTCACGCCACTGGACTGTACCGGCCGTATGTCCCCTTGCACACCGATCGGGCGCCTGATGCGGCCTGGGGGGCGGCCCGGTCGGGGCTGCTGCGTCATCGCGCTCCCTCGTGAAAGTGATGGCAAGAGCTTGCAGAGTCTTGCACAAGTGGCCCTCGTAGCGCTCTACCCCCGTAAACAAGCGTCTCACAGCGGTCGCCGAAGGGTCACGTCCGGATAACTTCGAAGATCCCTTGCGCTTTTTTTCTGCAAGGTCTTTCGCAACGCTTACATCGCTGTTACGTTCCCTGACGCCCGGCCGCCGCAACGGCGCTGTCGGCACGACGGCGAGGACGGCGGACGGGGCCGCCTCGCATCACTCGGGCTTTTCACCCTCAAGGAGAACTCATGCGGCGTGGCATAGCGGCCTCCGCGCTGGTGGCGTCCCTCGCCCTCACGGCGACGGCGTGCGGCGGGAGCGGCAGCGACAGCAAGTCGGACGGCCCGGTCACCATCACCTGGTGGGACACCTCCAACGCCACCAATGAGGCACCGACCTACAAGGCCTTGGTCAAGGACTTCGAAGCCGCGAACAAGGGCGTCAAGGTCAACTACGTCAACGTCCAGTTCGACCAGGCGCAGAACAAGTTCGACACGGCCGCGCAGTCCGGCAAGGGTGCCCCCGACGTGCTGCGCTCCGAGGTCGGCTGGACCCCCGCCTTCGCCAAGGCCGGCTACTTCCTGCCGCTGGACGGCACCGGCGCCCTCGCCGACCAGGCCACGTTCCAGTCCAGCCTGATCACCCAGGCCCAGTACGACGGCAAGACCTACGGCGTCCCGCTGGTCACCGACACCCTCGCCCTCGTCTACAACAAGGCGCTGCTGAAGAAGGCCGGCATCACCGAGGCCCCCAAGACCTGGGACGAGCTGAAGACCGACGCCGCCAAGGTCCAGGACAAGGCCAGGGTCACCGGCTACTGGGGCCCGGAGGCCGCGTACTACACGCAGCCCTTCCTCTACGGCGAGGGCACCGACATGGTCGACGCCTCCGCCAAGAAGATCACCATCACCTCGGCGGCGGCCAAGAAGGGCTACCAGACCTGGCTGGACCTCTACTCCGGCAAGGGCCTGCAGAAGGCGGACACCACCGCCGACGCCTACGCGCACCGCCAGGACGCCTTCGTCAACGGCAAGGTCGCCATGACCCTCGAGGGCCCCTGGGAGATCACCAACTTCTACAAGGGCTCCGCCTTCGGCGACAAGTCCAACCTGGGCATCACCACCGTCCCGGCCGGCTCCGCAGGCAAGGCGGGGGCCCCGACCGGCGGCCACAACCTCTCCGTCTACGCCGGCTCCGACAAGGCCCACCAGGAGGCGGCCCTGAAGTTCGTCGCCTTCATGACCTCCGCCAAGTCCCAGACGGAGATCGCCCTGAAGAACTCCACCCTGCCGACCCGCTCCGACGCCTTCACGGCCGAGGTCAAGGCCGACCCGGGCATCGCCGGCTACCAGGCGGTGCTGTCCTCCGCCCAGCCGCGCCCCGCGCTCGCCGAGTACTCCTCGCTGTGGGGCCCGGTCGGCACCGAGCTGGCCAAGGTCGCCGGCGGCAAGGAGTCCCTCGACAAGGGCCTGGGCAACGCCGAACTCGGGGTCGAGAAGCTCGTCCCCGACTTCAGCAAGTAAGCCCCGAGTGGCCGTCGGATCCCCCTGGAAGACGGGGGTAGGGATCCGACGGCCACCGGCCTGTGCCCAGCCCGAACCCGGAAAACCCAGAAGGTGTCGAACCATGACAGTCGCCATCGACCGCGCGACCGGCAAGCGCCACGGCGACCGCGCGCCCCGCCCCGGGCTGGGCCAGCGGCTCCGGAACGGCTACCAGAAGTACTGGTACGCCTACGCGATGACCGCCCCCGTGGCCGTCGTGCTCGGCGCGCTCGTCGTCTACCCCCTGGTGTACGGCTTCTACCTGACGCTGACGGACGCCAACAGCCTCAACACGGCCCGCACCATCGGCGTCAACCACATCGACGCCACCTACAAGTTCATCGGCCTGGCCAACTACCAGGACATCCTGTTCGGCCCGACGTCCTACGACCGCTTCTGGTCCCACTTCCTGTGGACCATCGTCTGGACCGCGCTGTGCGTCACCCTGCACTACACCATCGGTCTCGCCCTAGCCCTGCTGCTCAACGAGAGGTTCCGCGGCCGCACCTTCTACCGCATGGTCCTGGTGCTGCCCTGGGCGGTTCCCACCTTCGTCACCGTGTTCGGCTGGCGGTTCATGCTCGCCGACGGCGGCATCGTCAACGCGGCTCTCGACTTCCTCCATCTGCCGCAACCCGGATGGCTGGAGGACACGTTCTGGCAGCGGACCGCCGCGATCCTCGTCAACACCTGGTGCGGTGTGCCGTTCATGATGCTCTCGCTGCTCGGCGGCCTCCAGGCCATCGACGGCACCCTCTACGAAGCCGCCGAGATGGACGGCGCCAGTGCCTGGCAGCGCTTCCGCTACGTCACCCTGCCGGGGCTCAGGTCCGTCAGCTCCACGGTCGTGCTGCTCGGCATCATCTGGACGTTCAACCAGTTCGCCGTCATCTTCCTGCTGTTCGGCAACACCGCCCCGGACGCGCAGATCCTGGTCACCTGGGCCTATTTCCTCGGCTTCGGACAGCAGCCGCGTGACTTCGCCCAGTCCGCCGCCTACGGCATGCTGCTGCTGGCCATCCTGATCGTCTTCACCTCCTTCTACCGCCGCTGGCTCAACCGCAACGACCAGCAGCTCGCGATCTGAGGCAGGAGTTTCCATGAGTACGACCACTGTCGAGACCTCCGCCCAGGTCGCCGAGGAGGCCCACGTGACCGCCCCCCGCCGCATCCGCCGCCGGAGCGAGCGCGGCCCCCTCGCCACCGCCCTCACCCACGGCATCCTGGGCGTGGCGAGCCTGATCGCGTTCTTCCCGGTCGGCTGGCTGATCTTCCTGTCCCTCGGCCCGGACAAGGACGACTACCTCCATCCGGGCGGTATCTGGCACAAGATGACGCTGGACAACTACTCCTTCGTCCTCCAGCACACCGGTTTCTGGGACTGGTTCAGGACGACGATGATCGTCGTCGGCGGCACCACGGTCATCGGCCTGATCCTCGCCTCCACGACCGGTTACGCGGTCTCCCGGATGCGCTTCCCGGGCTACCGGAAGTTCATGTGGCTGCTGCTGGTGACCCAGATGTTCCCGATCGCCGTGCTGATCGTGCCGATGTACCAGATCCTGTCGCGCCTCGGCCTCATCGACAGCTACCTCGGGCTGATCCTGGTCTACTGCACCACCGTCGTCCCCTACACGGCCTGGCTGCTCAAGGGCTACTTCGACACGATCCCCTTCGAGATCGACGAGGCCGGCCGCGTCGACGGACTCAGCCCCTTCGGCACCTTCGCCCGGCTGATCCTGCCCCTCGCCAAGCCCGGTCTCGCGGTCGCCGCGTTCTACAACTTCCTCACCGCCTTCGGCGAGGTCGCCTTCGCGTCCACGTTCATGCTCAGCGACGACAAGTACACCTTCGCCGTGGGCCTGCAGAGCTTCATCAGCGAACACGACGCCCAGCGCAACCTGATGACCGCGACCGCGGTGCTGATCGCGATACCCGTCGCCGTGTTCTTCTACCTCGTGCAGAGGAACCTGGTGACCGGGCTTACCGCGGGCGGCACGAAGGGCTGACCGCCGGTTGAGCCGCGACGGGCCGTTGTTTGTCTGCGGCGGCGTTGTGGCTGGTCGCGCCCACGCGGCGGAAGCCGCACATCGATACAGCCCCGCGCCCCTTTGGGGCGCTTGCACTCCCGCGCCTCACAGAGGCGCGGGTTGGCGGTCGCGATGGACATCCGACCCCGCTTCCACCGCGGCCGCCTGTCACCCGCCCCGTATCCACCTGTGACCCGATGAATCCGTTACGTATCAAGGACGCCATGAGCCAGCAGCAATCCGCCGCACCGGCCACCGCCACGACCACCGTCGCCCGTCGTCGCGACTGGTGGCGGGACGCGGTGATCTACCAGGTCTATCCGCGCAGCTTCGCCGACAGCAACGGCGACGGGATGGGCGACCTGGAGGGCGTACGTTCCAGACTCCCGTATCTGCGCGACCTCGGCGTCGACGCCGTGTGGCTCAGCCCGTTCTACGCGTCACCGCAGGCCGACGCCGGTTACGACGTCGCCGACTACCGGGCCGTGGACCCGATGTTCGGCAACCTGCTCGACGCGGACGCGCTGATCCGCGACGCCCATGAGCTCAGCCTGCGGATCATCGTCGACCTGGTGCCCAACCACTCCTCCGACCAGCACGAGTGGTTCAAGCGGGCGTTGGCGGAGGGCCCCGGCTCGCCGCTGCGGGAGCGCTACCACTTCCGTGCGGGCAAGGGCGCGAACGGCGAACTCCCGCCCAACGACTGGGAGTCCATCTTCGGCGGCCCGGCCTGGACGAGGGTGGCGGACGGCGAGTGGTATCTCCATCTCTTCGCCCCCGAGCAGCCGGACTTCAACTGGGAGCACCCGGCCGTCGGCGACGAGTTCCGCTCCATCCTGCGTTTCTGGCTGGACATGGGCGTGGACGGATTCCGTATCGACGTGGCGCACGGCCTGGTGAAGGCGGAGGGGCTGCCGGACATCGGCGGCGCCGAACAGCTGAAGCTGCTGGGCAACGATGTCATGCCGTTCTTCGACCAGGACGGTGTCCACGAGGTCTACCGACAGTGGCGGCACGTCCTCGACGAGTACGCCGAAAATGAAATGGGGCCCGAAGGGCCTTCCGCAGAAGGGCGGTGGTGGGCGACGGGTGGGCGGATCTTCGTGGCCGAGGCCTGGACGCCGACCGTGGAGCGCACGGCGAACTACGTCCGCCCGGACGAGCTGCACCAGGCCTTCAACTTCCAGTATCTGAGCACCGAGTGGGAGGCGAAGGAACTGCGTACGGTCATCGACCGCACCCTGGAGGCGATGCGCCCGGTCGGTGCCCCCGCCACCTGGGTCCTCTCCAACCACGACGTCACCCGGCATGCCACCCGCTTCGCCAACCCGCCCGGCCTCGGCACCCAGATCCGCACCGCGGGGGACCGGGACCTCGGTCTGCGGCGGGCCAGGGCCGCGACCCTGCTGATGCTGGCGCTGCCCGGTTCGGCGTACATCTACCAGGGCGAGGAGCTGGGACTCCCGGACGTCGTGGACCTGGCCGACGAGGACCGCCATGACCCCGCGTACTTCCGTGGCGCCGGCCAGGACGGCTTCCGGGACGGCTGCCGGGTGCCGATCCCATGGACGCGGAAGGGCTCGTCGTACGGGTTCGGCGGCGGGGGCAGCTGGCTGCCGCAGCCCGCGAGCTGGGCCGAGCTGAGCGTGGAGGCGCAGACGGGGATGGCCGGTTCCACCCTGGAGCTGTACCGCACCGCACTGAGCGTCCGCCGTACACAGCCCGATCTGGGCGCGGGCGAGGCGGTGGAGTGGCTGCGTGCCCCGGAGGGTGTACTCGCCTTCAGGCGCGGGGAGTTCGTGTGCGTCGCGAACACGAGCGGGGAGTCGGTGACCACTCCGGCATACGGCCGGGTGCTCCTCACCAGCGGTGAGGTGACCGAGGCGGACGGCGAGGCGAAGGTGCCGGCCGACACGACCGTGTGGTGGACGACCGCCTGACGAGCCGTCATCCGGTAACTTCCTGCAGCGACTTCTGAAGGCCCGCTACCCATCCGGGGAGCGGGCCTTTAGCATCTGCGCAACCGCAAGGTTTCGGCAATCTTTCAGCAAGAGCCTTCAACGGCGCCTTCAAAGACGAAGGAACCCCCACATGGCACACAAGACCCTCTCCGTCGCGCTGGCGCTGGCCGCCTGTGGCGTTGTCATGACCCCATCCGTCGCGGACGCCTCCCCGCCCGGCACCAAGGACGTCACCGCCGTCCTCTTCGAGTGGAACTACGCCTCGGTCGCCAAGGAGTGCACCGGCACTCTGGGCCCCGCCGGCTACGGATACGTCCAGGTCTCCCCGCCCGCCGAGCACATACAGGGCGCGCAGTGGTGGACGTCGTACCAACCGGTGTCGTACAAGATCGCGGGCAGACTCGGCAACCGCACGTCCTTCCAGAACATGGTGAACACCTGTCACGCGGCCGGTGTGAAGGTGGTCGTCGACACGGTCGTCAACCACATGTCGGCGGGCAGCGGCACCGGCACCGGCGGCTCGTCGTACACGAAGTACAACTATCCCGGGCTGTACTCCTCCTACGACTTCGACGACTGCACCTCCGCCGTCTCCAACTACTCCGACCGCTGGAACGTCCAGCACTGCGAACTCGTCGGCCTCGCCGACCTGGACACGGGCGAGGAGTACGTCCGCAAGACCATCGCCGGCTATATGAACGACCTGCTGAGCCTGGGCGTCGACGGCTTCCGCATCGACGCGGCCAAGCACATCGACGCGGCCGACCTGGCGAACATCAAGTCGCGTCTGACCAACCCTTCCGCCTACTGGAAGCAGGAGGTCATCTACGGCGCCGGCGAGGCCGTCCAGCCGACCGAGTACACCGGCAACGGTGACGTCCAGGAGTTCCGCTACGCCTACGACCTCAAGCGCGTCTTCAACAACGAGAACCTCGCCTACCTGAAGAACTACGGGGAGGGGTGGGGGTACATGAGCAGCTCGGTCGCCGGAGTCTTCGTCGACAACCACGACACCGAGCGCAACGGCAGCACGTTGAACTACAAGGACGGCGCCAACTACACCCTCGCCAACGTCTTCATGCTCGCCTACCCCTACGGCGCCCCGGACATCAACTCCGGCTACGAGTGGACCGACGCCGACGCGGGCCCGCCCAACGGCGGCACGGTCAACGCCTGTTGGCAGGACGGCTGGAAGTGCCAGCACGCCTGGCCGGAGATCCTCCGCATGGTCGCCTTCCGCAACGCGGTGCGCGGCGAGCAGGTGACGAACTGGTGGGACGACGGGGCCGACGCCATCGCCTTCGGGCGGGGCGCGAAGGGGTACGTCGCCATCAACCACGAGTCGGGCTCGCTGACCCGCACGTACCAGACGTCGCTGCCGGCGGGGACGTACTGCAATGTGCAGGCGAACACCTCGGTGACGGTGAATTCGAGCGGCCAGTTCAGCGCCACCCTGGCCTCGAACACCGCCCTGGCGATCTACGCCGGGAAGTCCACCTGCTGATCCATCCGCTGTGTGCCGATCACGGAGAGCAGCCGCAGCGCCTCCTCGGAGCGTGAGCCCGGGGTGGCGGTGTAGATCACGACCTGCTGGTCCCGGTCGGTGATGTCGAGGGCGTCGCAGTTGACGGTGACCGGGCCCACCACCGGGTGCTGGAAGGTCTTGCACAGGGTGGGCTCGGCGCTCACGTCGTGCGACTCCCACAGCCGCCTGAACTCCTCGCTGCCGACGAGGAGTTCGTCCACAAGCCCCGTCACCTCGGGGGCGTCCGGGTAGCGGGCGGCGGCGGCCCGCAGGCGCTGTGCCGAGAGCCGTGCGAAGGCGTCGACGTCCGACACCCCGTAGAGCTTCCTGCCGCCCGGGCGCGGGCTGAGAAAGGCGCGGCGCACGATGTTGCGGTCACGCGGGGGCAGGGCGGAGAAGTCCTCCATGAGGGCGGCCGCGAGGTCGTTCCAGGCCAGCACCTCGAAGGCCGCGGACGTCACGAAGGCGGCGGCCTGGGGCAGCCGGCGCAGCAGGTCGAGGAGGCTCTGCCGCACCTCGCGCGAGGGTCCGGGCGGCGGTCCCGGCGGGGCCCCGGCGAGGTGGTGCAGATGGCCGCGCTCGGCGTCCGACAACCGCAGCGCCCGCGCCAGCCCGCCCAGCACCTCCCGCGACGGCCGTGGCCCCCGCGCCTGCTCCAGCCGGGTGTAGTACTCGGTCGAGATGAACGCCAGCTGCGCCACCTCCTCGCGCCGCAGCCCGGGCGTACGGCGGCGCGGGCCGTGCGGCAGCCCCACCTCGGCAGGGGAGATCCGCTCCCGGCGGCTGCGCAGGAACGCGGCGAGTTCTGGCCTGTCCACGCCCCCAGTGTGCGCCGGTGCGGCGGGGCCCAGCCAGGTACTGCCGGTGCCTGGATGGGCCGGGGGACCGGGCGCACGCTCGAAGACATGGACAACACCACGAACCAAGGCCTGCTGACCGGCAAGGTCGCCTTCATCAGCGGCGCCGGCCGCGGTATCGGCGCGGCCGCCGCCCGGCTCTTCGCCCGCGAGGGCGCCCGGGTCATGCTGGCGGCCCGCACGGAGGACCAGCTCAAGACCGTCACGGAGGAGATCAGGACGGCCGGCGGCACCGCTGACCACGTCGTCTGCGACCTGGCCGACACGGAGTCCGTCCGCGCCGCCGTCGACCGCACGGTGGAGGTCTACGGCCGCCTGGACATCGCCTTCAACAACGGCGCCACCATCCAGCAACCCGGCCCGATGGACGAGCTCCCCGAGGACGACTTCGACCACATCACCGCCGTCAACCTCAAGGGCGTCTGGCTCGCCATGGCAGCGGAGGTCAAGGCCATCCGCGCCACCGCCACGGGAGGCGCCATCGTCAACAACTCCTCCGTCGGCAGCCTGCGCGCCAACCCTGCCCTGCCCGTCTACGGCGCCCTGAAGCGCGCCGTCAACAGCCTCACCGAGTCGGCGGCCGTCACCTACGGCCCCGAGGGCATCCGCGTCAACGCCGTCGCCCCCGGCGGCACCCTCACCGACATGGTCCGCGAGTGGGAGGCGGCCACCCCCGGCGTCATCGACCGCATGAGGTCCACGACGCCTCTGGGCCGCACGGCCGAACCCGAGGAGATAGCCGAGGCCGCCGCCTGGCTCCTGAGCGACCGCGCGTCCTACGTGACGGGCACGGTACTGCGCGTGGACGGCGGGGCGCGGGCCTAGACACCCCCGCCGTTCATGGCGCGGGCGGTCAGGGAGTGACGTTGATGTGCCTGGCCAGCGCGGTGACGGAGAGGTCACCGTGGTCGACCCACTGCGGGAGGGCCAGCGTCTTGTGCTGGGTGGCGGCGGGCGGGGTGATCTCCAGGTAGGAGGCGTGCACCGCGCCCGAGGTGCCGGTGTTGGCGTGGGTCCAGGCGGCGACGGCCTCGGCGCTCTCGCCGTCCTTGAGGACGAGCGTCCTCCTGCCCGGGTCCTTGGCGTACCAGGTGTTGCCCCAGTGCGTGTGGGTGGTGAGCGTCCGGTGCGCGGAGTTCTCCAGCCCCAGTCCGGGGTAGCCGCGCAGGGCGCAGGTCTTGCCGCTGAGGTTGCGCAGCCTGATGACCACACCCTGGTGGTTCATTCCGCCGGCGAGCTGCTGGCCGAAGGTGGCCTTGAGCCCGGCGGCGGAGCAGGTCGGCGTCGACGTCGCGGTGCTCGGGGTCGCGGCCTCGGCGGTGCCCGCCCAGGCGAGACCCAGGCCGGCGACGGCGGCGACGGCGAGCACCGTGCGGCCCAACCTGCGGTCGGTGCGGTGCTTGGCGGTGCCTGTCGGGTCGGTGGTGTTCCGGTGTTCGTTCACAGTGACGGTGCTCCACTCGTGCTCCGCGGCGCGGTCGGCGGCGGTGTTCTCTTCCCGCGCGCCGCGCCGTCCTCTGGTGCTCTACACAAGCTTCGATGCGCGGTACAGCCGATTTGTTCACCGGATCGCGGAAAATTTCTCCCGCCCGTCGGCTCTTCGGGTGTCCCTCGTGCACGAGCGGTTCGTGCCCGACTCCCAGGTCACCTTCCCAGTTGTTGAAAGTTCTTTCTGTTGATTGCAAGCCTCTTGCTGTAAGCCTTTCGTCGGCGGTACGGTCGCGCGGGGTCCGACCCAAGAGAGCCGCCATCGCTAGGAGTTCACACCGGTGATACATGTCAGACGGGTCGCGGCCGTCGCCGTCGCCGCCCTCGCCGCCGCGCTCGTGCAGCCCCTCGCCGCACACGCCGCCGCCCCGCCCGCACCGCCCTCCGACGCGAAGCTCGCCGCCGAGCCCGCCCGGCACGACGACACCCGAGAGCAGTTCTACTTCGTCATGCCGGACCGTTTCGCCAATGGCGACACCGGCAACGACGAGGGCGGCCTCACCGGCTCCCGCCTCTCCACCGGCTACGACCCCACGGACAAGGGCTTCTACCAGGGCGGCGACCTCAAGGGCCTGACCAAGCGGCTCGACTACATCAAGGGGCTAGGCACCACCGCCCTCTGGATGGCCCCCATCTTCAAGAACAGGCCGGTGCAGGGCACGGGCAGCAACGCCTCGGCCGGCTACCACGGTTACTGGATCACCGACTTCACCCAGGTCGACCCGCACTTCGGGACCAACAGGGACCTGGAGACGCTGATCTCCAAGGCGCACGCCAAGGGGATGAAGGTCTTCTTCGACGTCATCACCAACCACACCGCCGACGTCGTCGACTACGAGGAGAAGTCGTACGACTACCTCTCCAAGGGCGCCTTCCCCTATCTGACCCAGGACGGGCAGCCCTTCGACGACGCCGACTACGCGGACGGCGGGAAGAGGTTCCCCGCCGTCTCCGCCGCCTCCTTCCCTCGGACGCCGACCGTGACGAGCGACAGCAAGGTGCCGTCCTGGCTCAACGACCCGACGATGTACCACAACCGGGGCGACTCGACGTTCGCCGGCGAGTCCGCCACCTACGGCGACTTCTCCGGCCTTGACGATCTGTGGACCGAGCGTCCCGAGGTCGTCAGCGGGATGGAGAGGATCTACGAGCGGTGGGTGCGGGACTACGACATCGACGGCTTCCGGATCGACACCGTGAAGCACGTCAACATGGAGTTCTGGACGCAGTGGGCGACCGCGCTCGACAAGTACGCGACCCGGCACGGCCGTGAGAACTTCTTCATGTTCGGCGAGACCTACTCCGCCGACACCTCCGTCACCTCCCCGTACGTCACCCAGGGCCGCCTCGACGCCACCCTCGACTTCCCCTTCCAGGACGCGGCCCGCGCCTACGCCTCCCAGGGCGGCAGCGCACAGCGGCTCGCCTCGGTCTTCGGCGACGACTACAAGTACACGACCGGCAAGGCCAACGCCTACGAACAGGTCACCTTCCTCGGCAACCACGACATGGGCCGGATCGGGTACTTCCTGGAGCAGGACAACCCGAAGGCCGCAGACGCCGAACTGCTGGCCAAGGACAGGCTCGCCAACGAGCTGATGTTCCTCAGCCGCGGCAACCCGGTCGTCTACTACGGCGACGAGCAGGGCTTCACCGGTTCGGGCGGGGACAAGGACGCCCGGCAGACGATGTTCGCGTCGAAGGTCGCCGACTATCTCGACGACGACGAGATCGGCACCGACCGGACCGCCGCCGACGACGCCTATGACACCAGTGCACCGCTCTACAAGCAGATCAGTGCTCTCTCCAAGCTGCGCAAGGCCAACCCCGCCCTCGCCGACGGCGTGCAGACCGAGCGCTACGCGGCCGACGGCGCCGGCGTCTACGCCTTCACCCGGACGGACGCGAAGACCGGCCAGGAGTACGTCGTCGCCCTCAACAACGCCGACACGGCGAGGACCGCGACCTTCGCCACCGGCTCCGCCGGCATGCGCTACCGCGCGATCCACGGCACCGACGGCACCCTGACCTCCGACGGTGCGTACCGGCTGACCGTCACCGTCCCCGCCGGGTCCGCCGTCGTCTACAAGGCCACCGGCGTCCTCGCCAAGCCCGCCACAGGCCCGGAGATCACCCTCACCGCCCCGCCCGCCGGCGCCACCGGCACCGTCGACGTCACCGCGAACGTCACCGGCGGACAGCTCAACCGGGTCGTCTTCGCCGCCCAGGTCGGCAACGGCAGATGGACCACCCTCGGCTCCGCCGACCACGCCCCCTACAAGGTCACCCAGACCCTCGCCGAGAACATCCCGGCCGGCACCCCCCTGCGCTACAAGGCGGTCGCCGTCGACTCGGCCGGGCAGACCGGCAGCGCGCCGGCGGAAAGCACCTCGGGCACCCCGCCCGCCCCCGAGACCCCCACCGCCTCCTCCCGCGACTACGCGATCGTCCACTACCGGCGCACCGACGGCGATTACGCCGACTGGGGCCTGTACGCCTGGGGCGACATCGCCGACGGCGAGGCGACCACCTGGCCCGCCGGCCACCCCTTCGTCGGCCGGGACGCCTACGGTGCCTTCGCCTACGTCAAGCTGAAGCCCGGTGCCTCGAACGTCGGCTTCCTCGTCGTCGACAAGAACGGCGACAAGGACGTCTCCGCCGACCGCTCCATCGACGTCACCAGGACGGGTGAGGTCTGGATCGAGCAGGGGAAGGCGGACGTGATGACCGAAAGGCCTTCCTATCCCGCCCAGGACACCACCAAGGCGGTCATCCACTACCACCGCGCCGACAGCAACTACGACGGCTGGGGCCTGCACGTCTGGACGGGCGCCGCGAACCCCACCGACTGGTCGAACCCCCTGAAGCCGGTGAAGACTGACGCCTATGGCGCGGTCTTCGAGGTACCGCTCACCGAGGGTGCCACCAGCCTCAGCTACATCATCCACAACGGCGACGAGAAGGATCTCTCCGCCGACCGGTCCCTGGACCTCAAATCCGACGGCCACGAGGTGTGGCTGTTGAACGGCCAGGAGAAGTACCTGCTCCCGCAGCCCGCCGGCAGCGCGGCCGCCCTCGACCTGACCACCTCCAAGGCCGTCTGGATCGACCGGGACACGGTCGCCTGGGACGGCGTCGACGGCGCTGTCTCCACCCAGCTGCTCTCCTCCCGTGACGGTTCGATCGCCGTCAAGGACGGAACGCTGACGAGCGACGACGAGCGGTGGCTGCGGCTGACGAAGACCACCCTCACCGACGCCCAGAAGGCCAGGTTCCCGCATCTGAAGGACTACACGGCCTGGTCGGTCGACCCGCGCGACCGCGACCGCGTGCGCCAGGCGCTCGCCGGGCAGCTCGTCACCTCCCAGCGCGCGGCGAACGGGGCGGTGCTGGCCGCGACCGGCGTGCAGATCGCCGGCGTGCTCGACGACCTGTACGCCAAGGCGACGACGGCGAGTCTCGGTCCGGTCTTCCACCGCGGAAAGCCGACCCTCTCCGTCTGGGCGCCGACCGCGCAGAGCGTGGGCCTCGAACTCGACGGCTCCACCGTGGCCATGAAGCGGAACCCCGCCACCGGCGTCTGGTCCGTCACCGGCCCCAAGTCCTGGAAGAACAAGCCCTATCGGTATGTCGTGAAGGTCTGGGCGCCCAGCGTGCAGAAGATGGTGACCAACAAGGTCACCGACCCGTACTCGGTCGCCCTCACCGCCGACTCCGAACGCAGTCTCGTCGTCGACCTGGCCGACAGATCCCTCGCCCCGGGCGGCTGGTCGACCTACACCAAGCCCGAGGCCGTACCGCTGAAGGACGCGCAGATCCAGGAGCTGCACATCCGGGACTACTCGGTGGCGGACTCCACGGTCCCGGGCGCCGACCGGGGCACGTATCCGGCCTTCACCGACAAGGACAGCGACGGCTCGAAACATCTGCGCGAACTCGCGAAGTCCGGGACGTCCTACGTCCATCTGCTCCCGGCCTTCGACTTCGCCACCGTGGCCGAGAAGAAGGCCGACCAGGCGAGCCCAGACTGCGACCTCGCCTCCTACCCGGCCGACTCCGACAAGCAGCAGGAGTGCGTCGCGGCGGTCGCCGCCAGGGACGCCTACAACTGGGGTTACGACCCCTACCACTTCACGGTCCCCGAAGGGTCGTACGCCACCGACCCCGACGGCACCGCCCGCACGGTCCAGTTCCGGCAAATGGTCAAGTCGCTGAACGAGGACGGCCTGAGGGTCGTCATGGACGTCGTCTACAACCACACGGCGGCCGCCGGGCAGGCCGACACATCCGTCCTCGACAAGATCGTGCCCGGCTACTACCAGCGGCTGCTCGCCGACGGCAGCGTGGCCGACAGCACCTGCTGTGCCAACACCGCGCCCGAGAACGCCATGATGGGCAAGCTGGTCGTCGACTCGATCGTCACCTGGGCCAGGGAGTACAAGGTCGACGGCTTCCGCTTCGACCTGATGGGCCACCACCCGAAGGCCAACATCCTGGCGGTCAGGAAGGCCCTGGACGCGCTGAGCGTGAAGAAGGACGGCGTCGACGGCAAGAAGATCATCCTGTACGGCGAGGGCTGGAACTTCGGCGAGGTCGCCAGTGACGCCCGGTTCGTCCAGGCCACGCAGGCGAACATGGCCGGCACCGGCATCGCCACCTTCTCCGACCGCGCCCGGGACGCCGTACGCGGCGGCAGCCCCTTCGACGCGGACCCCGGCGTCCAGGGCTTCGCGTCCGGGCTGTACACCGACCCCAACTCGTCCACGGCGAACGGCACTCCGGTCGAGCAGAAGGCCCGCCTGCTGCACTACCAGGACCTGATCAAGGTCGGCCTGACCGGGAACCTCGCGAAGTACCGGTTCACCGACACCGACGGCAAGGAGGTCACCGGCGCCGAGGTCGACTACAACGGCTCGCCCGCCGGTTACGCGGACGCGCCCGGCGACGCCCTCGCCTATGTCGACGCGCACGACAACGAGTCACTGTTCGACGCGCTGACGTACAAGCTGCCGGCCACGACCAGCGCTTCCGACCGGGCCCGGATGCAGGTCCTCGCGATGGCCACGGCCGCCCTGTCGCAGGGCCCGTCGCTCTCCCAGGCGGGTACGGATCTCCTCCGCTCCAAGTCCCTGGACCGCAACTCCTACGACAGCGGCGACTGGTTCAACGCCATCCACTGGAACTGCTCCGACGGCAACGGCTTCGGGCGCGGGCTGCCCTTGGCCGCCGACAACGCGTCCAAGTGGCCGTACGCCAGGCCGCTGCTGGGCTCGGTGAGCGTCGGGTGCGCCGAGATCGACGGGGCGTCGGCCGCCTACCGCGATCTGCTGAGAATCCGTACGACCGACAGCATGTTCTCGCTGGACACGGCTGGACAGGTGCAGTCGAAGCTCTCGTTCCCGTTGTCCGGGAAGGACGAGACACCCGGGGTGATCACCATGAAGCTCGGTGACCGCGGTGATCTCATCGTAGTGTTCAACGCGACACCGGAGCGGCAGGAGCAGCGGGTGAGCGCGCTGGTCGGTACCGGTTACCGGCTGCACCCGGTGCAGGCGGCGGGCGCGGATTCCGTCGTCAAGTCCGCATCGTACGAGCGTGAAGCGGGTACGTTCACCATTCCGGGGCGCAGTGTGGCGGTGTTCTCCCGGACCGCATGACATCCGCACTACTTTGGTGGGGCAGGCCCAAACCGGGCGCTGCCCCACCGGTGTTGTCCAGGGGCTGGTAAATGGACGTCAACGGCAAGCTGACAGATACCACCGTGCTGATCGTGGACGACGAGGCCACGAGCCGGTACGCGATGGGCACCGTGCTACGCCGGGCCGGTCACGAGGTCGTCCCGGTCGCCTCCGGCCAGGACGCGCTCAGCGAACTCGACGTACGGCTGCGCAAGGGCCGGCTGCCCGACGTGGCCCTCATCGACGTGCACCTGCCGGACATGAGCGGCTTCGAGCTGTGCCGCCGGCTCAAGGCACGGCCGCACATGGCCGGTCTTCCCGTCGTGCACTTCTCGGCCCTGTCCGCGGTCCCGGCGGACCGCTGCCCCGGCCTCGACATGGGGGCCGAGGCGTATCTGACGGTGCCCGCCGAGCCGGAGGACATCGAGGCCGCGGTCCGCGCCGCCGTCCGCGCCGCCCGGCTGCGCGCCGACGACCAGGCACTGGTACGGCGGCTCAGGATGCTGTCGGAGACGATCGTCACCATCCAGTCGGCGCGCTCGCTGCACGAGCTGTGCGACGCCGCCGCGGACGGCGCCGCGCGGCTGCTCGGCTGTCCCGCCGCCGTCTTCGTCCTCGACCAGGACGCCGAGCTGTACCGCGGCCTGAGCCGCGAGCGCACCTCCCTCGCCCTGCCGGACGAGGGCGCCCACCGGGAAGTGGCCGGCCTGCTGAGGCGGCTCACCCGAGGCCAGTCCGGGGTCCAGATCACCACCGTGCCGGCGCCGCTGTGGCCCACCGGGTTCTTCCGGCCCGGAGTGCAGCACGACGCCCGGCTGACCCTGGTCCTCACCCACGGCGGCAAGGTGCCGGTGTGCCTGGCCACCCCCACCCGCGGCCGGCACCGGGTCAGCCCCGAGAACGAGGCGCTGCTGGCCCAGCTGGCCCAGGCCACCGCGCTCGCCGCCGAGCCGCTGCTCATGTACCAGGTGGAGCGGCATGTCGCGCTCACCCTCCAGCACAGCTTCCTTCCCCGCCCGCACCAGCTGCCCGAACTGCCGGGCGTCGACATAGCGGTGCGCTACGAGCCCGCCTCCCACGAGACGGAGATCGGCGGCGACTTCTACGCCGCGCTGCGGGTCGGCGACGGCGTGCTCACCGCGGTGGGGGACGTCGTCGGGCACTCCCTGGACGCGGCCACCGTCATGGTGGAGCTGCGGCACGCGCTACGCGCCTACTGCCTCGCGGAGAGCGACCCGGCCGCGCTCGCCGAACGGCTCGACCGACTGCTCCAGCACTACCACGCCGAGGTCACGGCCACCGTCTGCCTGGCCCTGATCGATCCGGAGACCGGGCGCACCCGCATCGCCAACGCGGGCCACATCCCGCCGCTGATACTGGGTGACGACGGCAGCGCCGAGTACGTCAAGGCGTCCGGTCCGCTGCTCGGTGTGGGCCTGCCGCACCCGCCGCCCACCGAGCTGGTCCTCGAACCCACCGACCGGCTCCTCATGGTCACCGACGGTCTGATCGAGACCCGTGGCACCGACCTCACCGTCTCGATGGAACACCTCCGCGCCGCCGCCGTCGGCGCCCTGCCCGGCCTGGAGGCCCTGTGCGACACCCTCCTGGCCTGCTTCGGCCGTGACCGCGAGGACGACGTCGCCCTGCTGGCCCTCAGTCTGGCGAACTAGGCCCTGTCGTCACATTCCCGTCTGCCCCGCGACGCCATGCACGCACTCTCGCCGCACCGGGCCCTGACCCGAGTACATCCAGTACGAGGGCCAGGGCCCGGCACAGCGAGAGCACGCACCTGACGCCGCGAGGCCGCCCTCCGGGCGACGACGGGAATGTGACGACAGGACCTAGGCTGAGGGTCAGTTCCCGTTGACCAGGAGGGCCCATGCCGCAGATCACCGTCGACTACTCCGCCGCCGCGGACGCCGTCTTCGACCGGGAGGGCTTCGCCAGGGCTCTGCACACCGCCGTTGTCGAGATCGCGGCGGCCAGGCCCGAGGCCTGCAAGACGCTGTTCCGCGCCGCCGACCGCACGGCGTACGGCTACGACCAGGAGGGCGGGCACGTCATCGTGCACATCACCTTCGGCCTGCTCGCCGGCCGCACCGACGAGACGAAGGCCAAGCTGACCGAGACCACCCTGGAACTGCTCCGCGAACACCTGAAGCCGGAGGTCTTCGCCCTGCACGCCTCCGCCGAGGTCCGCGACCTGGACCCGTCGTACCGCAAGTACGAGGGCTAGCCGGCCAGGGAGAGCAGCCGGACGGCCAGGTCCGCGAACGGGCCGTCGCCCGGCTCGTCCTTGACCATCCGCTTCAGCAGGCTGCTCGTCTCCTCGTCGTGGGCGGCGCTGACGGCGGCCAGCGCCGCGAAGTCGTGGACGAGCTGGATCTCCAGTTCGCCGCGGGGGATGCGCCGGCCGTCCAGCCAGATCAGCGCGGTCGACTCGGCGAGGGAGATCCAGGAACGGACGACCAGTTCCAGGCGGGCCGGTGCCTCGGTGACGTCGAGGTGCGCGAGGATCTGCTCGTACGCGGCCTGCCGTACGGAGTCGATGAGCGCGTTGGTCGCCGAGACGTGACTCATCGAGTGGGCTCCGCCCACGGACACCGCCGGGCCGCCGCGCATCAACGCGGAGAAACCGGGCCCGTGTTCGTCGACGAAGTCGAAGAAGCGGCGCATCACACGCAGCAGCCGCGCCCCGAGCGGGCCTTCGTGCGGCTCGGCGAAGCGGCCCGCGAGATCCTCCGAGGCACGCTTCAACGCGGCCTCGTACAGGCTGAGTTTGCCGGGGAAGTAGTGGTAGACCAGCGGCCGCGAGATGCCCGCGGCCGACGCTATCTCGTCGATGGAGACCTCGTCGGGCGAGCGACGGCTGAACAGTTCGAGGGCTACGCCGATCAACTGCTGCCGCCGCTCCTCGACTCCCATCCTGCGACGTACCCCGGTACTCATACGAACACCTTACCGATCGGATCCGGCCTCCAACGGACCTGACTCGTCATGAGTGTTCACAGATCCAGCACAATTCTTCCACCACGCGCCCGTGATACACAGATCAGCATCGAGTCGGCACGCTCCGCGTCCGTCAGCAGTTCGTCCCGGCGCTCCACTTCCCCTGCCGGCACCCGCTGTTGGCAGGTCCCGCAGACCCCTGCGCACAGGAGTACGCCGTGTCGGGGAGCTCCGCCCGCACGGCGGCCGGCACCGTCAACGTCCGCCCGCCGCACCGCAGTTCGAGCTGGAACTCGTGGTTGCCCTCGCTGCCGGTACGCGGAGCGAAGCGTTCCAGCCGTACGGCGGCGGGTAGCCAACCTGAGAAGACCTGCGACAGGCCCTGTTCACGGCATCGTCAGCAAGGCTCACCGCAGCCCACTGATCTCGCTCCCGTCCTCCAGCGACCCCTCCAGGTCGGCCCGCGCCCCCTGCTTCGCCTTGGCGGTCAGGAGCGTCCCCTGGGCCGACGCCGTGACCCCGCCGGTCGCCCGGATCGACGCCGTGTCACGGCTGCCCGCGGCCAGCAGATACCACTGCCCGGCCCCGGACTTCCACAACACCCCGGCCAGCACATGCGGATGACGCGGACCGCACGCCGTACCGTCGGACCCCTTCGCCGCCACAGCCCCGTACCGGCTGCCCGGCGTCCGGAACTGGGCCAGCGACACCGTGCCGTCGCCCCGCCAGGTCTCCGCGCGGGTGCACACCCACGAGCCGGTGCCGCTGGCGTCCGGCAGCGGCTGCTCCGCGAACGCCCAGGCGTTGACGCTGCGCACCCCGGCGGAGCGCTCCGCGGCCAGCGAGCAGGCGAACGGCGCCCAGTCATGCAGAGCCTTCGCGCCCCAGGCCTCGCCGGTGTACCCGGGCCGTCCCGAGGTGAGGTGGGCCGGCACCAGTTCGCCGAGGTCGGTCGCGAGGTGCACGCCCTGCGCGTCGGTCAGCTGGAGCACGTTCCAGGACGTGCACTGCCCTTGGCGCAGGGCGGAGCTGGCCAGCGGACCGGTCACCCCGTCGGTCAGCCCGAGGCCCATCGCCCCCGCGGTCGGTTTCACCAGGTCCCGCTCCGCCGCCTCGTTCACCCAAGGGGCGGTCAGATAGCGGACGTTGCCGTCGGAGCGGCCCAGCACCAGCGCGGCCGCCTCTGCGCCGGTCGCGCCGTCGACGCGGGCGAAGTCCAGGGCCGCGCCCTGGGTGCCGTCCTTCGGCTCGGCGTAGCGGGCGATGCGCAGACCGTCGTAGAAGATCACCACCCGGGCGCTGTCGACGACGCCCGCGTACAGCAGCCGGGGCGGGCCGGCCGGGCCGCCGGTCTGGGTGCCGGGGGTCGCCGAGACACGGACCGTGGATCCGGGGCGGGCCCAGACGGCGAGGGCGCGGCGCAGCAGCGCGGTGTCACCGGTGAGGGCGCCGCGCGCGGGCCACACGGAGAAGTCGGTGCGCGCGGCGGTCTCCCAGGCGGTGGCCGGGGCCTTCGTCAACTGGGCCGGGTCCAGGGCGGCCTGGGCGGCCGGGTTCTGCGCGTACACCGGGGCGGCCGCGCCGTCGGCGCCCCAGCCGCCGCCCGGCAGCGCGACCAGTGCCCCGCACACCGCGAGCGCGGCAGCGGCGGCGAGCGCCGCCTTGGTGTGCTGGCGGCGCCGCATCAGATCGGTGGGCCGGGCCTGCAGCGAACAGGGGTCGAACTCGGGGGAGTCGAGCAGCGGGTACTCGGCCGGCACGCCGTTCGCCTCGGCGAGCGCGCCGTCCGGCTGCTCGGCCCCGGCCGCCCGGAGGATCTTGCGGACGTCGCCGTCGGGGAGCTGCTCAAGACCGCGCAGGGCGAAGGCGGCGCGGGCCGGGCCGGACAGGGCGGCGAGCCGCTGGTCCAGGGCGAGTTCGTCGGCGCCGCCGGAGCGCGGGAAGAGCCGCAGGCCCCACACCTGGGGGAGCAGCGGTGGCAGCTGGGCCCGCTTGGGCCACGCGGTCAGTTTGAGCGGCCGGCCCGCCTCCAGTGCCGTACGCACCACTTCGAGGCGGACGAAGGCGTACCCGGGGTCGGTGTTCCGCCCGGTGGACTGGGCCGGGATCACCGGGGCCTGCTTGCGGCCCCGGGGCAGCGCCCGCTGCACCAGGGAGTGCGCGGTCAGGACGCGGCGGCCCCGGGCGAGGCCCGGGGGCAGCACCAGATAGGCGAGCCGGACCAGTCGTGGATAGTGCTCGACGAGCGCGGCCTCGGCCTGCTCGACATCGACGGCCGGACCCAGGGCTCCGGCGGAGGCGGCTGCGTGACGCTGGGCTACATCCTGTGACTGCACTTCCTGATGAACGAGCGAACCGTTGGTTGGTCACCGCCACCCGGGTGACCGCGGCATCCTGGACCCGCTTTCGATTTGAGCGTCCGGCGCCTGACAGCCGTATCGAAGGGGACGGGCCCCAGGGCCAGCGAACGCGACCGGAGGAACAGATGAGGTTGACCCGACCGATGCTCGCCGTGGCCGGCGCCGTCGCCGTCCTGGCGCTGGCGGGCTGTGGATCCGGTGACAGCAGCGCGGAGGCCAAGATTCCGGTCACCGCGACCGGCAGCCTGGAGAGCCTGGCCGCCAAGGTGAAGTGCACCCCCGACATGCAGATCGACTCCGACGAGGTCCGCCAGGCCATCTGCGAGAACCCGTCCGGCAAGTTCGTCTTCGTCACCTTCGCCACCGACCGCGGCCAGCGCGAGTGGATCAACGACGCCAAGGACTACGGCGGCTTCTACCTCGTCGGCCGCAAGTGGGTCGCCGTCGGCGACGACAAGGTCGTCAAGGCGCTGCGGACCACGCTCGGCGGCGAGGAGGAGATCGGCACCAACCACGCGGCCCACACCGGCTGACCCTCCCGGCACACACGAAGGCGGGCGGTGGGAGATTCCCACCGCCCGCCTTCGCGCTATGGGCCGGCTAGCTGCTGCTCACTGGCACCGGCGGCCGGTGTTCACGCAGTTGGCGATCTTCGCCGCCAGGTTGTTCTTGGTGACGCTGATGAAGTCGTCGTGGTCGGTCGACGGCTTGTGCAGCTGCTCCGGGAAGCCGTCCACCGCGTACGCGTTCTTCACCTGGCCGTTCTGGACGGTCGGCGGGGTGATCTTGTACACCAGACGCATCGTCAGCTGCGGAATGGCCTTGAAGCCGTTCGGGCAGACGCCGCTCGCCGGGTCCGCGAAGGCCACGTGCGTACGGTGGTTGGCGCTGTCGACGTTGACGCCGTCCCAGCAGCTCTGGAAGGCGAACGTCCGGACCACGTTGCTGCCCTGCGGGCAGATCGGGTACTGCTCGGTCAGCTGGACCTTGTTCTCGAAGCCGGTGCAGCTCCAGTGCGCGTTGGCGTTGGCCAGACCGTTGGTCGTGGTCTTGGCGTCACCGGTGATGATGCGCAGGAACTGCGGCATCGCGACGACCTTGCCTGCCGGGCTGCCGACGTACTTGATCTGCGCCTGCTGCGGGACCAGGATCTTGCCGACGTTGCCTTCCTTGCCGCCGCCGTCCGCGTTCTGGTCGAAGTCCTGCGTACCGTCCTGGACCCGCACGACCGGCCAGTAGTACGACGACAGGTCGCTCTGGTTCTGGCAGGAACTCGGCGCCGCCAGCATCGAGTCGTTGGTGGCGAACGCGTTGACCTTCTGGTTGCCGACGTAGTCGTGCAGGTGGTGCGCGCCGTTGGTCACGCCGGGCGCCACGATGACGTTGTCGGTGTTGTGGTTCTTGTTCGCGTTCACACCACAGCGGGTGGTGAAGGAACCCGTCGAGGCGTTACCGGTCTTCTGCGGCTTGGCCAGGACGTTCGGCGCGACCTTCGTGATGTCCGCGAAGTCGGCCGCGACCGGGCCGTTGCCGGCCTGCCCGCCGATGTTGGCCGGGGCGCTGGCGCCGGCACTCGGGGCGGCCGTGGCCTGGCCGTTGTTCCCGTTGTTGTTCTGACCGCCGTTGTTGTTGCCCCCGCCGGCGTTGGTCTGGTTGGCGGTCTGCGTGGTGCAGGAGGCGAGCTGGGCCAGCGAGCCGTCGAACGTCCCGCCGACCCGGGTGACGTCGATCCGGATCCGGTCGATCGTGGCCGCCCGCTTCTCCTTCAGGGGGCCGACGATCGCGTTCTGCACGAAGTTCGCGTCGTTCGCCTGCGCCTGGCGGGTGGAGGCCAGCCGGGCGTAGGCCTCGGTGATCTGCTTGTCGAGGTTGGCCAGTTCCGCCGCCACCCCCTGCTTGGCCCTGTCCGGCACGCTCGTCAGCTTCTGGCCGACGTCCGGGCAGGAGATCGTCGCGACCGTGGCAGCGGCGGCCTTGGTGTAGTTCTGGGCCGAGTTGTTCGACTCGTGCGCCGAAGCGTTCATCTGTGCCCAGAGCAGCCCGCCCCCACCGAGCACTAGGGCCGCCGATGCGGCTATGGCCTTGGTGGCCAGCGGCGTACGGCGTTTGCGTGTGTTGCGTCCCATGGAACTCCTCTGACTTCCTTGGCGGGGCAGCATCGAGGCGCCCGACAGGAGTGAAGCGGCGCCCTCTCATACGCAGGCCGTCACAGTGGTGTTCAGCCGTCTCACGAATTCATCAGAGACTTGTTACGAACCTGGGGCACAACTGCCGTTTGAACAGGGCAAGTTCTCGGAAATCAGCGGTCGCGGTCGAGATACGCGAGCACCGCCAGGACGCGCCGGTTGTCATCGTCCGACACCTCCAGTCCCAGTTTGGTGAAGATGTTGGAGGTGTGTTTGGCGATGGCCCGTTCCGTGACGACGAGCTGTGCGGCGATCGCCGCGTTCGACCGGCCCTGGGCCATCAGCTCCAGCACCTCCAGCTCGCGCGCCGTCAGGCCGCCTAGCGGCCGGTCGTCCGCCCGCCGGGACAGCAACTGCTGGATGACCTGCGGGTCCATGGCCGTACCACCCCCTGCGACCCGCTGTACGGCGTCCACGAACTGCTCCGCGTCGAACACCCGGTCCTTCAGCAGATACCCCACCCCGCCCCTGCCGTCGGCCAGCAACTCCCGCGCGTACAGCTGCTCCACGTGCTGGGAGAGGACCAGTACCGGCAGCCCCGGCCGGTCCCGCCGTGCCCTGAGCGCGCACTGCAGCCCCTCGTCGGTGTGCGTGGGCGGCAGCCGTACGTCGACCACGGCCACGTCCGGCTCCAACTCGGCCAGCGCGCGGGTGAGTTCGGGGCCGGTCTCGACGGCGGCGGCGATCTCGAAGTCGTAGGCCTCCAGCAGCCGGACCAGCCCGTCGCGCAGCAGGAACAGGTCTTCGGCTAGGACAACGCGCACGGAATCTCCATGGTGACCATGGTGGGACCGCCCGCGGGGCTGCTGACGGCCAGGACGCCGTCGAATGTACCCAGCCGCCGCTCCACGCCGGCCAGCCCCGACCCGGCGCCGATCACCGCGCCGCCCCTGCCGTGGTCGGTGACCGAGACCCGCAGCATGCCGGCGCCTTCCGGCACGTGGTGCAGGTCCACCCAGATCCGGTCGGCGCCGGAGTGCTTGACCGCGTTGGTCAGCACCTCGCTCACCGCGAAGTACGCGGCCGACTCCACCGGCGCGTCCGCCCGGCCCGGCAGGTCCACCGTCACCTCCGTGGGCACCGGCAGCCGCAGCGCCAGCGCCCGTACGGCGTCGCCGAGGCCGCGCTCGGCCAGCACCGGCGGATGGATGCCCCGGACCAGGTCCCGCAGCTCACCGAGGGCCTCGACGGACGCCTGCCGGGTCTGCGCGAGCAGCTGTTTCGCTTTCTCCGGATCCTTGTCCAGGAGCATCTCGATCGTCCCGAGGTCCATGCCCATGGCGACCAGCCGGGCCTGCGCCCCGTCGTGCAGATCCCGCTCGATCCGGCGCAGCTCGGCCGCCGAGGCGTCCACGGCGTCCTTCCGGGTCTCGGTCAGCACCCGCACCCGCTCGGTGAGTTCACCCTGCCCGGGGGCCAGGACGGCACGGGCGAGCCGGAAGTGGACGGTCAGCAGGGCAGGGGCGTAGCGGAAGGCGGCGGCGAGGATGACGGCGCCGAGCGCGGCGGCGGTGAGCGCGGTGGCCTGCCCGCTGACCGGCACGAAGCCGTACCAGTAGGTCTCACCGTCGGCGACCACCCGCCACAGCCCGGCGGCCACCGCGAACCCCTCGAACGGATAGAACACGAGCACCGCCGGCAGCAGCGCGGTCAGGAACCCGGCCGTCATGTCCACCGGCAGCCACAGCACGTCCCGCCCGACCTGCGGGTCCCGCAGCATCGCGAGGGTACGGGTCCAGAGGTTGGCGTCCGGCGGCAGCGGCCGGTACGCCGACCGGATCCGCACCCCGCACCACTCGTGGGCGAGCCGCCGCCGCACATCCGCCACGTCCCGCACACCGCCCAGGATCCATGGGGTCGTGAGGATGCCGAGGCCGGTCGGGATCAGCGCGACGGAGACCACGGTCAGGACAAGACAGAGGATCGAGACGCCCGGCATCACCAGCGCCAGCACCAGCCCCCGCACGGCGGCCAGCAGAACCTCGCGCGCCCTGCCGCGGAAGCCGCCGCTGTCCGTGTTCGTCGTCATGGCGCCAGTCTGTCCGACCGGATGCGCGGGGGTCACTGGGCCGAAGCCCCAAGTCAGGGGGTGGTGCCAGGTACACCCCCGGCGCGCTGTGCTGTCGCGAGCACTCTCGCCTCCACCTCCGGGTCCAGCCCCGTAGTCGTACGGTCCGGTCGGAGGGGTGCCTCGCCACCGGTCTCCCGGAGCCACCGCCAGGTGTCCGCCACGGTCTCCTCGGCCGACCTGCACACCAGCCCCGTCGCCATCGCCCGCGACACATCCATGCGATGCATGGCGTCATGCGACTCGCTCCCCGGCGGCACCCACACCGGCAGCTGAACCCACGGCTCGATCCCGGCGGCGAGGATCACCTCCGGTTCGGTCCAGCGGAGCTCCGCGTCGGAGCCCGTGACCCGCCTGCAGGCGTCCAGCAGTGCGCCCATCGTGGTGTGGCCGGGCGGGCCGACCAGGTTGTACGGCCCGGACAGGCCCCGCTCGACCGCGCCCAGGGTCCACTCGGCGAGGTCGCGGGCGTCCACGAACTGGACGGGCAGGTCGTACGGGCCCGGCGCCAGCACCGGCCCGCCCCGCGCGATCCGGTTCAGCCACCAGGGCAGCCGGCCGACGTTCTCGTACGGCCCGAGGATCAGCCCGGCCCGCACCAGCACCGAGCCGTCCGCGCCGAAGGACTCCACGGCGGCCAGCTCACCGCCCCGCTTGTCCTGCCCGTACTCGGTCCGTTCCGCGTCGGCCGCGGCCCCCGTCACCAGGGCCGTGTCCTCGGCGAAACCGGCCGGGCGCGGCCAGCCGTACACCGAGCAGCTCGACACATACGCGTACCGTCCGGCGCGGTCCCGCAGCAGCCGCGCCGCCTGGCGCACGGCGCGGGGCGCCGCCGACCAGGTGTCGACGACCGCGTCCCATTCGGTGCCGCCGGCGAGTGCGGCGAGGCCGTCGGGCGCGGTGCGGTCGCCGTGCAGCGACCGCACGCCCGGCGGGGGCCGGTGGTGTCCCCGGTGGAAGACGGTCACCTCCCAGCCGCGCCCCAGCGCCGCCGCCACGACGGCCCGCCCCACGAACTCCGTACCACCCAGCACGAGAAGTCTCATGCCGGTGATCGTGCCCGGAAGGGACGCCGGACGGAACATGACTCTGCCGAGGGCAGAGCGGTCCGTCAGCGGCCGGTCGGCGGCGTGTACTTGTAGCCGACCCGGCGGACCGTCTGGATCGCGCCCCGGTGCTCCGCGCCGAGCTTGCGGCGCAGCCGGGCCACATGGACGTCGACCGTGCGGCCGTCGCCGACATGGCCGTAGCCCCAGACCGTGGTGACCAGCTGGTCGCGGGTGTGTACCCGGTTCGGGTGCGCGACCAGATGGGCGAGGAGCTCGAACTCCAGGTAGGTGAGGTCGAGTTCACGCCCGTCGACCTGCGCGGTGCGCTGCACGGAGTCGACCGTGACGAGCGGCCGGATACCGGCCGCGGCCGGCGTGCCCGGCTCGTCGGTCTTCTCCTGCGGGTCCTGCACCGCGACGGGCAGGAACGGCGGCCGCTGGTCCGCCGGGACCAGCACCAGGTAGCCGATCATCGGCGGCCGGCCCGGCAGGGTGGGCAGGGTGTGCTGGGGGGCGGGCAGCCAGGTGGCGCCCGGTGGCAGCAGGTCCGCCATGTCCACCACCTCGTCCCGGTCGACGGCGCGCAGCCGGTGCCGGGTGGGGGAGGGGGCGGGGGAGAGGGAACGAGTGGTCGCCATGAGACGTCAGCTCTTTCGCGCGAGGAGTTCGTCGGTCGGGACGACGGCCGCGATGCGTGGTCGGGCGCGCCGGGACGTTCTGCGTTTCGCGCTGGCCGAAGGCCGGGGTGTACGGCTTTAGAGGGCCCGCGCGTTCGTCGCGCGGCAACACACCCGGTCGAAGTCGTGGTGCTGACGGGAAGGCCAGAAGGGCTCAAGGTCACGGCGACCCGTCGCGGTGTACTTCTGGTAGCTGGCCATGCGCCCATTGAAGCAGACACCGCCCGGAAACAGGACCCTCCTCTCACTGCTTGGACGCGTCCCCGGCGGAACGCTGACGCTGCCCGCCTCATCCCACCAGGGGTTTGTGCCAGGTCAGCGGGGTGAGCTCGATGGCCCTGTCCGGATCGCCGTCCCATACCGCGGACAGCCCGGCGGCGGTGAGCGCGGCGGCCACCTCGCGACAACGCCTGAGGGGCGCCCACCGTGACGGTGGACGCCCCTGCGAGGAGGCCGCGGATCAGACCTGGCCGGCCTTGTCGAGCGCGGAGCAGCAGGTGTCGACGATCAGCCGGGTCACCAGGTACGGGTCGACGTTGGCGTTCGGGCGGCGGTCCTCGATGTAGCCCTTGCCGTCCTTCTCGACCTGCCACGGGATACGGACCGAGGCACCGCGGTTGGAGACTCCGTAGGAGTACTCGTTCCACGGGGCGGTCTCGTGCAGGCCGGTCAGGCGGTCGTCGATGCCGGCGCCGTAGTTCTTGACGTGGTCGAGCGGCTTGGAGCCCTCGCCGAGCGACTCACAGGCGGTGATGATCGCGTCGTAGCCCTCGCGCATCGCCTTGGTGGAGAAGTTGGTGTGCGCGCCGGCGCCGTTCCAGTCGCCCTTGACCGGCTTGGGGTCCAGGGTGGCGGAGACACCGAAGTCCTCGGCGGTGCGGTAGAGCAGCCAGCGGGCCACCCACAGGTGGTCGGAGACCTCCAGCGGGGAGACCGGGCCGACCTGGAACTCCCACTGGCCGGGCATGACCTCGGCGTTGATGCCGGAGATCGCCAGACCCGCCTTGAGGCAGTTGTCCAGGTGGGCCTCGACGATCTCGCGGCCGAAGATCTCGTCGGCTCCGACACCGCAGTAGTAGCCGCCCTGCGGAGCCGGGAAGCCGCCCTCGGGGAACCCCAGCGGACGGGCGCCGTCGAAGAGGGTGTACTCCTGCTCGATGCCGAAGATCGGCTCCTGCGCGGCGAACTTCTCCGCGACCTCGACCAGCGCGGCACGCGTGTTGGAGGAGTGCGGGGTGAAGTCGATGTCCAGGACCTCGCACAGGACGAGTACGTCGTCGCCGCCGCGGATCGGGTCCGGGCAGGTGAAGACCGGCTTCAGCACACGGTCCGAGGAGTGCCCCTCGGCCTGGTTCGTGGACGACCCGTCGAAGCCCCAGACCGGCAGCGCGTCCAGACCGGCGGGGGCGCCCGCGATGATCTTCGTCTTCGAACGCAGCTTGGCCGTCGGCTCGGTGCCGTCGATCCAGATGTACTCAGCCTTGAAGGTCACGGGCCACATCCTTCGGGGGTGGGTCGGGCGCACTTGCGGGTGCAGTGGCGCTACGGCACTGGGGCGCCTTCGGTGTCTGCCCGGCAGCCTGTCAACAGGCGATTTCCCGATCATTGCTCGAATGTGAACCCGGTGTTACCTGCTGGTTCTGTGGCGCGACTCACGTTGTGAGGACCGTTGGGGTGGGGTAGGCGGGGCATTTCGAGCATCGGCCGCGGCCTGTCGTACGCCCGTGAGGAAGCCCCGGATCGCGGCCAGTCCTGGCTCGTCGTACTCCCGCAGCAGCGCGGTCGAACAGTCGATGAGCGGCCCGAAGAAGGCCTGCCCGAGCTCGATCGCCCGCTCCTCCACCTCGATCACGACCCGGCGCCGGTCCCGCTCGCCACGCACCCGCCGGACATGCCCGGCCCGCTCCAGCCGGTCCACGGCGGCCGTGGTCCCCGCCGAGTTCAGCCCCAGCGCGGCCCCGAGCCGTCCGGCGGTCATCTCCTCGCTCGCACGCCGCGCGTCCATGAGGGCGACGAGAGCCCGTACGTCCGTCGGGTGCATGCCGTTCTGATGCGCGAACCGCGCGCTGTGCAGCCCGAGTTCGACCGTGACGGCGCGCAGCAGATGGACGATCTCCATCTCGGGACCGGTGTCGTCGGTCATGCCCGTCCGTCCCTTCGATTTCCCTCGCCGAAGAAGTATCTTGCTCAGCGAGATAATAGCGGAGGTGGGGGTCGTGATGGGTTCTTACGACAGTGAGAGCTTCCGGTTTGCGTACGACAAGGTGCTGGCGAAGTGGCCCGCCGACCGGGAGACGCTGACCGTCGGCACGCCCTTCGGGAACACCCACGTCAACGCCTGCGGCCCGCGCGAAGCACCCCCACTGCTCCTGCTGCCGGGCGGCGGCGGAGCGACCTCCGCCTCCTGGTACGCCCAGGCCGCCGACCTCGCCCGCACCCGCCGGGTCCTCGCCGTCGACCTGCCCGGGGCCCCCGGCCGCAGCGCCGACGCGGCCCCCGGACGCCACCCGCGTACGGTCGCCGATCTCGCCGTCTGGCTGGACGCGCTCCTCGACGGCCTGGGCGTGGCGCGGACGGACATCGGCGGACACTCCTACGGCGGCTGGATCGCCCTCCATCACGCACTGCGGGCGCCCACCCGGATCCGCCGCCTGTTCCTCCTCGACCCGACCCAGTGCCTGGCCGGGTTCAAGACGGCGTATCTGCTCCATGCCCTGCCGATGCTGCTGCGGCCCACACCCGCGCGGGTCCGCGCGTTCCTGAAGTGGGAGACCGGGGACGCTGTCCTCGACCCCGACTGGCTCCGTCTCCAGGAGGCGGCCGCCGGCTTCCCCGCCGCGAAGCCGGTGACCGGGCCGCGCCCGGCGCCCGAGGCGCTGCGTGGCCTGAACGCGCCGGTCCTGCTGCTCGTGGCCGCGAACAGCAGGACACATGACGCGCACTCGCTGGTGGACCGGGCCCGTGAGCTGCTGCCGCACGCGGAGGCCGACATCCTCCCGGACGTCTCCCACCACGCACTGCCGCACTCCGCACCCGCGGGGCTGGCCCGCCGTCTCACCGGTTTCCTCAACGGCTGAAGGCGCCGGCGGTCGGGTGCGGCCTCACCCCACCTTCTCGATCAGGGCACGGCGGATCAGGAATTTGCCGGGCTCGCGGACCTGTTCGAAGGCCGCGTTGTTGAGCAGTGCGCAACTGCCGGAGACCGACCTGACCTTCACGGTCGTGGACTTGTTGTTGTCCAGGTTGGTGACCTTCAGTGTGGTTCCCGCGGGGAACTGGTTGCTGGAGGCCGCCGGGGCACCGGCTTCGCCGGAGAGCGTGACGGTCGAGCCGTTGCAGACCTGCTGACCCGAGGCGGCCGCGCCGCCGGTACCGGCACCGGCGGCGGACTGGGTGGGCGTCGCCGTGGCGGTCTGCCGGCCGGTCTGGCCGGTCTGGCCCGTCTGCGCGCCGTTCGCCGCCTGGGAGCCCTGAGCCGACTCCCCAACGACACAACCGGACGCCTTCTGCTGGACCTTGATCTGGGCGATCACCGCTTCGCGGTTGGTGATCCGGGCCGCCGACTGGGCGTCCGGGTTCGCCTTCTGGTCCGCGATGAACTTCTCGTTGTTGCCGAGGGCGGTGGCCAGCCCCTGGCAGACCGTCGAGTCCGCGGCCGACGACAGCGTCTTCGCGTTCTGCGGGGTCTGCGCGGCGTTCGAGGTGGACGCCAGGGCGAAGGCCCCGCCGCCCGCCACCGCCGCGGCACTGACGAGCAGTGCGATCTTCTTCTTGGCGCTGACAGTTCTCCTACGCGACATGCGCGCCTCCTGAGAGGGGTGGGGGAGCGTACGCCGCTATGTACGAGATACCGAACGCGGTTACTCAGTGGTGACAGGAGTCATTGAAGTAACTTGTGTCACACAGGAGTTGAGGCCGGCTCACCTCCTGTCACCTCCGGCTCCTGGCCAGCGCTTCCCGCACGGCCTCGTCGGTGCGGGCGACAAGTGCCGTCCCGTCGTCCGCGGTGATGATCGGCCGCTGGATGAGCTTCGGGTGCTCGGCGAGGGCCGTGATCCAGCGGTCGCGCGCCGTCTCGTCCCGCGCCCACTCCTTCAGCCCCAGCTCCTTCGCCACCGCCTCCTGGGTGCGGGCGATCTCCCAGGGTTCGAGCCCGAGCCGTTCCAGTACGGCCCTGATCTCGCCCTCGCTCGGCACGTCCTGCAGATAGCGGCGGACGGTGTAGTCGGCCCCCTCGGCGTCGAGCAGGCCGATCGCGGTACGGCACTTCGAGCAGGCCGGGTTGATCCAGATCTCCATACCGGCCACGGTAGCCGTCGCGTGAGCCTGTTCGGATCCGGCCACGCCCGAGGGGCCGGCGGCTGGCCGTGTTCGAATTTCTGGCGCCCCATGCGCACCATCCGGAACCGCTGAACCGGGACCGTAATTCCCGCTGCCACCAGCTGCTTTGACGGATCGTTCAGGATCCCGATTGTCAGTGGCGGCCGGTACACTGGACACAGTGTTCGAGAGAGTCGCCGGGATGTCCGGGGGCACTCTGACCGCGACAGGAGGATGCCTGTGCCCGCTGCCGCACTGAAGCCGAAGCCGTTGCCGACCCAGTCCACCGCGAAGCGTGCCGTCCTGCTCGACTCGCCCTACGCGCCGGTGGAGAAGCGCCCGCTGCCGGCCGGGCGGCCACGCGAGTGGTACGTCACGCACAACCGCCGCCTCAAGGCCATGCGCCTCGCCATCGCCCTGCTCGACTCCGGCGTCTACCTGCCCAACCAGGCGCGCGACGAGACGATCCGGAGCACGGCGGAGCGCATCGGTGTCCATCCGCCGTCGGACATGACGTGCCACATGGTGCGGGCGCTGATGCGATATTCGCGCTGAGCCGATGGTGCCGGGTGCCGTGTGTTCGACGCGGTGCCCGGCGCCTTCGCCGCTGACGGCTGCCGCCCCGGACCCCCACTCGACCGTCACCCGTTCGCTGGTCCCGGCATGCGGACCCCCCTTCGTACGCCCTTCACTGCGATCAGCAGGTGACGAAGGGAGCAGTCGACACAGGGGAGCGCCGTATGCCCACACCCGCCGAGCGTGCCGCCCGTGGCAAGGCCGCCCGCAAGCGCGCACCCCGCTCCGCGCACGCCTTCTGGCTGCCCTCCGTCGACCGGCCCGACCCCGTCGCCGTACTGGAGTGGCAGGGTCGTGACCGGGTGCCCGAGCTGCTGCCCATCCGGTACGGGCGGATGGCCGCCTCGCCCTTCGCGTTCCTGCGCGGCGCTGCCGCCGTCATGGCCGCGGACCTGGCCGCCCAGCCGCACACCGGGCTCACCGTGCAGCTGTGCGGTGACGCGCACCTGTTGAACTTCGGGCTCTACGCCTCCCCGGAGCGGACCCTGCTCTTCGACCTCGACGATTTCGACGAGACGTTCCCCGGGCCCTTCGAATGGGACGTCAAACGGCTCGCCGCCTCGGTCGCCGTCGCCGCCCGGGAGAACGGGCACGGCGAGGTGCGGGCGCGGGCGGTGACCCGGGCGGCGGCGGCCGCCTACCGGACGACGATGCGGCGGCTGGCGGGGCTCGGGGAACTCGCCGTCTGGTACGAGCGGATCGACGCCGACGGCCTGAGGTCCCTCGTGGGTTCCGCGCGCCGCCGGCACCGGACCGAGGACAGCCTCACCCGGGCCCGGCGCCGCACCAGCCTGCATGCGCTCGGCAAGCTCACCGAGGTGGTCGGCGGCCGGCGCCGCATCATCCGCGACCCGCCGCTCATCGAACCCGCCGGCGCCTCCGACATGGCCTCGCTGCGCAAGATCTTCAGCGACTACCGCTCCACCCTCACCGAGGAGCGCCGGCTCCTCCTCGACCGCTACCGCTTCGTCGACGCGGCCCGCAAGGTCGTCGGCATCGGCAGTGTCGGCACCCGCTGCTTCATCGTGCTGCTGGCCGGCCGGGACGCCGACGACCCGCTGTTCCTGCAGATCAAGGAGGCCCGGAAGTCCGTACTGGAGCAGCATCTGCCGAGCGGGCCGTACTCCCACCCGGGCCAGCGGGTCGTCGCGGGGCAGCGGCTGCTGCAGGCCGCCGGGGACATGTTCCTCGGCTGGATGACCGGCCCCCAGGGCCGCGCCTTCTACTGGCGGCAGCTGCGTGACATGAAGGGCTCCGCCGAGATCGCCGCCATGGACCCGAAGTGCCTGCGCATCTACGCCGCCCTGTGCGGCATGACCCTGGCACGCGCCCACGCCCGCTCCGGTGACCGCATCGCCATCGCCGCCTACCTGGGCGGCACCGACACCTTCGACCACGCGATCACCGACTTCGCCCTCGCCTACGCCGACCAGACCACCACCGACCACGCCACCCTCGACGCGGCCGTCACGGCGGGCGTGCTGACGGCGGCGCAGGGGATCTGAGTCAGAACTGCCGTTCCAGGAGCAGCGCCACGAACTCCCGCCGGTCTTCGGCGTGGTCATGGAACCACAGACCCAACCGGTGCTCGGCGTCCGGGAGTTCGAAGCGGGTGTACCGGGACCGGGCAGCCAGGGCGTCCTGGACGGCCGCGGTCACCGCCGGGGGGATCACCGCGTCCGTGCCGGGGACCGCGAGCACCGCCCGGCCCTCGTACGTCCGCAGTACCTCCAGCGCGGGTGACCTGCGCCAGGCGTCCGGGGTGCGGATGATCTCCGTGAACCGGCCGGTCCCGTCACCGAACGTCACGTCCCACGCGTCCGGCGCGTACACCGCCGGCGAGCACAGGCCGATGGCCGACACGCGCTCGCCGTAGCGTCGTACGAGATCCGCGACCGTCTGGCCGCTCATGCTGAACCCCACCAGGATCAGGGGGCCGCCCGGCGGCACCTGGGTGTCGATCACCGCCGTCGCCTGCTCGTAGCGGCGGCGCAGGCTCAACTCGCCCAGTGCGCCGGTGCTTTCGCCGTGCCCCGAGAAGTCGAAGGCCAGGGTGTGGCAGCCGTGGCCGGTGAACTCCGCCAGCAGCGGCCGTAGTCGCTTCTCGCTGCCGTTGCCCGCGCCGTGCAGCAGGACGACGGTCGGGCCGGCCGCGCCGTCCGCCCGGACCCCGCGGAGCAGTTCGCCGTCGTACTCGTGGGTGAAGTCGGTGAGTTCAGCCATGCCGCACATTCACTCATGCGGTCGCCCTCACGCGGTCGCTCCCGAAAACGAGATGCACACCCGGTGACCGGATCCCTACGCTGGACACGCGTAGCGGAGCCGTCCACCACCGCTTTCCGAAGGTGCGACCGCACTCTGGAGACTCGGGGCTACTCTGCTACGCACCGACGGACGGCCGCCCGTCCCCCGCGTGCCGTCGGATCCGTCGACCGCTCACACACCACGCCACGGAGGCCCGTCATGGGCACCATCGTCCTATCAGGGACTGTCGTCCTGGTCATCCTCGGATTCGGAAACCACAACTGGTGGCTCGCCGCCGTCGCCCTGCTCTTCCTGTACGTGCACTACGGGCGGGGCTCGTCGTCGGCATCCTCGTCGGGCGGTCCGTCCGGCGGGGCAGGGGGCGCGCCGAACGACTACAAGACGTACCGCGACCGCCGTGACCGCCAGGCCAAGTGGGAGCGCCGCTACCGTCGCGAGCGCCCCCTGGAGTTCCGGCGTCAGAAGCGGGAGAAGGGCCAGTAAGCCGCTGTCCCCGGCCGGTCAGAGGCCTGGGGCACCCCACACCGGGAACCAGCGGCTGAGGTCCTGCTCGGTCCTCAGGTCGTTCGCGAGGGCCGCCTTCACCTGCAACTCCAGTGCGCTGTCCCGCCGTTCACCGGATCCGGGCAGTGGCGCGAAGGGGTAGAACGTCGCCCGCTTGTAGAGATAGACGAGCGCGAGCCCGCGCCCGCGCTCGTCCTCGAAGGAGGCCAGGGAACACAGCAGCTGCGGGCCGAAACCGTTGACCTCCATCGAGCTGTTCACCGCGTGCAGGTCGTTGACGAGCTGCGGAAGCTGGTCGGGGGTGCGCCGTGAGACCAGCCAGGAGTAGCCGTAGTCGTCCTGATGCAGCTCGACCGGAGAGCCGTTGCGATCGGCGTCCGCGTCGAGGAGCGCCTGGACCTCCCGGTGGGTCTGTTCGAAGGCCGCGCCCTCCACGGTGGCGAAGCACACCGCGCCCACGCCGGTCGGTGTGAACCCGGCCGCCGCCTCCAGGGTCACCGCCGCCGACGGCAGTGCAAACAGCTGGTCGAGGTCGGGGGCGACGGGCCTGGTCCGGCCGAGCAGGATGTCCAGGAACCCCATGCTCACCCGGCCTTCCCGGGCGTCGCCGCCTCACCCAGCTCCGCCGAGATCCGCCCCAGCTGCTCAAGCCGCGCTTCCAGGGTCGGGTGGGTGGAGAAGAAGCGCTCGATGCCGGGCTCCTTGCCGGTCGCCGGGGTGAAGTAGAACGCGTTGAAGGCCTGGGCCGTACGCAGGTCCTTGGTCGGGATCCGGGCGATGTCACCGGAGACCTTGGTGAGTGCCGACGCCAGCGCGGAGGGCCGGCCGGTGAGATGGGCGGCCGCCCGGTCGGCGGCCAGCTCCCGGTACCGGGACAGGGCCCTGATCAGCAGGAAGCTGATCGCGTACACGGCCGCGGAGACCCCGATGACGACGGCGAACACGGCCGCGGTGTTCTGGTCCCGCCTGCCCCCGCCGAAGATCTGCGAATAGAAGGCGAACCGCACGATCAGCCCCGCGATCACACCCAGGAAGGACGCGACCGTGATCACGGCGACGTCCTTGTGCGCCACGTGCGACAGCTCGTGCGCGAGCACACCCTCCAGCTCCGCGGGCTCCAGCCGCCGCAGCAGCCCCGTGGTCACACAGACCACGGCATGATCGGGATTCCGCCCGGTGGCGAACGCGTTCGGCATATCCATCTCGGACACCGCGACCACGGGTTTCGGCATGTCGGCGATGGCACACAGCCGGTCCACCACCGCATGCAGCTCGGGATACTCCTCCCGCTCCACGACCCGCCCGCGCATGGCGAACATCGCGATCCGGTCGGAGAACCAGAACTGCGCCACGAACATCGCGCCCACCAGTACGACGACCAGCAGCCACGACTTCAGCAACACGATCAACGCGGCAACGAAGCCCACGTACAACAACCCGAGCAAGAACAGCGTGACCGTCATTCGTACGGTCAGCCGCCGGTCGCGCCGGAAGCGGCTCTGCATCTGCAATCACCCCGCAGTCAGGCACTCGTCCCGCTGTCCAGTGTGCACCTGCCGGGGGCAATGAGGCGGTCCCGAACGTCCCTAGTCGCGGCAAAGGCTCCCTGTGCGAACCGAGGCCCGGCCCAGGGCCCGTCACCCAGCGGCATCGGACTGGTCCACGACCTCGGCGAAGTAGGGCCAGCCATCCACTTCGAGGTTCTGTTCCAGCGGCCGGATGTCCGGAACAGGCGCCGCGGCCTCGAGCAGACTCCGAGCCGTTCCCGGCTCGTAGAGGTTCAGCCAGTTGCGGTCGGGGAGGCGTATGACCGTGCCCGCCTCGAAGTACGTGTTGGAAACGATTCTGTCCGCCGCTGGGGCGAAGACCAGGGACAGCCGGCGTCGAGCGCCCTGCGTCGGCGCCTCCATGAAGAAGGAGAGCGTCAGACGGCAGTCGGCGTAGTCAGGTCTCACCCGCTGCCGGACGGTCCAGTACCAGACGGTCCCGTCCGCCACGAGGCGGCGGAGACGCCGATCGTTGCGCACGTCGAGGCGCCCTAGTACGGCGAGCGGGTCTGCAGATACCCCAGCAGCACGATCACCGCCGCCACACACCCCAATACCAGAGCCGTAGACACCCACGACGACCGCCGAGGCTCCACCGGCCCGGGATCCGCCCGGAACGGCGCCGGGTCCGGTGGGTTCTCCTTCCAGCGTGCGGCCAGCATCCGGGCCCGCGCGGACGGCTCCCTGTGCTCCGCCTGCTCGGCCCACCGCAGGTCGAACTCCCGCTCTTCGCCATCCTGTTGGGACATCACGGTTCCCCCCGTCTCGAACATGAGTACACACGTACGATACGACGGCGCCCCCGCCCTGAGAAAGCAGGAACGGGGGCGTCGAGGGCCAGGAACAGCGCCTGTCACACGTCGAAGAAGTTGTAGCGACGCTACCTCGGAGCCCTGTTCGCAAGGACGCTCTGACCAGCCGGAACGTTGTCGTTGTCTGTCGTTGTTGGTCGCCGCCGGCCAACGTCGGACGGCCCATAGACGGCCCAGCGGGGGCTACGGCGGTTTTCAAGACCAGCCTGATTCGCGAGGCCAGACAGGCTTTGACCTGCATCTTAGAAAGGTTGAGTCACTCGGTCCGGCCTATGTTGGCCAGAGGACGGCCGCAGGAGCAGTGGATTGACTCGGCGGGACGTCACGAGGAGAAGCCCGGCCCGAGGTCAAGCAAGTGCTACTGGCCCAAGGCACACCGGGGGCCCACGCGCCCGACCTGCCCGGGCCGGCCGCGGTGGCTCCGCCGTTCGGCTGATTGGTGGGCGCTTTCGTGGAGCCATGCGCCGCCTTGATCGTTTGCCGTGCCGTACTGGGGAGGCTGGCGGTGTGCGTTGCTGACCTCACTTGTCGGGTCCGCCGTGCGTGCGGCGCCGACCGGCCGTACGTCCGTCGGCCAGGGCAGCGGCCGGGAGAGTGCCGTGGCAGCCCATGAAGACGAAAGGGCTTGGCGAAGATGAATGCAAGAGCACGTCTGAAGGCAATCGCAGGGGCAGTCAGCGACCGCAGATGGCTGTGCGCCTCCGCTGCGATGACGCTTGCGCTGGTCGTGGGCCCCGGCTCCGCCGTGGCGGCCGAGCGCGGATCCGGCGGGCCCGCGTGCCCGATCATGCAGCAGACGGTCCCGAGTGCGACCGTCCAGGTCCCGGCGCAGGCCGGTCCCACCGGCTTCCCCGGGGCCACGCACGAGGTCGACACGGGCGTGTGCGTGCGCCGCTCCGTTACGGTCACGGCGACCGGGGCGATCGGGGTCTATGGCACGCAAGTGACGTACGGGCCGCAAGGTGACACCACGACGACCGCGGGGCCGGGGTTCGTCCTGCAGGGCGTGCCCAAATGGTCGCTGATCGGCCGGATCGGGAACGGGCCGTGGCAGTACATCGGGGCGGGACCGACGACGCTGGTGGGTCGCGGTGAGCTGTACCTCGCGGTGAACGACGACTTCTTCTCCGACAACAGCGGATCCTTCACGGCGAACATCTCGCAGTGCGGCTGCGGTGACCCTTTCTGGGCGGCGATGGACGCGCTGGCCGAATGGCGGCCTTTCAGCGCGTAGTGGTTGCGGACTCCGCCTGGTTGCTTGCTTCGGACTGATCAACGACGGACCCCGGCACGTAAGCAGAGGGGCGGCACCCTGTGCGGGGGTGCCCCTCGGTGCATCATCTGCGGAGACTGTCAACCCAAGTCGCCGACCCAGCCGACGAACTTCCGTCGGGCGGTCGCTTCGCTCTGCCACCAGCCGTGCTGCACTGGCCGACCGCCGGAGGCGAGCAACAGGTGGTAGCGGCAGCTGGTCATGCGAGGCGGATCCCCCGGGATCGTCCCCGCACCCGGACGATCGGTCCCTTCGCTTCCACAGGACAGCCCGCGGCGCGGGCCCGAAACAGGCCGTCGGCCGCGCCCTTCCAGCGAGGAAGAACACGGCCGACGGCCCACACACGGCTCAGGGGAGCGGATACCCGCTCTGACCTGGGGCGATATCACACGTCGAAGTACAGCTCGAACTCGTGCGGGTGCGGGCGCAGCTGCAGCGGGGCGATCTCGTTGGTGCGCTTGAAGTCGATCCACGTCTCGATCAGGTCGGACGTGAAGACGTCACCGGCGAGCAGGAACTCGTGGTCGCGCTCCAGGGAGTCGAGGACGGCCGGGAGGGAGGTCGGGACCTGCGGGACACCCGCGTGCTCCTCGGGGGCCAGCTCGTAGAGGTCCTTGTCGATCGGCTCGGCAGGCTCGATCTTGTTCTTGATGCCGTCCAGACCCGCGAGGAGCAGGGCCGAGAAGGCGAGGTACGGGTTGCCGGAGGAGTCGGGCGCGCGGAACTCGACGCGCTTGGCCTTCGGGTTGGAACCCGTGATCGGGATACGCATCGCAGCCGAGCGGTTGCGCTGCGAGTACACCAGGTTCACCGGGGCCTCGAAGCCGGGCACGAGGCGGTGGTACGAGTTCACGGTGGGGTTGGTGAAGGCCAGCAGCGACGGGGCGTGCTTCAGGATGCCGCCGATGTAGTAGCGGGCGGTGTCCGACAGGCCCGCGTAGCCGGCCTCGTCGTAGAACAGCGGGTCGCCGTTGGCCCACAGCGACTGGTGCACGTGCATGCCCGAGCCGTTGTCACCGAAGATCGGCTTCGGCATGAAGGTCGCGGTCTTGCCGTTGCGCCAGGCCACGTTCTTCACGATGTACTTGAAGAGCTGCAGGTCGTCGGCCGCGGCGAGCAGCGTGTTGAACTTGTAGTTGATCTCCGCCTGGCCGGCGGTGCCCACCTCGTGGTGCTGGCGCTCGACCTTCAGGCCGGCCTTGTCCAGCTCCAGGGAGATCTCGGCGCGCAGGTCGGCGAAGTGGTCGACCGGCGGGACCGGGAAGTAGCCGCCCTTGTAGCGGACCTTGTAACCACGGTTGTCCTCCAGGGCGCCGGTGTTCCAGGCACCCGCCTCGGAGTCGATGTGGTAGAAGGACTCGTTCGCGGTGGTCGCGAAGCGGACGGAGTCGAAGACGTAGAACTCGGCCTCGGGGCCGAAGTACGCGGTGTCCGCGATACCGGTCGACGCGAGGTACGCCTCCGCCTTCTTCGCCACGTTGCGCGGGTCACGGGAGTACTGCTCGCCCGTGATCGGGTCGTGGATGAAGAAGTTGATGTTGAGCGTCTTGTCGCGGCGGAAGGCGTCGACCCGGGCGGTCGACAGGTCCGCGCGCAGCGCCATGTCGGACTCGTGGATCGCCTGGAAACCGCGGATCGAGGATCCGTCGAAGGCGAGCTCGTCATCCGGGTCGAACGCCTCGACGGGCACCGTGAAGTGCTGCATGACGCCCGGCAGGTCGCAGAACCGGACATCGACGAACTTGACGTCCTCGTCCGCGATGAACTTCTTGGCCTCGTCGGCGTTCTGGAACATCCAGCTCCTCCTACTCCCGGCCGTTCCCGTGCCGGGGTGGTAGTTCGTTCGTGCGGCCAGTGCGGTGGCACACGCTGTCCTCGACCCTAGGGACGGGTGATTTCTCGGGCGTGACCCATTTGTTTCGCTGAAGTTAACCGGCCTTGTTCCACGGTAGCCCCAGGGCACCCCGCCGGACCCCGGCCGTTTGCCCGGGCAGTACCGTGGGCGGGTGGACAACAGGCAAGCAATGGGATCGTGGCTCTCGGGGCCCCGGGCGGCCATGGAAGAGGCCGGTGCGGAGTTCGGGTACAGGGGCGAGCAGCTCGGTCTGCCGGAGGACGGGCCGGGCTCCATCGCCCGCCCGGGCCGGCGGCTCGGCGCGCTGGTCGTGGACTGGGCGCTGTGCGTGTTGATCGCATACGGCCTGATCACCGACGGCTACAGCCCGGCCACCAGCAACTGGGCGCTCCTCGTCTTCTTCATCCTGGAGATCCTGACCGTCGGTACGGTCGGCTTCACGCCGGGTAAGCGGCTGTTCCGGCTGCGGGTGGTCGGCGTCGGGACGGGGCGGGTGCAGCCGTTGCGCGCGCTGGTCCGCACGGTGCTGTTGTGCCTCGCGGTCCCGGCGCTGGTGTGGGACCGGGACGGCAGGGGGCTGCACGACCGGCTGGCGAAGACGGTAGAGGTCCGTATCTGAGGCGAGGGCTGGGCTACGTCGCCCAGTGGTCTGCCGGGTTCTGCTTCGTCGGCGGCTGCGGCCCGGCGGGTGCTGGTCGCGCAGTTCCCCGCGCCCCTAAAGGGGCGCTTCAGCCGCGGGCAGTCGTGCCTCCCCCAGTGCCTTAAAGGCCTGGGAGGTGCCCCCAGGGCGGCACGGGTGGGCGCGGGCGGCACCCCGCCGGCGCCGGTGAGCGGACACACCCCCCTCGCCAGCCCCCACTCCGGCTCACCTCCTCCGCAGCACCCGCGTCAGCACGTCCCTCAGCTCTCCCTCCGGGTCGGGCACCGCGCCCTCCGAGCGCCACGCCACGAACCCGTCCGGCCGTACCAGCACCGCGCCGTCCGCCGTCGTGCCGTGCGCCGCGGCCCAGTCGGTGGCCTCCCCGTCGTACGCAAGATCGCCCGCCGCCCCGATCCGGTACGTGTCCAGTCGTAGCCTCTCCGTGTCGGCGATCCGGCGGGCGGCCGCATGCCACACCCCGCCCGCCACCGAGCCCGCGTCGCTGAGCAGCACCAGGGACCGCTCGTACAGGTCGAGCGTCGAGAGCCGTTCGTCCGCGCGGCGCAGCCACAGGTGGGGGGCCCGGCTGCCCGGCTGGCCGGTCAGGTTCATCCCATCGGGTACGACCGGCTGACCGAGGTCGGCGCCGACGACCGCGCCCTTCAGGTACCGGTAGCCGAGGACGACGTTGAGGATGCCGGCGCGTTTTCCGGCGCCGATGCCGGGCGCGGGCGCGAAGCCCGGGTGGCTGTGTTCCACCGAGCGGGCCGAGGCGCGGGCGCTGGTGGCGAGGGCGACCGGGCGGCGCTCGGTGTCGTAGGACTCCAGCAGCCCGGGGCCGGCCCAGCCGTCGAGGACGGCCGCCAGCTTCCACGCCAGGTTGTGGGCGTCCTGGATGCCGGTGTTGGAGCCGAACGCGCCGGTCGGGGACATCTCGTGCGCGGAGTCGCCCGCCAGGAAGACCCGCCCGGACGCATACCGTTCGGCGACCCGTTCGGCGGCCCGCCAGGAGGCCCGGCCGGTGACCTCGACGTCGAGGTCGGGGACGCCGACGGCCCGGCGGATGTGCCGGGTGAGGCGTTCCTCGGTGAACTCGTCGAGGGTTTCGCCGCGTTCGGGGTGCCACGGGGCGTGGAAGACCCAGCGCTCCTTGTTGTCGACGGGCAGCAGCGCGCCGTCGGCCTCTGAGTCGGTGAGGTAGCAGCAGATGAAGCGGCGGTCCCCGACGGTGTCCGCGAGCAGCTTCGAACGGAAGGTGATGCTGACGTTGGCGAACAGGTCGCCGGGACCCGTCTGGCCGATGCCGAGCCGGCCCCGGACCGGGCTGCGCGGGCCGTCGGCGGCGACCAGGTAGTCCGCTCGGACGGTGTACATCCGGTCGGAGTCACGGTCGCGGATGTACGCCGTCACTCCTTCGGGGCCCTGTTCGAAGGACTCCATCTCGTGGAAGTAGCGCAGGTCGCCGGTGAGGGATTCGGCCGCCTGGCGAAGCACCGGCTCCAGGTCGTTCTGGCTGCACAGGCACCAACCCGTAGGGCTGGACTTCGCGAGTCCGCCTCCCGGGTCGATCTCCTTGAACAGCCACTCGCCGGCGTCGCCGACCAGGGTCGGGGTCTGCACGATGCCGTGGTTCTCGGCGAGGAGTGAGGCGGCGGACCTGATGTCGGACTCGATGCCGGCTTTCCGAAACAGCTCCATCGTCCGCACGTTGTTGCCCCGGCCGCGTGGGTGGATCGAGGTCCCGGAGTGCCGTTCGACGAGCATGTGGCGGACGCCTAGACGGCCCAGGAAGAGGGACATGGACAGGCCCACGAGGGAGCCGCCCACGACGAGGACGGGGACCTGGTGATCGGTTCTCTGCTGCATCGGGCACTCCAGGGGCGGGTGGTGGTGCGTCAGGTGCGTCGGAACTTGCATGCCCCTCGGGAGGGGTTCCGCGTGCTCAATCACCCACCTGGTTCACGCGAGTCGCGCGCTTCGGAGGACCGGCACAGGATCAAAAAGCGCTGACGCCGCGTCATCGGCGGAGGCGTAGGCCGCTGCCCCCGTGAAGGAGATGTGCGAAGCATGACGACGATCTCGGAACAGGTTTCGGAAAAGTTGACCCGCCCGGTGTCGAAGCGGGTCTCCCAGACCGTCTTCGACGGCTCCCAGCTCCGGGTCGTCCTGCTGGTGGACGTCTACGACGGCGCGGAGCAGCAGTTCCTGGAGGCCTACGAGCAGCTGTGCAACCAGGTCGCCCAGGTGCCCGGCCACGTCAGCGACCAGCTCTGCCAGTCGATCGAGAACCCCTCGCAGTGGCTGATCACCAGCGAGTGGGAGAGCGCCCCGCCGTTCCTCGCCTGGGTGAACAGCGAGAAGCACGTGGAGATGGTGAAGCCGCTGCACAACTGCGTGCGCGACACCCGTTCGCTGCGCTTCCACGTCGTACGCGAGACCGGCGGGCCGGCGGCGGACGCCGTGCGCGTCCTGCAGACCGAGCCGCGGATGGGCGACGGCGTGATCCGCCACGCGCTCACCTTCACGGTACGGCCGGGCAGCGAGGCCGAGGTCGCGAAGATCCTGGCGGACTACGCCTCGCCCCAGGCGGAGGTGGACGCCTCCACCCGCCTGTGCCGCACCTCCCTGTTCATGCACGGCAACCGGGTCGTGCGGGCCATCGAGGTGCGCGGTGACCTGATGGCCGCCCTGCGCCATGTCGCCCGGCAGCCCGAGGTGCGGGCCGTCGAGGAGGCCATCAACCCCTATCTGGAGCAGGACCGCGACCTCGACGACCCGGAATCCGCACGGGTGTTCTTCACCCGGGCGGCGCTGCCGGCCGTGCACCGCGTCGGCGCCGAGGAGCTGGCCGACGGCGACCGCCACGCGCTGTACTACCCGGTCCGCCCGGGCTGCGGGATGCGGCTCGCGGAGCTGCTCGCGCAGCAGGACGAGGCCGCGGCCGAGGACCCGGCGAGCCCGGTGCTGCACAGCACGGTCTTCCAGCGCGACGACGTCGTCGTACGGCTGGTCGAGCAGCGGCCCGGCACGCCCGTGGACGCCACCCCGGCCCATGCGCTGACCGCGCTGCTGGACGGCGACACGGTGCGGATGCGGCTCCTGACCGACCGCCGCTCGCCGGACGCCTGACCCCCACCACCGCCGGATCACACTCACGGAGGAACAGTGATGAAGCCCATTCCGAAGATCGTGGACCTCAGCGAGGTCGAGCCCAACACGCGGCGCGGCGGCGATGTGCGCGCCATGCTCACCCCGGCCACGGTGGGTTCCACCAGCGGTTTCATGGGTGTGGCCATCGTGCAGCCAGGCGACCGCATCGCCGAGCACTACCACCCGTACTCGGAGGAGTTCGTGTACGTGGTCTGCGGTGACATGGAAGTCGACCTGAACGGCGAGCCGCACCAGCTGCGGCCCGAGCAGGGGCTGATGATCCCCATCAACATGCGCCACCGCTTCCGCAACGTGGGCAATGCAGAGGCCCGGATCGTCTTCCACCTCGCCCCGCTGGCCCCGCGCCCGAGCCAGGGTCACGTCGACACGGAGGAGACGGAAGCCGTCGCCGTGGGGCAGGTCCGGTCGTGACCCGGCGCGTGGCGGTTACGGGCATAGGCATCGTGGCTCCGGGGGGTGTGGGCGTACCGGCGTTCTGGGACTTGCTCGCCGCCGGCCGGACCGCGACGCGCGGCATCACCTTCTTCGACCCCTCCGGCCTCAGGTCGCGGATCGCCGCCGAGTGCGACTTCGACCCGGCGGCGCACGGCCTGGACGCCGAGGAGATCGAGCGGGCGGACCGTTACATACAGTTCGCCCTGGTCGCCGGTGACGAGGCGGTCCGGGACTCCGGTCTCGACCTCGGCCGGGAGGACCCCTGGCGCATCGGGGTCTCCCTGGGCACGGCGGTCGGCGGCACCACCCGTCTGGAGCACGACTACGTCCTGGTGAGCGCCGGGGGCCAGCGCTGGGACGTGGACCACCGGCAAGCGGGGTCCCAGCTGCACCGGGCGTTCTCGCCGAGCACCCTCGCCTCCGCGGTGGCGGAACGTTTCGGCGCCCAGGGTCCGGTGCAGACCGTCTCCACCGGCTGCACCTCGGGCCTGGACGCCGTCGGCTACGCCTTCCACACCGTGCAGGAGGGCCGCGCCGACGTCTGCATCGCCGGTGCCTCGGACTCCCCGATCTCCCCGATCACCATGGCTTGCTTCGACGCGATCAAGGCCACCTCCTCGAACAACGACGACCCCGAGCACGCCTCGCGCCCCTTCGACAACCGCCGTGACGGGTTCGTCATGGGCGAGGGCGGCGCGGTGCTCGTCCTGGAGGAGCTGGAGCACGCCAAGGCCCGCGGCGCGCACATCTACTGCCAGCTCGACGGCTACGCCACCTTCGGCAACGCCTACCACATGACCGGCCTCACCAGCGAGGGCCTGGAGATGGCCCGGGCCATCGAGACCGCCCTCGACCACGCCCGCCTCGACCCCACCGCCATCGACTACGTCAACGCGCACGGCTCCGGCACCCGGCAGAACGACCGCCACGAGACCGCGGCCGTGAAGAAGGCGCTCGGACAGCACGCGTACAGCACGCCCATGAGCTCCATCAAGTCGATGGTGGGCCACTCGCTCGGCGCCATCGGCGCGATCGAGGTCGTCGCCTGCGTGCTCGCCCTGGCCCACCAGGTCGTCCCGCCCACCGCGAACTACGAGACCCCTGACCCCGAGTGCGACCTCGACTACGTGCCGCGGGTCGCCCGCGAACGGCCCCTGGGCGGCGTCCTGTCCGTGGGCAGCGGGTTCGGCGGCTTCCAGTCCGCGGTGATCCTGACCCGGCCGAGAGGAAGGACACGATGAGCGGATCCCGTCCTCGGCGGGCTGCCGTCACCGGCATCGGTGTCGTCGCGCCCAACGGAACCAGCACCGAGACCTTCTGGAAATCCGTCCAGGAGGGACGCAACGTCCTCGACAAGGTGACCCGCGACGGCTGCGAGCACCTGCCCATGAAGGTGGCCGGAGAAGTCCGCGACTTCGACCCGGCGGCCGCCGTCGAGGAACGCCTCATCGTCCAGACCGACCGCTTCACGCACTTCGCGATGGCCGCGGCCGACCTGGCTCTCGAAGACGCCCGGATCGGCCGCGGCGACACCGAGGGCTCGCCGTTCGACATCGGAGTGGTCACCGCGGCCGGCTCCGGCGGCGGCGAGTTCGGCCAGCGCGAGCTCCAGCAGCTGTGGGGCAAGGGCAGCCGGTTCGTCGGCCCCTACCAGTCCATCGCCTGGTTCTACGCGGCCAGCACCGGCCAGATCTCCATCCGGCGCGGCTTCAAGGGACCCTGCTCGGTGGTCGCCGCCGACGAGGCCGGCGGCCTGGACGCCCTGGCACACGCCGCCCGAGCGGTGCGGCGCGGCACGGACGTCATCGTGGCCGGCTCCACCGAGGCGCCGATAGCTCCGTACTCGGTGGTCTGCCAGCTCGGCTACGAGGAGCTCAGCCGGGAGACCGACCCGAGCCGCGCCTACCGCCCGTTCACCAAGCAGGCCTGCGGATTCGTGCCGGCCGAGGGCGGCGCCATGCTCGTCGTGGAGGACGTCGGCTCGGCCCGGGAGCGCGGGCTGCCGGTGCGGGCCACCCTCGACGGCCACGCGTCCACCTTCACCGGCGCCTCCCGCTGGGCCGAGACGAGGGCCGGGCTCGCCCAGGCGATCCGCGGTGCCCTCGCCGAGGCCGGCTGCGCCCCGGAGGAGATCGACGTGGTCTTCGCCGACGCCCTCGGCGTCCCGGCGGCCGACCGGGCGGAGGCGCTGGCCATCACCGACGTCCTCGGCGCGCACGGCAGGCGGGTGCCCGTCACCGCGCCCAAGGCCGGGATCGGCCGGGGGTACTGCGCGGCCCCCGTCCTGGACACCGCCGCCGCGGTGCTCGCCATGGAACACGGCCTGATCCCGCCGACCCCGGGTGTCTACGACATCTGCCACGACCTCGATCTCGTGACGGGCAGCGCCCGTGCCGCCGCACCACGCACGGCGCTGGTCCTCAGCCGGGGACTCATGGGGTCGAACTCGGCACTCGTGCTGCGCCACGGCGCGACCGGGTGAGCCGGAGAAAACCAGCTGCCCAGCAGCCAAGAAGGAGGAGTCCCTATGAGCATCACCCTGGACGAACTGTCCGAACTCATGAAGAAGGCCGCCGGCGTCACCGTCTCCCCGGCCGACCTGCAGGACCGGTGCGACACCGGCTTCGACGCCTTCGGTGTCGACTCGCTCGGCCTGCTCGGCATCGTCGGCGAGCTGGAGAACCGGCACGGCGTGCCCATGCCGGTGGACGCCGAGCGGTGCAAGACCCCTCGCCAGTTCCTCGACCTCGTCAACAGCGCCATGCCCGCGGGAGCCTGACATGACCGGACACACCCAGAACGAGATCACCATCGCCGCGCCCGTCGACCTGGTCTGGGACATGACCAACGACGTGGCCAACTGGCCTCAGCTGTTCAGCGAGTACGCCAGCGCCGAGATCCTCTCCGAGGAGGGCGACAAGGTCACCTTCCGGCTGACCATGCACCCCGACGAGAACGGCAAGGTGTGGAGCTGGGTCTCCGAGCGCGAGACCGACCGCCCCAACCTGTGCGTGCGGGCCCGCCGGGTGGAGACCGGCCCCTTCGCGCACATGAACATCCGCTGGCAGTACGAGGAAGTGCCGGCCGGCACCCGGATGGTCTGGGTCCAGGACTTCGCGATGAAGCCGGAAGCCCCCGTCGACGACGACTGGATGACCGACAACATCAACAAGAACTCCAAGCTCCAGATGGCCCTGATCCGCGACAGGATCGAGAAGGCGGCCACCGGACGGCGCCCCGACCCGGCCCTGGCCGACTGAGCCGGACGACAGGAGAGACACCGTGCACCAGGCCCTGATCGTCGCCCGTATGGCACCGGGCTCCGCCCCCGACATCGCGAAGGTGTTCGCGGAGTCCGACCGGGGAGAGCTGCCGCACCTCGTCGGGGTGGTCCGGCGCAGCCTCTTCCAGTTCGGTGATGTGTACATGCACCTCATCGAGTCCGAGCGCGAGCCGGGACCGGCCATCGCGAAGGTCACCTCGCACCCCGAGTTCAGGGGCGTCAGCGACCGTCTCCAGGCGTACGTCAGCGCGTACGACCCGGAGACCTGGCGCTCCCCGAAGGACGCGATGGCCCAGCGCTTCTACCTCTGGGAGCGCGACGGCGGCGCGTGAACCGTCGTACCGCCGTACGCCGAAGGTGCCGGGCCCGCGCAGAACGCGGGTCCGGCACCGGCCTGTCCGGTGCCCGCCTCAGGCGGGCACCGTGCACTCGAAGGCGTGCAGATACGGGTTGACCGGCCGCATGTCGTTGACGCTCAGCCCCGCCTCGGCCAGCCGGCGCACCATGCTGTCGGTGGTGTGCTTGGCCCCGCCCACGTTCAGGAGCAGCAGCAGGTCCATGGCGGTGCTGAACCGCATCGACGGGGTGTCGTCGACGAGGTTCTCGATGACCACGACCCGGGCACCCGGACCGCCCGCCGCGACCACGTTGGCGAGCAGCCGCGCGGTGGACTCGTCGTCCCACTCCAGGATGTTCTTGATGATGTAGACGTCCGCGCCGACCGGCACGGCCTCCCGGATGTCACCCGGCACGATGCGCGCCCGGTCCTCCAGGTCGCCGCCCGGGCGCAGCCGCGGCAGGGCCTTCTCCACCACCTTCGGGAGATCCAGCAGATAGCCCTTCATCGCCGGGTACTTGTCCAGCAGACAGGCCACCACATGCCCCTGGCCGCCGCCGAGGTCCGCGACCGACCGGCAGCCCGACAGGTCGAGCAGTGCGGCGACCTCACGGGCCGACTGCTCGCTGGAGGTGGTCATCGCCCGGTTGAAGACGTCCGCCGACTCCGGCGCGTCCTCGTTGAGATAGACGAAGAACTCCTTGCCGTAGAGGTCCTCGACGACGTTACGGCCGCTGCGCACGGCCTCGTCGAGCTTCGGCCAGGCGTCCCAGGTCCATGGTTCGGTGCACCACAGGGCGATGTAGCGCAGGCTGTGCGGGTCGTCCTCGCGCAGCAGCCGGGAGGTCTCGGTGTGGGCGAACGTCCCGTCCGGCCGCTCGGCGAAGACGCCGTAGCAGGACAGGGCGCGCAGCAGCCGGCCCAGCGGCCTGGGGTCGGTCTTCACCGCGGAGGCCAGGCTCTCCACGGTCATCGGGGCGTCCCCGAGCGCGTCGGCGACGCGCAGCCGGGCGGCCGCGCGGACGGCGGCGGCACAGGCCGCCCCGAACACGAGCTCGCGCAGCCGCATCGACGGCGGCGGTGCGGCCTGCGCCTGCGCCGCCTGCGGCGCCGCCGGGAGGTCGCGTGCTGGTGCGGTCATGTGGCGCCTTCCTTCCTTCTGGGGGTGTCGTACGGCCGTCAGGTCAGCACAGACCGGCGGGCTTGGACTTCTTGCAGGTGTTTTCCCTGAAGGTGTTGCCGCGCTTGGTGGCTTCCTGGTTGATCAGGTCGGCGGGGGCGTTGCCCGACAGTTTGTTGCGGGTGATCTGGTTCTTGTCGCTGGTGGCGCCCACGAAGCTCCTGTACAGCACGACACCGCCCGACAGCGGGGACTTGCCGGAGTTGCCGGTGATCACGTTCCCGGTCACCAGGGTGTTCTCGGCGCCGGTCAGCACGATGCCGGAGCCCTGCAGGAAGGCCAGCCGGGCGGTCTTCTTGCAGTACTTGTTGTTCTTCACGATCTGGTTGTCGGCGATGGTCAGACGACCGGCCTTCGGCTTGTTCTCGTCACCGACGACGAGCACGCCCGCGCAGTTTCCGGTGACCGAGTTGTCCGAGACGGTCAGGTTGCGCAGCCGGCGCACGGTGACGCCGATCCGGTTCTTCTCCAGGAGGTTGTGGTCGACCACCGTGCCGTCGGTGTCGGTGGCGCCCTTCTCCGTCGTGATGGAGTTGGCGAGGAACAGGCCCGCGTCGCCGTTGCTCCGGGCGACGTTGTTCCGGTAGGCGCTGTGCACCGAGCGCTCCTCGGCGAGGCCCCACAGCCCGTTCTTCACGGCGGCCACGCCGTGCACGTTCAGGTTGGCGGCGCCGACGGCCATGACGCCGGCCCGGGAGAACCCGGTCACGGTCATCCAGGCGACGGTGACGTCCTCGACGGGCCGGCTCTTGGCGCCGACCACGCAGATGCCGTTGCCCATCTCGGCGCAGGACTTCTGGGCGGCCTTCTTCGTGGTGCTCTTCGCCTTCTTGGCCGGCTGGAGCACGGTGGCCGGGCCCACACCGCGCAGGGTGAGTCCAGGCGTGGTCATCTTGACGCTCTCGTGGTACGTGCCGGCCTGCAGGAGGACGGTGTCGCCGGACCCGGCGGCGTTCACGGCCTTCTGGATCGACTCACCCGGATACACCACCAGGGTGCGGTGAGCGGAGGACGCCGGAGCGGCGCCGAGGAGCGAGCCGCACAGGGCGGCGGCACAGGTGAGGTATGTGATATGGCGTTTTGTCACATTTGGAAGGCTAGGAGCAGATGACCCGATTACCCGCTGGATGCTCCGTTCAGCGGCGTGTCATCCCGGCCGCGGAAAACCCCGCCGGAAACGACGAAGGCGCGGTGGTCGCCCCACCGACGAGCACGGCGAACTTCTCTACCCGGGCTACCAGTTGCGCGGCTCCGAGCTGAACTG
>NZ_JBEXWP010000019.1:0-180418 GCF_040629895.1 Streptomyces sp. NPDC005866
AGCGGGGACAGGCCCGAAAAGACCGTCTGCACAAGCTCATTGACATCCCTCACACGAATGCCAACGACCTGTTACGACGCTCCGTCACCACCGAATGTGAGACAGGGCCGTTCGCTACACAGACCCCCACGTCGCACGAGACCCGACATTGGGGGTCAGGCTCGTACTGGCGGGGATTCGCCGGTGAGGCCGGCCGCACACGGTCGTCCGGCCAACCCCGGGTGAACGCGACGGACATGTGGGTCAGGGGCAGAAGGTCTCACCGTTGGCGTACCTGTGGCCGTCGTGTTCCACCCACCCGGAGAGGTAGGCGCAGCGTCCCTCCATGCCCCCAACGTAGATCGCTCCGGCGTACCTGTCGTAGAACCCATTGTCGTACCAGGAGGTCTGCCAATCTGTGCGTCGGATGCGGACCTCCATGTTGTGCCGTCCGTCTGCCACGTCGTAGGTCATCGCGCAGAGTTGGCCGCTGCCTGCGGAAGTCCAGTAGACGTCGATGTAGGCATGACCGTCTCCTAGCGGGACGGAGTCGTATCGGCTGCCCTGGCAGTAGGAGAACGGACCCGCGTAACCGGGGGGCGCGTCGTTGGGGTCGGTCGCCGACGCCACACCGTCCCCGCCCGTTACGATGCCGGCCGCCGCCACGACAACCGCGACCGCTGAGATGATCCGTCTCGCCCTAGTACCGAATCTGCTCATTGATCCCCCTTGGAGCGACAAATTCCCTGTACGGGTCAGGCTAACGTAGGCCGCATCCCCACCAAGTTGGTTTCACATCAACCGACGAAGTGAGGCAGGAGGCGAACACCTGCGCAGGCGCCACGGATGACGAACGCTGCCAACACCGCATCCAGTCCCCGCCCGATGCCTCCCTGGAGGCAGGAGGGGCCTCCCCCTCAGCCGAGCTGACGCATCACAGCTCCGAACCCACAAACCAGCCATGACCCATGAGACGCCCGATCCCCCAGACCCGAATCCCGACCTCAAGGCGGCCTGCTCTTGAGGGGCTGGCCTGGTCGGTGCTGTCGGTGGACTATCAGCGCATCCTTGAGGCCCTCAGGGACCGGCACCGGCTCCATCAAGGGCCGCTGACCTGCCGGGAGTTGGCCGTGATGTTCGGCCTGGACGCGGTGCCGGCGAAGGTGGAGGCGCTGCGGTCGAAGGCGAAACGCCTGGTCGCGCGGGACTGGCTGGCCGAACGGCAGCCGGGCCGGTTCACCGTCGCCCAAGGTGTGGCCGGGCAAGGCGGCGCGTCATAAGCAGGGTCATCGACCAGTAGACCATCGCCTCGGCGCTGGTGGTGCGGCGTTCGAAGTCGCGCACCAGACGGCGGGTGCCCATCAGGTGGGCGAAGAACCGCTCGACGATCCACTGCGGTCACCGCCGTCGCCCGGGAGCCGGGCCAGTCCGAGCTGTCGGGCCTGGGTGATGTGGGCGCAACTGCCCGGCCGGACAGGGTTGCAGAACAGCACGCGCCCTCGGCGTCCGTGAGGACCACGGACACGGCGTTCTGCTTGGTCTTGCCGGACATACACATCACGCCCGAGGAGGGCATGCGCGCACACCTCGACCTGCAGGGCGGTGGCCCGGACGGCGTGCTGGTGCCGATCCACTGGGGCACCTTCAACCTCGCTCCGCACGCCTGGGCCGAGCCGGGGGAGTGGACGAAGGACGCGGGGGACGAGGCGGATCAGGCGGTGGCGGTGCCGCGCCCCGGTGAGCCCTTCGAGCCGTCCGGGAAGCTGCCCGCCGACCCGTGGTGGCGCGAGGTGTCGGCCCCGATCGCCCGGCCGTGGCGCCCCGCCGTCCAGCCGCGCGGCGAGTCCGGGCAGCGAGACCTCGACCTGGCCGGCGAAGCGGTGACGCCGGACGCGGACGACCTTGTGAAGTGAGGCGCAGCACGACGCCCCCGGGTGAGAAGAGGCCTGGCGGCCGAGCAGAAAGTTGTCACTGTGGGTGATGTTTTGGGGGATGGTGGCCGGGGGTGGCGGGCCGTACGGCCGTCCTGGCGGGCCTGTCGAGGGTGTGCGGACCGAGGGCTGACACGGGGTGCGGTGTGTCGGTCACTCCGGGCTTCACCCTTTTCGTCTGACCGTTTTTGAGCAGGTCGGATCGGTCGGCGGCGGTTCGAGAGTGAGACGGCGAAGGGGTTATCGGTCTTTCGTACGACGGCTCATACCAGAGCGGGACCATCTCCGGGGGACTTTGTCAACTGCCCACCGCACATGATGCGTTGGCGACTACTGTGAGTGTCCGTCGGGCGGCGCGGGGCCGAATTCTTTTGCGGTCCCCTCGGCCGACAGCGCGATGGCGCATGCCCAACTCGGGCGGCACGCGCGAGCAATCAGGCCCGACGGACCAGTACGAGGACGCAGATGTCTCACCTCCGTGCACCGGCCTCCCGCGCCGACCGCCGTGAGGGCGGCCGGCACGGACGTCCGGTCGCCAGACCCGTTCCCGCGCTGCCCGAGACCCATATACGGCCTCAGCTCATGCGCCTCGCCGTGCTGCCGCCGGTCGCGGTGGCGCTCAGCGGCTGTGCGGCCGTCCTGTTCACCGTCCGCGCCACCGGGGCCCGGCCCAGCCTCACCCTGCTGGCCGTGCTCGCCGGGGCGGTCTCGGTGACGGTCACGGCCATCGTGATCGCCGCCGTGGCCGCGCGCCGGGCCGCCCGCTCGGTCAGCGACCGCGTCGGTATCCTGCGCCGCAACGCCGCCCGCGGCGAGGCGGATCTGCTGGCCCTCGTCGACGCGCTGCGCCGCGGCGAGACCCCGCCCCAGCGCAAGTCGCGCGGTGGGCCGCCCGAGGACGCCGACGAGTTCGAACTGCTCGCCGCCGACCTGTCCCGCGCGCACGACGGCGCCGTCACCGCCGTCGTGCAGGCGGCCCAGCTTTCCAGCCACGCCGGCAGCGAACAGAAGCTGGAGGTCTTCGTCAACCTGGCGCGGCGGCTTCAGTCCCTCGTGCACCGAGAGATCTCGATCCTCGACGAGCTGGAGAACGAGATCGAGGACCCGGACCTCCTCAAAGGCCTCTTCCACGTCGACCACCTGGCCACCCGCATCCGACGGCACGCCGAGAACCTCGCCGTGCTCGGCGGCGCCGTGTCCCGGCGGCAGTGGAGCAACCCCGTCTCCATGACCGAGGTGCTGCGCTCCGCCATCGCCGAGGTCGAGCAGTACTCCCGTGTCAAACTCGTCCCGCCGATCGACGGCGAACTGCGCGGGCACGCCGTCGCCGACGTCATCCACCTCCTCGCCGAACTGGTCGAGAACGCCACGGTGTTCTCCGCCCCGCAGACCCAGGTGCTGCTCCGCGCCAACCTCGTCACCTCCGGCCTCGCGGTCGAGGTCGAGGACCGCGGACTCGGCATGCCGGTCGGCGAACAGTCCAAGATGAACGCCCTGCTCGCCGACCCCGACCAGGTCAACGTCGCCAGCCTGCTGGCCGACGGCCGCATCGGCCTCTTCGTCGTCTCCCAGCTCGCCCGCCGCCACGGCATCAACGTCCGCCTTCAGACCAACATCTACGGAGGCGTCCAGGCTGTCCTCGTCGTCCCGCAGGTCCTGCTGGGTACGGCACCGGGCGCACCCGGGGCGGTACCGCAGCCGCGCGACGCGGGAGCCGGGGCCGCACGGCCGTCCGGCACCACCGGAACACCGGAGGGCAACCGCGGCGGCGCCGCGGGACCGAACGCGGGAGCCGGGGGGCGGGCGGCCGCCCCGGGCGGTGCGCCGGCGGACCGACGGGCCGCGCCGCAGCGGGGACCGGCCGCGGCCGCCGCCGGCGGGCGGCACCGGCACGCGCAGCACGGAGGCGCACCCGCGCCGCTGCCGGTACGGGGCACTCAGGAGACCCGGCCCAACCCCGCCGAGGCGCTGCCCGGCATCCGCCCCGAGGACCGGCCCGCTGTCGCCGATCACGCCGGCACCCCGCCCGTTCCGCGCGTCGGCGCCGTGCGCGGCACCATGGGCAAACCCCAACTGCCGCGCCGCCGGGCCCAGGAGCACATCGTCCCCCAACTCCGCGGCGGCCCGGCACCCCGCCAGGACAACGAGGCCCCGGCCTGCCACGACCCCGGCCTGATGGCCGCCTTCCAGCGGGGCATCGGCCTCGCCGAGACCCAGCAACATCTGGAGTCCGCTCAGGCGGAGCCGACAGCCGCCGAGCCTGTGGGCGGGCCACATGGAGAGACCCTCTATACCGGGCTGACCGGTATGGGGCTCGCCAACATGGGCGCCGACGACGGATCCGGCGTTACGAGGTCCGGCGAGGGGTCCGGGGACATGGCGAGCAGCACATCGCACGCCACACATGCGGACGCCACCCACATGGACGCCGAGCACATGGACGCCACCCACATGGAGGCCACACCCATGGACCCCGCCCATATCGAGGCGGCACACACGACCCCGGCACACACGACCCCGGCACACACGGCCCCGGCACACATGAGCCGGGCACACGGGGACCCGGCCGACCCTCGGCCCGCGTCCCGACCCCAGTCGCACTCCCCGGCCCTGCGCCCGGTGCACACTTCCGAATTCACCGCCCGGCCCGACGGGAGCGCACCGGCCGGATGACCAGCACCGTTTCCACCCCCACCCCCAGCGCTCCCGCAGACCTTCGTACCCCAAGGAGTCGATCCACCATGGCGAGCGATGCGCCGACCGCCCAGGTATCCGACCTCGACTGGCTGATGAGCGGCCTCGTCCAGCGCGTACCCCACACCACCAGCGCGGTGCTCCTGTCCTGCGACGGGCTGGTGAAGTCCGTCCACGGCCTCGACCCCGACAGCGCCGACCACATGGCGGCGCTCGCCTCCGGTCTGTACTCGCTCGGCCGCAGCGCGGGCGTCCGCTTCGGCGACGGCGGGGACGTCCGTCAGGTGGTCGTCGAACTCGACTCGACGCTGCTGTTCGTCACCACCGCCGGTTCCGGCACCTGCCTCGCCGTGCTGGCCGGCCGCGAGGCCGACGCCGCCGTCCTCGGCTACGAGATGGCGATGCTGGTCAAGAGCGTCCGGCCGTACCTCGTCACCGCGCCCCGGCAGCACGCCGTCGAACCCACGGCGATGAGGCCTTGAGGGTGGCGGCAGCCGGCGACGGGCCATGGCTGGACGATGCGGCCGGACGCCTGGTGCGCCCGTTCACGGTCAGCAACGGCCGCACCGAGCCCAGCATCGCCTTCGACCTGCTGTCGCAGGTGATGGCCACCGGGGCCACCCCCCTCGGCTACCTCGGCCCCGAGCATGCGCAGGCGCTCGACCTGTGCCGCGCACCCGTCTCGGTCGCCGAGATCGCCGCGCACCTCAAGCTGCCCGCCGTGGTCACCAAGGTGCTGCTCTCCGACCTCGTCGACTGCGGGGCGCTGACCGCACGGCCCCCCGTGTTCCACCACAACCCCACTGACCGGTCTCTTCTGGAGGCAGTGCTCGATGGACTACGACGACAGCTGTGACCCCTTCCCCACCGCGCTGAAAATCCTGGTGGCCGGTGGGTTCGGGGCCGGCAAGACCACCTTCGTGGGCGCGGTCAGCGAGATCGCGCCGCTGTCCACGGAGGAACTCCTCACCACGGTGAGCGCCGCGACCGACAACCTCGACGGTGTCGAGAACAAGGTCGAGACGACCGTGGCCATGGACTTCGGCCGCATCACCCTGGACCCCGAACATGTGCTCTATCTGTTCGGCACGCCCGGGCAGGAGCGGTTCTGGTTCATGTGGGACGAGCTGTCCGAGGGCGCGCTCGGCGCGGTCATCCTCGCCGACACCCGCCGTCTGGAGGACTGCTTCGCGGCTGTCGACTTCTTCGAGGAGCGCGGCCTCGGCTTCATCGTCGCCATCAACGAGTTCGACGGTTCCCACCGCTACGACCCCGAGGAGGTGCGCGCAGCCATCGACCTCGACCCCGAGGTCCCGGTCGTCCGCTGCGACGCCCGTATCTCCAGCTCCGGCGTCCAGACCCTGCTCACCCTCGTCCGTCATCTCATCGCCCACGCTCCGGTCTCCGCGCCGAGCCACGGCGCCCACATGTGAACCACACACACCCCTCACGGAGCCCATATATGACCCACGTCCACAGCGACGGATCCCGCCCATGAGGTACGACCCGTCGCGCCCGGCCGGTCGTCTGCTGCTCACGCCGGAGGACAAGGAGGCGCCCGTACGCACCCGGCGCCTCGGCCAACTGGGCCTCGGTGAACACCCCCACCCCGAGCTCGACGCCTATGCGGACCGGCTCGCCGAGGTCACCGGGACGCCGTACGCCATGGTCAACTTCATCGGCGAGAACCGGCAGTTCTTCGCCGGCCTGCACCTGCCGGCCGTGCCACCGCCGGTGGTGAAGCCCGACGGCAGTACGCCGGTGCTCGGCCGTGAGCTGGCCCGCGACCATGGTTTCTGCCCCCATGTGGTGGTCCGGCGCAAGGCGTTGGTCCTGGAGGACGTCGGCGACTACCCGCGGTTCGCGGGCAATCCGGTCGTCGACGAGTTCGGCATCCGTTCCTATCTGGGCGCCCCGCTCATCGACAGCACGGGGACGACACTCGGCACGGTGTGCGTGGTCGACGTGGAGCCGCGGGCCTGGGGCAGGGCCGGCCTGGAGGCCATCAAGTCGTCGGCGGCGGAGCTGGTGGCCCGCATCGAGCGACGCGAGGCGGACGGGCTCCCGCTGCTGTGACGACGGGAACGGTCGCCTGTGTGTTCCGCGCCCATGTGGTGCGGGAATCCGATGCGCAGCACGGCGGCGGCCGCGGCCGCGGCGAGGACCACCATGGCGGCCAGGAGCAGGGCCTGGTGGTAGCCGTGGCGCAGCAGCGGGGCGACGACCAGGGGGGCGATGACGTCGCCGCCCAGTTCACCGAGGATGCCGTCTTCCAGGGACTGCACCCCTACAGCGTCGGACGGCAGGGCGTCGCCGAGTACTACGACTCCCAGCCCCCCGGCCTGAAGGCCGCGTACCGCATCCTGGAGACCTGGCGGCCCGCCGAAGGCGTCGTCCTCGGCTACCTGGCAGTCGAGTTCTCGTTCACGGACCGGCCACCGCTGGACGTGAAGCTCTCGGTCCTCCTGACCCGCGAGGGGGACGACTGGTACATCAGCCACTACCAGGTCTCCCGCCTCGACTAGTGCCGCTGCCTGTTGCGGCACTGGAACCGCTGCCCGGGGCCGGTACGGGCGTGAAGGAGAGCTGTGGCGGCGGTTAAGAAATCCTCGATGGACCCGAGGCGCCCGGGTACGGCAGATTGCAGTGCGATTCCACCCCCCTCCCCGGCTGCGGGCCGCTTCGGCGTGCCCGCGGCCGGGACCTCACGCACAGGAGCCGTAGCGTTGAAGGCGCTGGTCAAGGAGAAAGCGGAGCCCGGGCTGTGGCTCGCGGACGTGCCGGAGCCCACGGTCGGACCCGGTGACGTACTGATCAAGGTGTTGCGGACCGGCATCTGCGGAACCGACCTGCACATCCGGGCCTGGGACGGCTGGGCCCGGCAGACGGTCACCACACCCCTGGTCGTCGGGCACGAGTTCGTCGGCGAGGTCGTCGGGACCGGCCGCGATGTCGTGGACGTCAAGTTCGGTGACCGCGTCAGCGGCGAGGGCCACCTCGTGTGTGGCAAATGCCGCAACTGCCTGGCCGGTCGGCGCCATCTGTGCCGGGCCACGGTCGGCCTCGGCGTCGGCCGCGACGGCGCGTTCGCCGAGTACGTCGTGCTGCCCGCCGGCAACGTCTGGGTACACCGCGTCCCCGTCGACCTGGACGTCGCCGCGATCTTCGACCCGTTCGGCAACGCCGTGCACACCGCGCTCTCCTTCCCGCTCGTCGGCGAGGACGTGCTGATCACCGGCGCCGGCCCCATCGGCCTGATGGCGGCCGCGGTGGCCCGGCACGCGGGGGCCCGCAACGTCGTGATCACCGACGTCAGCGAGGAGCGCCTCGACCTCGCCCGCAAGATCGGCGTGAACCTCGCCCTGAACGTGTCGCGGGCCCGGATCGCCGACGGGCAGCGGGAGTTGGGGCTGCGCGAAGGCTTCGACATCGGCCTGGAGATGTCCGGCCGGCCCGAGGCACTCCAGGACATGATCGCCAACATGACGCACGGCGGCCGTATCGCCATGCTCGGCCTGCCCGCCCAGGACTTCCCCGTCGACTGGGCCCGGATCGTCACGTCGATGATCACCATCAAGGGCATCTACGGCCGCGAGATGTTCGAGACGTGGTACGCGATGTCGGTCCTCCTGGAGGGCGGACTCGACCTCGCCCCCGTGATCACCGGCCGCTACGGCTACCGGGACTTCGAGGCGGCCTTCGCCGACGCCGCGAGCGGCAGTGGCGGCAAGGTCATCCTCGACTGGACCCTCTGACGACACTGACGACAATCAAGGATTGATGATGTTCGACTCCGTGCGCGACGACCTGCGCGCCACCCTCGACGAGATCCGCGCCGCCGGCCTGCACAAACCCGAGCGTGTCATCGGGACCCCGCAGTCCGCGACCGTCAACGTGACCGCGGGCGGCCGCCCCGGTGAGGTCCTCAACTTCTGCGCCAACAACTACCTCGGCCTCGCCGACCACCCCGAGGTGATCGCCGCCGCCCACGAGGCCCTGGACCGCTGGGGCTACGGCATGGCCTCCGTGCGCTTCATCTGCGGAACCCAGGAGGTCCACAAGGAGCTGGAGTCCCGGCTGTCCGCCTTCCTCGGGCAGGAGGACACGATCCTGTACTCCTCCTGCTTCGACGCCAACGGCGGTGTCTTCGAGACCCTCCTCGGGCCGGAGGACGCGGTGATCTCCGACGCCCTCAACCATGCCTCGATCATCGACGGCATCCGCCTCTCCAAGGCCCGCCGTCTCCGCTACGCCAACCGCGATCTCGTCGACCTGGAGCGCCAGTTGAAGGAGGCGCAGAACGCCCGGCGCAGGCTGGTGGTCACCGACGGCGTCTTCTCCATGGACGGCTATGTGGCGCCGCTGCGCGAGATCTGCGACCTCGCCGACCGTTACGACGCGATGGTCATGGTCGACGACTCGCACGCCGTCGGATTCGTCGGCCCGTCCGGCCGCGGCACCCCGGAGCTGCACGGCGTGATGGACCGCGTCGACATCATCACCGGCACCCTGGGCAAGGCGCTGGGCGGTGCCTCCGGCGGCTATGTGACGGCCCGCACCGAGATCGTCGCCCTGCTCCGCCAGCGCTCCCGCCCCTACCTCTTCTCGAACACCCTCGCCCCGGTGATCGCGGCGGCCTCGCTGAAGGTGCTCGACCTGCTGGAGTCGGCGGACGACCTCCGGGTCCACCTCGCCGAGAACACCGCCCTGTTCCGCCGCCGGATGACCGAGGAGGGCTTCGACATCCTCCCCGGCGACCACGCCATCGCCCCCGTGATGATCGGCGACGCGGCGCGGGCAGCCCGCATGGCCGAGCTGCTCCTGGAGCGGGGCGTGTACGTGATCGGCTTCTCGTACCCGGTGGTGCCGCAGGGCCAGGCCCGGATCCGGGTGCAGCTGTCCGCGGCCCACTCGACGGACGACGTCAACCGCGCGGTGGACGCCTTCGTCGCGGCCAGGGCCGAGCTGACGGCCTGAGCACCCCGGACATATTGCGATAATCGATCCCATGATCGAGGCGCGGCGGCTCCACATCCTCCGTGCGGTGGCCGACCACCGCACGGTGACGGCGGCTGCCGCCGCGCTGTATCTCACCCCCTCCGCTGTTTCGCAGCAGCTGGCCGCCCTTGAGCAGGAGACCGGCCACCGCCTGGTCGAGCGCAGTGCCAAGGGCGTACGGCTCACTCCGGCCGGCGAGATCCTGCTCACCCACACCAACGCGGTCCTCGCCCAACTGGAGCGCGCCGAGGCCGAACTGGCCGCGTACGGCTCCGGCGAGGCCGGCACGGTCACCGTCGCCGCCTTCGCCACCGGCATCGCACAGGTGGTCGCCCCCGCCGTGGCGCATCTCGCCCGCACCGCCCCCGGCATCCGTATCCGCGTCCAGGACGCCGAGGGTGACGCCAGCCTGCCGATGGTCCTGGACCGGCAGGTCGATGTCGCGGTCGCCGTCGAGTACCGAGGGGCCCCGCCCGCCGACGACCCCCGGCTCACCCATGTGGCCCTGTACGCCGAGCCCTTCGACGCGGTCGTCCCGCTCCACCACCGCCTGGCCGGGACCGGCGAGGTCCCCCTCGCCGAACTGGCCAAGGACGCCTGGATCGGCCCGTACCCCGGCAACCCCTGCCACGACGTGGTCGTCCTGGCCTGCGAGAACGCCGGCTTCCAGCCCCGCCTCGAACACTCCTCCGACGACTTCCGGGCCGTGGTGGCCCTGGCCTCGGCCGACGCGGGCGTGGCCCTCGTCCCCCGCTCGGCGCTGCGCGGCATGGACCTCACCGGCGTCGTCGTACGCCCCGTCGACGGCGACGCCCCGACCCGCCGGGTCTTCGCGGCCGTACGACGTGGAGCCGAGGGCCATCCGCTCATCCGCCCGGTGCTGGAGGCGCTGGGCGAGGCGGCACGGCCGTGAGCCCTCCTTAACACCGGCGTTTCGTATCAGGGATATCGTCCCGGATATGAAACGAGACGAGCCGGACGGGAAACGAGGCGAGGCGGTCGCCCCCGACCCCGTCGACGCCAGCCTCGGCAGCCGCCTCGCCGAACTGCGGGCCGAACACGGCTGGTCCCTGGGCGAGTTGGCGGAGCGCAGCGGAGTGAGCAAGTCCACCCTGTCCCGGGCCGAACGGGCCGAGACCAGTCCCACGGCCGCCCTCCTCAACCGGCTCTGCAACGTCTACGGACGGACCATGTCCCAGCTGCTCAGCGAGGTCGAGGCGGCGCCCGCGCCCGTGCTGCGGGCCGCCGAACAGCAGGTCTGGGAGGATCGCGCCTCCGGTTTCGTACGGCGGTCCGTGTCGCCGCCGCACCCCGGCCTGCGCGGCGAACTCGTCGAGGGCCGACTCACGGCGGGCGCGGACATCGCCTACGACCGCCCGCCGGTGCCCGGCCTGGAGCAGCACATCTGGGTGCTCGACGGGAGGCTCGCGGTGACCGTGCGGGAAGTCGAACTTCTCCTGGACGCCGGCGACTGTCTGCGGCTGCGGGTGTGGGGGCCGACGCGGTTCCGGTGCCCCGGGCCGGGGGAGACGCGTTACGTCCTGGCGGTGGTGCGGCCATGACGGCGCTGCGCCTCGGTGCGGAGCAATTGTCGGAACGCGTAGGGGAGTTGGCTGATCTACTGGCCGACACCGTGAACGGCGGAGCGTCCATCGGCTTCCTCGCGCCCTTCGAGCGGGAGCGGGCCGTCGCCTGGTGGCAGGGGCGGGTGGCGGCCGTGGCCGCCGGGCGGCTGGCCGTGTGGGCGGCGCTGGACCGCGCCGACCGGGTGGTCGGCACGGTCGGCCTGGCCTTTCCCTTCCCCGACAAACCGAACAGCCGGCACCGTGCCGAGCTGGTGAAGCTGATGGTCCACCGTGAGGCCCGCGGCCAGGGCATCGGGAGGCGGCTGCTGGCCGTCGCCGAAGAGTCGGCGATCACCGCCGGCATCACCCTGCTCCATCTCGACACCGAGACGGACAGCCCCGCCGAGCACCTCTACCGCTCGGCCGGCTGGACCCGCGCCGGAGTCATCCCCGACTACGCGGCCGACCCCGGCGGGGTGCTGCGGCCGACGACCCTCTACTACAAGCACGTCGGTGCTCTGACCAGCTGACTGTCAGTGGCAGGGGCTACGGTTCTGGGCATGCCGGAAGCCGAAGACGTACGCCGTGTCGCGCTGTCCCTGCCGGAGACGAGCGAGAAGATCGCCTGGAGCATGCCCACGTTCCGGGTCGCCGGCAAGATGTTCGCCACACTGCCCGAGAAGGAGACCTCCATCGCCGTGCGCTGCCCCAAGGGGGAGCGCGACGAACTGGTGCTCGCCGAGCCGGAGAAGTTCTGGATCGCCGATCACGAGGCTCAGTTCGCCTGGGTCCGGGCGCGGCTCGCCGCGCTGGAGGACGAGGCCGAGCTGCGCGACATCCTCGCCGACTCCTGGAGACAGGCGGCCCCACCCCGGCTCCTGGACTCCTACCCGGAGGTGGGGTTGCCGGGCACGGACTGAGACCCGCCGCACCGGACCGTACCGCCGCGGCCTCCAGGTCGAGCCGTCATCCCGCCCGGACAAAAGCGGTGCGCGACCACCGGTCCGAGTGCGGTATTGTTTCCTTGCGCGTTTCGCCTCGGGAAATCCCAGGTCAAACGGCACCGGGACGTGGCGCAGCTTGGTAGCGCACTTGACTGGGGGTCAAGGGGTCGCAGGTTCAAATCCTGTCGTCCCGACGGTGCGAAGGGTCATCGCAGGCGGAAGCCTGTGAGGGCCCTTTTTCGCGTGGGCATGCCCCCTCCCGGGCCGCCGGTCGGAGAGCCCGAGGGTGCCAGCGTCGTATCTGAGGGCCACCGCGGTGAGTTTCTGCCCGTCCCCGAAGACCTCGGTGATGGCGGTGGCCCACGACATGGCCGGTGTACGCGGCCAGCGGGGGCCCGCTCACCGAGGTGTCCGCGCGTGGGAGAGCACCCGGCGACGGCGGTCGCCGCGACGATTCCGGCAAGGACACTCCCGCGTTTCACTTGGTTCTTCTCCTTCGTCGACACTCGATCCGTCAGATCCCAGGATTGTCGACAATTTAGCCAACAGCAAAGATCGAGGGAGATTCACAGTCACCCGACAGCTTCACAGACAAAATCGTCAACAATCTCGTCGACAGGTATTGCGCCGAGTTTGCCGGAAGGCTACGTTCCTGCGCCGTACAGCCATTGCCGAGGTGGAGCGGCCCGCTGGTCCCCCACCGACGTCATGGCGCCGCACGCTTCCCGACGGCGATCGAACGGAGACCCGAGCATGCCCCAGCTGTTCAGATGGTGCAGGGGGAAGTCAGCGGCCCTTCTGGCCACCCTCGCCGCCACCGTGGCGCTCGTGACCGGTGCGAGCCTGGCGCTCGCCTACGGTGCGACCGGCAACGCGCAGGCCGCCGACCCGACCGTGGCCGACGCCGTGACGACCAGCAGCACGTCCTCCGGTATCGCGCCGGCCATGTCCTGTTCCGGCATCGCCCAGCTGGACCTGGCGAGCGCAGTCCCCGGTGTGCCCTTCGAGATCACCTCGGCCACCGAACTGGCCGCGAGCAGCAACACGCTCGGCAACTGGGCCGCCTGTGACGTCAAGGGCGTGATCGCCCCGCAGATCCACTTCGAGATCAAGCTGCCCCAGACCGGCTGGCAGGCCGACTACCTCCAGGTCGGCTGCGGCGGCCTGTGCGGCAACACGAACGTGACCAACGCGCCCGCCTCGACCGGCTGCGCCCCGCTGACCAGCGGCGCCTTCGCCGTCGCCTCCAGCGACGAGGGTCACTACCAGGGCGGCGGGCTCTTCTCCAGCGATCCGACGCTGCGCGCCGACTTCGGCTACATGTCCGACCACCTGCTGGTCCAGGCGTCCAAGGCCATCATCGAGAAGTACTACGGCCAAGCCGTCGCCCACTCCTACTTCGACGGCTGCTCGCAGGGCGGCCACCAGGCCCTCACCGAGGCCCAGCGCTACCCGACCGACTTCGACGGCATCATCGCCGGCGCCCCGGCCAACAACTTCACCGCGCTGAACACCTTCTCGCACGCCTGGACCGCCCAGTCCGTGTATCTCAACGGCGGCCCGGCCACGATCACCAACGCCGGCCTCGCGGACCTGCACAAGGCCGTGCTCAAGGGCTGCGGCGCCCCCGCGGACGGGATCATCGCGGACCCGCTGAGCTGCACCTGGGACCCGGGCACCATCCAGTGCAAGACCGGACAGACCTCGACGTCCGACGGCTACTGCCTGACCGCCGACCAGGTCACCACCCTGCGCCGGATCTACGCCGGACCCACCGACGAGCACGGCGAACTTCTCTACCCGGGCTACCAGTTGCGCGGCTCCGAGCTGAACTGGGCCGGGATCGTCACCCCGGCCACCGCCACCGGCGACTCCGGTGACATCAGCTTCGTCCGCGAGACCCTGCGCTACCAGATCTTCGACAGCCCGCAGCCGGTCCTGACGTACAAGGACATCAAGTTCACGGCCGCCTACTCCAAGAAGATCATGCAGCTGGGCGAGGGCATGTACGACGCCACCGACCCCGACCTCAGGGCGTTCAAGAAGTCCGGCGGCAAGCTGATCCTCTGGCACGGTCTGGGCGACCAGCACATCCCGGCGGTCGGAACGATGGCCTACTACAAGGCCGTTGAGAAGGTCATGGGCGGCGAGGCGGCCACCAAGAGCTTCACGCGGCTGTTCCTGCTCCCCGGGGTCGCTCACTGCGGCGGCGGCCAGGGTCCGGACACCTTCGACGCGCTGACCGCGATCACCGACTGGGTCACCAAGGGCGCCGCCCCCGACAGCCTGACGACCAAGTCGGTCGACAGCGGCGGGAACACCACCGCCTCCCGTCCGGTCTACCCCTTCCCGTACTACGCCAGGAACACCACGGGCGGCTCGGCCACCGACGCGAGCAGCTACACCCCCGTCAAGTCCACCGACGAGGCCGGCCTGAAGCTGGACTGGCTCGGTTCCTTCCGCTCCGGCTACGAGACGGTCGGCAACTGGGTCGGCGGCAAGTGGCTCGTCACCAAGGGCAAGTCGTGACACCGGTCCGCCCCGACCGGTGACACCGGCGGGGCGGACCGCCCGCGCGGATCACGTCATGGGCGCCGGGTCGCCGGGGTGGCGGGTCGGCGGCAGCGTGTTCGTCCTGAACCCGGCGACGGACGAACAGGCCCGCGCCCTCCTCGCCGTGCGGGCCATGGCCGGGTACGCGAGTGCACCGCCGGGCCGCCGAACAGCTCGGCTGAGCTCCGCCGGCGGCACCCCGGCCGTACTCAGGCCACGCACCCCACATGCGCGAGGGCCTGCTTCAGCAGCACCCCGTGACCGCCGGGCATCTCACTCTGCACGGCCTCGGACACCGCCTCCCGCGGGCTGAACCACACCAGGTCCAGGGCATCCTGCCGGGGCCGGCAGTCGCCTGTCACCGGCACGACGTAGGCCAGCGACACCGCGTGCTGACGCGGGTCGTGGTACGGCGTGACACCCAGCGTCGGGAAGTACTCGGCCACCGTGAACGGCTGCAGGGAGGCCGGCACCCGGGGCAGCGCCACCGGGCCGAGGTCCTTCTCCAGGTGGCGCAACAGGGCGTCGCGGACCCGCTCGTGGTGCAGGACACGGCCGGAGACGAGGGCCCGGCTGACCGTTCCGTCCGGGCCGATGCGCAGCAGCAGTCCGATACTTGTGACTTCGCCGCTGTCGTCCACCCGCACGGGCACGGCCTCCACATACAGGATCGGCATGTGGGCGCGAGCCATCTCCAGCTCGTCGGAGGACAGCCAACCGGGCGTGGTTTCGGTCATGTCAGACATTGCTTGATCATACTTTCCGGGTGCGGCGCGCGCTCAGTCGCGGCCGGGGTCCGATACGGGAAGTCCGTAGAGGCGACGGGCGTTGTCGCGTCCTGTCCAGGTGGCGATCCTCACTGCGTCGGCCGGGCTCAGTTCGTCGGCGTCCACCCGGTTCTGGAGCAGCCGGGTCAGCCCCTGCCGGAAGGACAGCGCGCCGAGATGGTGGAACTCGGCCACACCATAAGCGTCCGAGCTGTACAGCAGTTTGCGGAACGGGGTGATCTCCATCGCCTCCGCCAGGACCGCGCCCGCCCGGGCCGGGCCCACATAGTGCAGCGTGAGCCCGACGTCGAGGTGCACATGCTCGAACACCGTGGCCAGATAGGCGGCTTGGCGCTGGTACGGCCAGCAGTGCAGCAGGAGTACCGGGATGGTGCCGGCGGTCAGCCGCAGCCAGTCCGTGAGCAGGGCCGGGTCCGCCAGGTGCAGCCGCAGGTCAGAGTCCCCGAAACCGGCGTGGAGTTGGAGCGGCAGCCCGAGGGCGACGGCGGTCCACAGCAGGTGGCGCATCAGCACGGGGTCCGTGAGCTTGCCGCCCCGCGCGAACCACAGCGCGGCCGCCCGGGTCACCTCGGCGTACGTGGGCCGCGCCGGGTCCAGGTCGAAGCCGGTGCGGTAGGCGGCGACCGACTTGACCGCGATCACGCCCGGCCGGCGTACCGCCTCCTCGGCCGCCGCCCGGAAGGCGGCCGCGTACTCGCCGGCGTCGATGCCCCGCGTGGCCACCGCCTCCGCGATGCTCTCCAGCCGTACCACCTCGTAGGCGGCGGCGCCGGTCGTCTCCGCGAGGTCGCCGGGCGAGGTGACCGGGTGCGGGGCGTAGCCGGTGTCCACGCAGAACGCCTCCACGTGCGCGGCCGTGAGGAAGCGGCGGTTGACCTCCTGCCAGCCCAGTTCGGCGCGGCGCGCTGCATAGTCGGCGGCGGGTGCGTGCCGGTCCAGGTCGAGCAGGGGTGCGCAGTGCCGTCGTACGGCCACGCCGACCGGGCTGTCGAACGGCGACACGCCCGGCCAGACCGCACCTTCCGTCAGCAGCGACTCGAACTCCGTCTGGTCGAGGTCGGCGGTGACCGCGCCGTGGCAGTGGTGGTCGACGAGGGGGAGCGCGTCGAGGGCTTCCCGGATCGGTCCTGTCATCAGTACTTCCAGCGGTAGGCCGCAGCCACCCCGGCGTCGTCGAGCCCGGCCACCGCCGCGGTCTCGCCCTCGCGGACGGCGACCACCGCGTCCGCGAGGACCGGGCCGAGGGCCGTGCGCAGCACCTCGTCCTCGCGGAACGCGTCGACGGCCAGCGCCAGCGAGGTCGGCAGCCGCCGTACGCCCCGGGCCACCGCCTCGTCCGGGATCAGCCGGGCCGGGTCGTCGACGACCTCCTCGGGGAGTGCCGCGGCCGAGGCGAGCCCGGCGAGTCCCGCGACGATGACGCAGCCGAGGGCAAGGTACGGGTTGGCGGCCAGGTCGACCGGCTTGATCTCCAGATTGGCTTCCTGCCTCTGGTGGCCGGCCGTGCCGGTGATGACCCGGATGCCGGTCTCGCGGGTCTCCCGGCCCCAAGCGGTGAACACCCCCGCCCACTGGGAGGGTTTGAGCCGCAGATAGCTGGCCGGGCTCGGCGCGGTCACCGCCGTCAGCGCCGGCAGATGGGTCAGCAGCCCGGCCACGAAGGACTCGGCCTCACCCGTCATGCCGTACCGGCCGTCGCCCCCGGCGTGCAGATTGACCCCGTGGCGCCAGAGGGAGAGATGGAGGTGGCCGCCGTTGCCGACGCCCCGGTCGGTGACGGCCGGGGAGAAGGAGGCCCGCAGACCGTGCTTCTGGGAGACCGCACGGATGGTCTGCCGTACCAGCACGCTCTGGTCGGCCGCCGCCACCGGGTCCAGGGCGTCGGTGGACAGCTCGAACTGGCCGGGCGCGTACTCGGGGTGGAACTGGGCGACCGGCACCTCCTGCGCCTCGAAGGCCGCGAGCAGGTCGGCCGCGTAGTCGCTCAGCTCGATCTGCCGGGTGGCGCCGTACGCCGGACCCGAGGTCGCCGGGGCGAACTCGTCGGCCGGGGCGGCGGCCCGGCCGAGCGCCCACTCGATCTCCACGGCCGCCTTGAAGGTGACGCCGTGCCGGTCCTCGGCGTCGGCGACGGTCCGGCGCAGGAAGGTGCGGGTGCACCCCGGGTGCCGGTCGCCCTCCTGGGTGATCCGGTCGACGGGGGCCCAGGCCCAGCCCGGCTGCCCGGCCAGTACCACCAGCCGGTCCAGATCCGGGTAGAGGCGCAGATCGCCGTCGGGGGAGCCGAGGACGTCGGTGCGCACGATCGCGTCGTTCGCCAGGAAGGTGTCGAACACCGGGGACATGCCGACGCCCCACGCCACCGCCTGCTGGAGCCGCTGCCAGGGGACCGTCTTCACCCGGCAGATCCCGGCGGTGTCCACATAGGCCAGCACGATCGCGCGCACGCCCTGCGCGGACAGCTCGTGGGCGAGGGCATGTGCCCGGGCGAGATCACCGGGGTGCCCGCCGGGCACGGGGTCGACAAGGGGTGGCATACGACGTCCTCCTCGACGGGCTCGGGTGCGCACGTCCCGGTCAGCGTGTCACGGCGACCGCGCCGAACTGCGGCACCGTCGCCGGGGAGTCGGCCCCGGCGCGCCCCTGCGAGCACGGCACCAGGCCGGGGTGGCGACGCGGTCCTGGAACGACCACGACACCCCGCCGATCACCGCCCGGAGCCGTGCCAAGGTCGCACGCTGCCGTGTCCGCGCTCACCCGCCCGCGGCCGCACCGCCCGGCAAGGAAGCTCCATGGCCGTTTCCGGCTCCGCCGGCCGCATGAGGGACACTGGTGTGCGAATGCCGTTCCCGACCGAAAGCAGGACATGCCCGCCTCGCCCGCGTCCCTCCTCACCACGCCCGGCCTCCCCGCCGCCCCCGCCGACATCCGCCTCGTCGTCACCGACATGGACGGCACCCTCCTCGACGACGAGAAGCGCATCCCCGAGGGACTGTGGCCGATGCTGGCCGAACTGCGCCGCCGCGGTGTGCTGTTCAGCCCGGCGAGCGGCCGCCAGTACGCCACCCTGGCCCGGCAGTTCGCCGAGGTGGCCGACGGCATGGTGTTCATCGCGGAGAACGGCACGTACGTGGTGCGCGACGGCGTCGAGCTCAGCTCCGACGTTCTCGACCCGGCCGTCGCGGACGACCTCGCCCGGACCGTACGGCGGATGGTCGCGGACGGCGCCGACGTGGGCGCCGTGGTCTGCGGCAAGCGGTCCGCGTACGTAGAGCGCAAGGACGAGGCCTTCCTCGCCGAGGTCCGCCGCTACTACGTCGAGCACCGGATCGTCGACGACCTCACCGCCGTCGACGACGACGTGATCAAGGTCGCGCTCTTCGACTTCGGCACGGCCGAGCGCACCACGGCCCCGGGACTGGCCGCCTTCGCCGGGACCCACCAGGTCGTGGTCTCCGGCGAGCACTGGGTCGACGTGATGAACCGCACCGCCAACAAGGGCACCGCCCTGCGCGGCCTCCAGCGCGAGCTGGGCATCACCCCCGCCCAGACCATGGTCTTCGGCGACTACCTCAACGACCTGGAGATGCTCGACGCCGCCGAGTGGTCCTTCGCCATGGCCAACGCCCACCCGGACGTCATCCGCCGGGCCCGCCACCTGGCCCCGTCCAACAACGACAACGGGGTACTGCGCACCGTCGCCCGGATGCTGGGCCTCTGAGCGCGCTCAGGTGTGGCCGCTGCGCCAGGCCCAGGCGGCGATCTCGACCCGGTTCCGGGCCGACAGCTTGAGCAGGACGCTGGACAGACGCGCCCTGACCGTGGACAGGGAGACGTACAGCCCGGCGGCGATCTCCGCGTCGGTGCGGCCGGCCGCCACCAGCCGTACCACGTCCAGCTCCCGGTCGGTGAGCGGCTCGGCCGCTGACTCGGCGGGGGGCACGGGCACCCCGGCCGGCTCAGGGGCCGGCCCGGGCTGCTCGGTGAGGTGCTTGAGCAGACGGACCGTCACTGAGGGCGCGACCAGCGAGTCGCCGGCCGCGGCGGCGCGGACGGCCTCCGCGAGGAGGGTGGGTCCGGAGTCCTTGAGGAGGAACCCGCAGGCGCCGCCGCGCAGCGCACCGTAGATGTACTCGTCGAGGTCGAAGGTGGTGACCACGACCACCCGCAGCGGGTCGGGCACGTCCGGCCCGGCCAGCAGCCGGGTCGCCGCCAGACCGTCCAGCCTGGGCAACCGGATGGCCAGCAGACACACATCCGGGCGCAGCCGCCGGGCCAGCGCCACCGCCTCCTCGCCGTCGGCGGCCTCGGCGACGACCGTGATGTCCGGCTGGGCGTCCAGGAAGAACCTGAAACCGGTACGGACCATCGCCTGGCCGTCGGCGACGAGGACCCGGATGGATGGCGCGGACCTGGAGGCGGTCATAGCTCGATGATCTTTCCCTCGGCAGCCCGGGCGGGACCCTCGGCAGCCCGGGCCGGATCCGCCATGACCTTCGGAAGCAGCGGCCGGCTCCCGCCGATCCGCGACCAAAGTGGCCGACGCCCCGGGCTGGACGAGCGGCCGAGATCGGGTTGACCACCGTGCCGGGTGCCCTCGCCTGCGCCGCGCCACCGGGCCGTGGGCCTACCGGCAGGTCAGTTGTTCTCGGCCGCGAACATCCAGCGCTGCTTCTCCAGGTCGGCGGTGATGGAGATCAGCAGGTCCTGGGTGACCGGGTCGGGTTCGTCGGTCGCGGCGATCCGCTCGCGCAGCCGTCCGATCGCCGACTCAAGCGTCCGCACCATCAGCTCGACGACCTCGTCGTCCCGCAGCCAGCCGTCCTTGGCACTGGGCAGCGAGAAGGTCGCGGCGATCGTCTCCGGGCGGCCGTCCGGCGCGACGCCGAGCGCGGCGGCACGCTCCGCGACGGTGTCCGAGTAGGAACGTGCGGTGGCGACCACCTCGTCGAGCTGGAGATGGATCGAACGGAACCGGGGTCCCACGATGTTCCAGTGCGCCTGCTTCCCGATCAGGGACAGTCCGAGCAGATCCACCAGGGTTTCCTGCAGGGCGGTCCCGGTCACTCGGAGCGCTTCGTCGGGCAGCGTGCTCTTCACCACGGTCATGGCGCGCGTTTCCCTTCTTTTCTGTGCCGTCGTGGCTGCGGGTGCCCCTGCCGAACGCGTGCAAACGTGCCTGCTCAGGTATGGTTACCGCGGTTCGCCGGGCGTCCGAGGACGAGGCCGTCGAGGCCGGCGCGGGGGGCTGGGGGCGGCGGCCCCAGGAGGCGCGCCGAGACCGGTGCCGGGGCCAAACAGCGAGACGGTACTTACAACATCGGCTTGTCCGGACATAACATCGGTCCCCGCATGGACACCATCACGCTCTGGCACCTGTCCGGCTGGGAGTTCGCCGCCCTGGCCCTCGCCGCGCTGCTCGTCGGCTTCTCCAAGACGGCCGTCAGCGGGGCCAACACCGTCAGCCTCGCCGTCTTCGCCGCGATCCTCCCGGCCCGTGCCTCCACCGGCGTCCTGCTCCCGATCCTGATCGCGGGCGACGTACTGGCCGTCGCCACCTACCGCAGGCACGCCCACTGGCCCACGCTGTGGCGGCTGTTCCCCGCGGTCGCGGCCGGCGTGGTGGTCGGCACGCTGTTCCTGGTGTGGGCCGACGACAAGGTCGTACGAACCTCGATCGGCGCGATCCTCCTGCTGATGGCCGGTGTCACCCTGTGGCGGCGGCGCAGGGCCGACCGCCCCGACGCCCCGGACGCGGTCACCACCCCGGCGGGCCGGGTGAAGGCCCGTTCGTACGGCGTACTCGGCGGCTTCACCACGATGGTCGCCAACGCGGGCGGACCGGTGATGTCGATGTACCTGCTGTCGGCGGGTTTCCGGAAGCTCGGGTTCCTGGGCACCTCGGCGTTCTTCTTCCTGATCGTGAATCTCTCCAAGGTCCCCTTCAGCGCCGGCCTCGGTCTGATCGACGGCGACTCGCTGCTGCTCGACGCCGCGCTCGTGGCGTTCGTCGTGCCGGGCGCGTACCTCGGCAAGTGGGCGGTGGACCGGATCAATCAGCGGCTGTTCGAGCAGCTGGTCATCGCGGCGACGGTCGTCGGCGGTCTCCAGTTGCTCCTGCGCTGACCGGTTCGGCAACCCGGCGGGCTCCCGGGAATGCGAGCGGGGGAGCCGGTGTTACAGCCATCGTGATTGACATGCTCGGATCAGTGATCCCGGGTGTGGGCGAAGGGAGAACCTCATGGCACGCAGCACCGCGCGTCCCGTCGTCAGGCTGAAGTCGACGGTCGGGACCGGTGTCACCTATGTGACCCGCAAGAACCGCCGGAACAACCCCGACCGGCTGGTCCTGCGCAAGTACGACCCGGTGGCCGGCGCGCACGTCGATTTTCGCGAAGAGCGCTGAACCGCCGAGAACGACCGGGCCCGAACCCATCGCAAGCACCACCGGACCGAGGCCCCAGGAAGGGAACCCCATGAAGCCCCGCATCCACCCCGACTCCCGGCTCGTCGTCTTCCGCGACCGTGCCGCCGACGTCGCGTTCCTGACCCGCTCCACCGCCGACTCGTCCCGGACGATCGACTGGGAGGACGGCAACGCGTACCCGGTGATCGACGTCGAGATCTCGTCCGCGTCGCATCCCTTCCACACCGGCAGGTCGCGGGTCCTCGACAGCGCCGGCCGGGTGGAGCGTTTCGAGCGCCGCTACGGCCGTACCGCCGCCGCCCGCGGTTGACACGGCCCGGCGGCCGACACGAGGAGAACAGAACCATGAAGGTGCGCAAGTCCCTGCGCTCACTGAAGGCCAAGCCCGGCGCCCAGGTGGTCCGTCGACGCGGCATGGTCTACGTGATCAACAAGAAGGACCCCCGCTTCAAGGCCCGCCAGGGCTGACCGGGATCGCTTCCCACGACGGCCGCCCGGCCCCCGCCGGGCGGCCGTCCCGCGTCAGGGCCCCGCGTCAGGGCCCCGTACGCTCCCCCCATGTCCCCGCACGTCCTGATCCTCGGCGGCACCACCGAGGCCCGCGAACTTGCCGCCGCGCTCGCCGCGCGCCCCGGTGTCCGCGTCATGACCTCCCTGGCGGGGCGCGTCACCCGGCCCGGCGCGCTGGCCGGGGAGGTACGCGTCGGAGGCTTCGGAGGGGCGGAAGGCCTCGCCGGCCGGCTGCGCGAACAGCGCGTGGACGTCCTCGTCGACGCCACACACCCCTTCGCCGAGACGATCACCGCGAACGCGGCCCAGGCCGCGGCGCGCACCGGCGTACCGGTCCTGGTGCTGCGCCGCCCGGGCTGGCGGCGCCGCCCCGGGGACCGCTGGCACATGGTCGCGTCCCTGGCCGCCGCCGCGGACCTGCTGCCGCGCTTCGGCCCCCGGGTCCTCCTAACCACGGGACGCCTGGGCCTGTCCGCCTTCGCCCACCTGACGGACCGGCACTTCCTCGTCCGGTCGGTGGAACCTGCCGAGCCCCCCATGCCCCCGCACACCGAAGTGCTGCTGGCACGTGGACCGTTCACGGTGGCCGACGAGACCGCGTTGCTGCGCGAGAACCTGATCGACGTGCTGGTCACGAAGGACAGCGGGGGAGCGGCCACGGCCGCCAAGCTCACGGCCGCACGGGAACTGGGCCTGCCCGTGGTCGTCGTACGCCGTCCGCCGCTGCCGGCCGGGGTGACGGCGGTGCCCGATGTGGCGGGTGTACTGGAGCGGCTGGGGCTCGGCCCGGCGTGACCACCGGGGCCGGCAGCCGGTCGACGGCGCGCTGGGCGTCACCGTGGTCGGCGAGGTCCGCGTCCGGCCGTCGGGGGCGCCGAGCAATGACCGTGGCCGGCGAGGCCGGGCCCGGCCGTACGGGTGCTGAGCGCGATTGTGGTCGGCGAGGCCCGCACCGGGCCGTCGGGGCGCCGAGCGTCACCGCGGCGCCGAGGCCCGCACCCGGCCGTCGGGGGCGCCGCCGAGCGTGCCTGTGGCGGAATGGCTTACCCGGGTACCGCTCAGCCCTCCTTCGGAACCTCCGGGTGGCGGCGCAGCAGATACGTGTCCATGATCCAGCCCTTGCGCTCCCGTGCCTCGGCCCGCAGCCGCTCGATACGCGGACCGGCCTCGGCGATCGGACCGGAGACCAGGATCTCGTCGGGAGTACCGATGTAGGCACCCCAGTAGATGTCGATGTCCTGGTCCGCGTACTGCCGGAACGTCTGGTGCGCGTCCAGCATCACGACCACGTCGTCAACGCCGTCCGGAAGCCCCTCGGCGAGCCGCCGCCCGGTGGTGATCTGCACCGGCCGGGCCACCCGGTTCAGTCCCGTGCGGTGCCGGGCCACCAGCGCCGACACACTGCTGATCCCCGGCACCACGTCGTACTCGAACACCACCGCGCCGCGGGCCAGCACCTCCTCCAGGATCGCCAGCGTGCTGTCGTACAACGAGGGATCGCCCCACACCAGGAAGGCACCGGTGTGGTCCTCGCCGAGCTCCTCGCGGATCAGCCGCTCGTATATGTCCGCGCGGGCGCTGCGCCAGTCCCCGACGGCCGGCGAGTACGCCCCGCCGCCCGCGGTCCGGTCCCGCTCCGGGTCCCGTGCCTCGACCAACCGGTAGCCGCCGTCCGGTATGTGCGTGTCGAGCATGTCCCGGCGCAGTTCGGTCAGATCGCTCTTGACCTCGCCCTTGTCGAGGAGGAAGAACACGTCCGTGCTCTTCAGCGCCCGGACCGCCTGGAGGGTGAGCTGGTCTGGGTCGCCCGCGCCGATACCGATGACATGAATCTTTCGCACGTCCCCGAGTCTGCCGCATGCCACTGACAGCGGGGCACGCCGGTGCTACCGGGTGCCGCGCAGCCGGGGCGCCTCGCCGCTCGCCTCGACGCTCGCGGTGCCGCTCTCCACCCGCCCGGCCAGCTCCCGCGCCCACCGGGTGAGCCCGTCGAGCTCCATCCCGTGCGGCCGCCGTACCCCGCTGCCGGCCGCCCACTCCTCGACCGCGCCCGCGCCGCGCCGCAGCAGCCGCGCCCCGCCGGTCACGTTCCCCCGGGCCGCGTGCGTGAGCCCCACGGCCAGCTGGGCCAGCCCCCGCCACAGCGTCCGCTCCTCCACGGGCCCGGACTTCCAGGCGTCCTCGAACACCTCGTGCGCATGGAACGGTTTCCCCGCGTCCAGCAGCGCCTGCGCCTCGGTGACGGTCTCCTGCGGAGTACGCACGACCCCCTCGGCCTGCCGCTCGACGCCCGGCGCGCCGTACGGCAGCGGCCGCCCCAGCCCGTCCCGCGGCCGTGCGCTGCGCGCCCGCCCCTCGGCGTCCCGGTCCCGTGCCCCTGCTCCGGCGTTTCCCATACGGCCCATACGACCGATTGTCCCCCGGCCCCCCGCCCTCTTTCGGGCCGCCCAGGGACGTGGGGTAGAGTGCTGTTCGCGTGATCACACGGGTCACCGTGAGTGAGCGCACCGGGACGTGGCGCAGCTTGGTAGCGCACTTGACTGGGGGTCAAGGGGTCGCAGGTTCAAATCCTGTCGTCCCGACGGTGCGAAGGGTCTTCGCGGGCAGCTGCCTGCGGGGGCCCTTCTTCTGTGGGGCCTCCTCCCGGCTTCCGCTCCGAGGCCGGCGAGGATGCCGTTGCTTGACCTGCCCGGAACCACCCGGAGACCACTCGCCACAACCATCTGCTGTCGGCCGCAACCGACTTGTTCAGTCGGCCTTCGGTCCCGGCGCTCCCACCCGCAGTCCGTCCATGACCAGGTCGAAGAGGCGGGCGGCTCGTGCTTCCCAGTCGCCGTGCGGGTCGATTGTGAACAGGCCGTTGATGGCCAGGAAGAAGTCCGCCGCGGTGACACCGGGACGGATGGTGCCGGCCTTCTCGGCGGCGCGGAGCAGGAGTTCGGACGCGGAGGTCATCGGGGTGTGCTCGGGCTTCGCCGCCGCGCCCGGCGCGCTCGTGGCCTGGCGGATCGCGTCGGCCAGGCCGGCCTTGGTCATGGCGAACTGGGCGAGTCGGTCCATCCACTCGCGCAGGGCGCGGTCGGGTTCCCGGGTCTGGAGCAGATGGGCCGCCCAGTCGGCGACCTGCTGGATCTCGTGGCGGTAGATCTCCAGGACGAGCGCCTCGCGGTTGGGGAAGTTGCGGTAGAAGGTGCCCTGGCCGACGCACGCCTTCTTGGCGATCGCGCTCAGCGGGGCGTCGGCGCAGCGGGTCAGCTCGGCCAGCGCCACCTCCAGGATGCGTTCGCGGTTGCGCTGCGCGTCGGAGCGCAGCGGCGCGTCCTTCTTCTCCGGCACTCGTGCCCTCCTCGCGGGCTCGCGGAGGGGCCCAGCCTTGCTAAGCGGACAGCTGTCCGGTACGTTTCCTGGTAGTGGACAGTTGTCCGGTTGGACGCATCATAGCCCTGGCCGAGCTGATCCAGCTATGCACTGAGCTGCCTCTTTATCCCCGGTGCACCCGATTTCCAATACGCCTGCGTGCCGGACCGCCTTCTCGGCGAGTTCCGGATCTGCGAAAGAAGGCTGATCATGGCTCCAGCCAGTCCGTCGACGCACAGCGCCATCACCCTGAACATCAACGGCGAGAAGCACTCCCTGTCCGTCGACCATCGCACCACCCTCCTCGACGCCTTGCGTGAGCGGCTTGCCCTCACCGGTACCAAGAAAGGCTGCGACCAGGGACAATGCGGTGCCTGTACGGTCCTGGTCGACGGCCGCCGTGCCGTGGCCTGTCTGCAACTGGCGGTGGCCGTCGAAGGTCGTGAGGTCACCACCGTCGAAGGACTCGCCGACGGCGAGCGGCTGCACCCCGTGCAGCAGGCCTTCCTGGACCTCGACGGTTACCAGTGCGGTTACTGCACACCGGGCCAGATCTGTTCGGCCGTCGCGGTGATCGAGGAGCACGCGGCCGGCTGGCCGAGCGCCGTCACCGGCGACGTGCGGCCCGAGGCGGGACCGCCGCCGCTGAGCGCCGAGGAAATCCGCGAGCGGATGAGCGGCAACCTGTGCCGCTGCGGTGCGTATGTGTCGATCGTCCAGGCGGTCGCCCAGGCGGCCGCGGCCGACACCGAGACCGCGGAGGCGGTGGCATGAGGGAGTTCGGCTATCAGCGGGTGCTCGACGTCTCCGGCGCGGTCGGGTTGCTGGACGCCGATCCGGACGCGCGGTTCCTCGGCGGCGGCACCAACCTCGTCGACCTGATGAAAACCGGTGTGGAGCGGCCCGCCCGCCTTGTCGACATACGCGAACTGCCGCTGGACCGCATCGAGTCCACGGCCGACGGCAGCCTGCGGATCGGCGCCACCGTCACCAACAGCGACCTCGCCGCCCACCTCGAAGTGCGGCGCCGCTACCCGGCGTTGACGCAGGCGGTGCTGGCCGGCGCCTCCGGTCAGCTGCGCAACATGGCCACGGTCGGCGGCAATCTGCTCCAGCGCACCCGCTGCGGCTACTTCGCCGATGTGACCCAGCCGTGCAACAAGCGCAACCCCGGCAGCGGCTGCCCCGCCATCGCGGGCGAGCACCACAACGCCGCGATCCTCGGCGCCTCCGACCACTGCGTGGCCGTACACCCGTCCGACATGGGCGTAGCGCTCACCGCCTTCGACGCCGTCGTGTCGTACGAAACGGCCGACGGGCCCGGCGAGTTGCCGCTCGACGAGTTCTACCTGCCCGTCGGTGACACCCCGCACCGGGAGACCGCCCTGCCGCAGGGCGCGCTGATCACAGGCGTCACCCTGCCGCCCGCGCCGGTCGCCGCCACCTCGCGCTACCGCAAGGTGCGTGAGCGGGCCTCGTACGCGTTCGCGATCGGGTCCGTCGCCGCCGCGCTCGACGTCGAGGCAGGAGTCGTACGGGATGTGCGCCTCGCCCTCGGAGCGGTCGCGTCGCGGCCTTGGCGGGCACGCGAGGCCGAGCGGGTGCTCACGGGCGCACCGGCCGATGCTCGCACCTTCGCCGCCGCCGCGGACGCCGAACTGGCCGCGGCCCGGTCCCTGCCGCACAACGGATACAAGGTGACCCTCATGCGCAACCTCGTGGTGGCCGTGCTGACCGAACTCGCCCAGGAGGCCGCCCGATGACCACCGTCACCCCCCTGAAGGGCTCCGTCGGCGCGGCGCACACCCGGGTGGAGGGACGTGACAAGGTCACCGGCGCCGCCCGTTACGCGGGAGAGATCCCCTTCGCCGAACTCGCCCATGGCTGGCTGGTGTTGTCCACGGTCGCCCGCGGCCGCATCCGCGCCATGGAGACCGAAGCAGTCCTGGCCATGCCCGGTGTCCTCACCGTCCTGCACCACGGGAACGCCCCGCACCTCGACACCGACTACGACGGGCTCATGGGGAACAAGCCCGACCCGTCCATCGCGCTCTTCCAGCACGACCGGGTGCCGCACGCGGGCTGGCCCGTGGCACTGGTCGTCGCCGAGACCTCCGAGCAGGCCAGGGAGGCCGCGGAGGCGCTCGTGGTGCACTACGACCAGGAGCCGCACGACATCGCGTTCGCCGACGGACGCCCGGACGCGTACACGGCCGCGGACGTGCCCCACGCCGCGGCCGTCACCGCGAAGGGCGACCTGGAGGCCGAACTCGCCCGCTCCGCCGTCGTCGTGGACGCCGAGTACACCACGCCCGAGGAACACCACAACCCGATGGAGCCCCACGCGGCGACCGCCCACTGGGACGGCGGCCGCCTCGAAGTCGTCGACTCCAACCAGGGCGTCACCCGGGTGCAGGTCGAACTCGCCAACCTGTTCTCGCTCGACCCGGCATCCGTGCGCGTGCGTTCCGAGCACATCGGCGGCGGCTTCGGGTCCAAGGGCGTCCGCGCCCACCAGGTGGCCGCCGTCATGGCCGCGACCGCCCTCCAGCGCCCCGTCCGCGTTGTGCTGACCCGCCGTCAGATGTTCTCCCTGGTCGGCTACCGCAGCCCTACGGCACAGCGCGTCAGGCTCGGCGCCGACTCCGACGGACGGCTGCGCGCTCTGGAGCACCAGTCGCTGAACCTCTCCTCGACGCTGTACGAGTTCCTGGAGCCCAGCGCCATGCCGACCCGGGTGCTGTACGACGCCCCGGCCCACCACACGGCCCATCGGATCGTACGGCTCGACGTGCCGACCCCGACCTTCATGCGCGCGCCGGGCGAGGCACCGGGGTCGTTCGCGTTGGAGTCGGCGCTCGACGAACTGGCCGAGAAGTGCGGCGTCGACCCGATCGACCTGCGCGCCCGCAACGAGCCCGAGACGGGACCCGTGTCCGGGCTGCCCTTCGCAGGCCGCGATCTGATCGCCTGCTTCCGGGAAGGCGCCCGGCGGTTCGGCTGGGCGGACCGCGATCCGCGTCCCGGCCTGCGCCGCGAGGGCCGTTGGCTGCTCGGCACCGGAACGGCGGCGGCCACGTTCCACGCGGGAGCCGTTCCGTCCACGGCTGCGGTGACCGCGGAGGCCGACGGCGGCTTCACCGTCCGGATCTCCGCGGCGGACATCGGCACCGGCGCACGTACGGCCCTCACCCTGATCGCCGCCGACGCGCTGGAGGTGACGCCGGACCGCGTCCGTGTCCTGATCGGGGACAGCGACTTCGGGCCGGCGATGATCGCGGGCGGCTCGATGGGCACCAGCTCCTGGGCCTGGGCGGTCACCGCGGCGGCGGACGAACTGCGCGAGCGACTCGCCCTGGGCGGCGCCATCCCTCCGGAGGGCATCACCGTCCGCTCGAACACCGCGGCGGCCCTCGCCGCACTCCCGCAGAAGGAACGGCACTCCTACGGCGCCCACTTCGCCGAGGTCGCCGTCGACGTCATGACCGGCGAGGTGCGGGTCCGCCGGATGCTCGGCATTTTCGCGGCGGGCCGGATCGTCAACCCGCTGACCGCCCGCAACCAGTTCGTCGGCGGCATGATCTGGGGCATCTCCATGGCTCTGCACGAAGAGGCGGTGCGGGACGAGGCCTCGGGCGCCCACGTCGGCGCCGACCTCGCGGGCTACCACTTCGCGGCCAACGCCGACGTCCCGCTCATCGAGGCGGACTGGCTGGCCGAGGACCCGGACGAAGACGACCCCGTCGTCATCAAGGGCATCGGCGAGATCGGCATCGTGGGCGCCGCGGCGGCCATCGGCAACGCGGTCTGGCACGCGACCGGCGTACGCCATCGCAGCCTGCCCATCCGCCTCGACCGTGTCCTGCAGGCAGGCCGAGATGCTTGACCTCGCCGCCGAGCTGAGCAAGTGGGCCGAGGAGGGCCGCGAGTTCGCCGTCGCCACGGTGGTGTCCGTCGGCGGCAGCGCGCCGCGCCCTCCCGGCGCCGCCCTCGCGGTCGACAGCACGGGCACGGCGATCGGCTCGGTCTCCGGTGGCTGCGTGGAGGGGGCGGTGTACGACCTGTGCGTGCAGGCTCTCGAAAACGGCGAGGCGGTTGTTGAAAGCTTCGGCTACAGCGACGAGGACGCGTTCGCCGTGGGCCTGACGTGCGGCGGAGTGATCGAGGTCCTGGTCACTCCGGTGACACGGGACGCGGCCGGCCGGGACGTGTTCGTGTCGGCGTTGTCGGCCGCGGCGAAGGGAGAGCCGACGGCCCTGGCCAGGGTCATACGTGGACCGGCCGAACTTCTGGGCACGGCTGTGGCTGTGCCCGGTAAGGAGCGCGGGGCTGAGACATATGCGGCTCCGCCGCGTGGGCGCCACCAGACACATCCGGCCCGCAGGACCCCCACGGCCTTCCCCACGGAACGCGTCACCGCCGAGGCCCTCACCATCCTCACCACCGGAGGCACCCGCACCCTGGAGATCTCGGAAGACGGCTCCCACTGCCCCGGCGGCCTCACCCTGTTCATCGAGACCCGTGTCCCACCACCCCGCATGATCGTCTTCGGTGCGATCGACTTCGCCGCCGCACTCGTGCGCGCCGGAAAGCTCCTCGGCTATCACGTGACCGTGTGCGACGCCCGCCCCGTCTTCGCCACCCGGGCCCGTTTCCCCGAGGCGGACGAGGTCGTGGTCGACTGGCCGGACCGTTACCTCCGGAGTACGGAGACCGACGCGCGCACGGTCCTGTGCGTGCTGACCCACGACGCCAAGTTCGACGTACCCCTGCTGGAGGCGGCCCTACGGATGCCGGTCGCCTACGTGGGCGCGATGGGCTCCCGCCGTACGCACGACGACCGTGAGCAAAGGCTGCGGGAAGTCGGCCTGAGCGACGCGGAGTTGGCTCGGCTCCGGTCACCCATCGGCCTCGACCTCGGCGCCCGTACGCCCGAGGAGACGGCGTTGTCCATCGCGGCGGAGATCGTCGCGATCCGGCGGGGCGGGACGGGCGCGCCGCTGACCGGATCGAGGACGCCCATTCACCGGGCCACGGCGGAGTGGGCATCGGCACGGCGAGGTGTGCCGACCGCTGCGATCAAGGTGTAGCCGGACTCGGCCGGCCACACGGCGTGTTCGGGTGTGGCACCGGCGACCACCGCACCGGCTCGTCCACCGACGGGGTGGGGCACGGGTAGCCTCCCGTGCCCCGTACGGCCACGCAGTGCCGGCATGGCGAGGCATGCTGGTAGTCGTACGGGCGGTTCGGGCCGGGAGGCGTCGATGCGGTGGTGCGTCGGGTGGAGCGTGGTCGCCGGGGTGGCCGTGCTGGCCGCCTGCGGCTCGTCGGCGGGCGGCGGCGGGAGCCGCTCGACCGGGCCGTCGGCCGGTACGTCCGCGAGTGCGGGCGGGGGCTCGTCCGGGGTTCCGTCCGTGAGCGCGTCGGCACGTCCGTCCGAGAGCGACTCGGCGAGTACGACCGGCAGCGGATCGTCCGCGTCCCCCACTGGCTCCGCGTCCCCCACTGCCTCGGCTTCGCCGGTGGGCTGCGCCGCGGGCCGCACCGACGTCACCGTCGCCCCCGGTGGTGCGGTCGAGCAGCGGCTGTGCGTGCGGCCCGGGACGGTGCTCACCCTCGTCCTGCGACCCCGTGCTGACGACAAGCGGTGGACGGCGGTGCACAGTTCAGCGCCCGCCTTCGTGCTGCCGTCCGGATGGCACGTGGACGCGGACGGCACCGCCCGCGCCACCCTGCGGTGCGCGACAGTACGGCCAGGTGCGGCCGAGGTCAGTGTGACGGCGAAGGCTCCGGACGTGGGCGGTGCGGCCCGCCCGGTGTTCACTCTGCACGTGAGCGTGGTGCCGTATCCGGCGCAGGGGTGACCCCGAAGGACGGGGTCACCCCTGTATCACCCCTTTGGGAGGGTCAGTCGCAGTCGCGCACCTTGATGGTGTAGATGCCGCGGCCGTGGGTGGCCGCGTACAGCGTGCTGCCGTCGGGGCTCAGCTTCAGCTGGAGCACGGCGACGGCCGGGAGCGAGCCGACGCGCTGCCACGTGGTACGGCCCGGCGCCCGGTAGACGACGCCCAGATCGGTCGCGACGGCGAGGCCGCCGTTGGGCGTGACGACAGCGGAGTCGGTCGGCACGTCGGGGAGGTTCCCCGAGATGTCCTTCCAGGTGGTGCCGCCGTCCTTCGACTCGAAGACGTGGCCGACGCCGGCGCCGGGACCTTCGGTCCAGTGCCGGGAGAAGCCGTTGACCGCGAGGTAGACGTGGTCGGCGTTCTTCGGGTCGATGCCGAAGCCGCTGAGATAGCGGTTCGGCACGGTCCCGTCCACCGGCAGGGTGACGTCGTGCCAGCCGGTGCCGTCCGCGTTCCCGACGGAGATACCGCGGGCGAAGCCCTGGTTGTTGCAGGGGCCGCACCAGGCCGCGTAAACCTTGCCGCCCGAGGCCGCGACGGCGGTCGCCGTGCGGCCGGGGCCCAGGTCGTACACGCTCTTCCACTCGTCGCCACTGCGGATGGCGTAGCCGTGGGTCTGGACCCACACATGGCGGCCGCCCGCGACCCAGGTCGAGCTGCTCTTCAGGTCGGCCGCGAGCGGGGCGATGAAGCGGGCCTCGCCGGTGGCGTTGTCGGCCGGGGCCACGTTGTACGAGGTGATCTTGCTGGGGTCGGTGATCCAGGAGCCGTCGTTGACGGCGCAGTTCTGGGTCACCTGGATCGCCAGGTAGACGTACTCCTCGGCGATGTTGCAGCCGTTGGCCGGGTCCGTGAGCGTGTCGCCGCCGTCGCCGCCGAAGTTGGAGCCCATCACGGTGTCCTTGCCGCGCAGGATGGACTGGCCGTTGTCCTGGAGGCCGCCGGTGACGGAGACACCGCCGTAGGTGAGGTCCTTGCCGATGCCCACCGAGTAGTACTGGAGGGTGTCGATGGTGCCGTCGTTGAGGGACGTCCAGTCGGTGGCGTGGCCGGAGGAGTCCTGGGCGCCGCCGACCGGTCGCCTGTAGACGCCGCCGTCATTGCCGACGTACACGTAGCTCTTGCCGTGGTAGCTGCCGATCGCCACGCCGTGCTGGTCGGGGTGGGTGGTCTGGCTGCAGTCACCGCTCTGCTTGGCGGGGTCGATGCTCCAGCAGGGGAAGCCGAAGTTCCAGTACGGGCCGACGGCCGACCAGGTGCTGCCGCCGTCCTTCGTCTCGTGGACCTCTTCCAGGCCCGCGTACACGTGCTGCGGGTTGTTCGGGTCGACGGTGAGGAACTGGTTGTACCAGGCCTGCACGCCGGGCATGTAGCCGCTGGAGGTCAGCGCCGAGCCGTCGGCGGCCAGGCCCTTGTAGTCCGCGATCTGCGTCCAAGGCCCGGTGGGGGAACCGGACTTGGAGACGTAGACGCCCTCCAGGCCGCTGTCCGGGTTGGTGTTGAGCTGTTCCGGCGACTGGTCGATGGCGTAGTAGCGGGAGCCGTCGGCGGAGCGGGCGAAGGTGACGTTGCCGACGTTGGCCGCGTCGGCGGGCAGGTCGCCGAGGCCGCTGGTGATCCGGGTCCAGGTGCCGTCGGAGCCCTTGGAGAAGAAGCCGTTGTAGTCGTCACCGCTGCGCCAGCCGACCGCGAGCACGACCTTGCCCGGGTCCTTCGGGTCGATCGCGATGTCGTTGGCGATGTTCTTGTACGGCGCGCTGGGGTCGTTCGCCAGTGGGCCGCCCGGCAGGTAGTCCGGGTTGGGGGCGTACTCCAGCTTCCAGGCGCCTGTGAGGGTCTTCGTGGAGTGGCTCCACACGCCCTCGCTGGTCGCCGCCCACACCTTGCTGCCGCCGAAGCGCAGTGCGTGAATGGTGGTCGACTCCAGTTCGGCGCCGCCGACCCGGCTGCGGGCGGCGAAGGTGCCGTGGTGCGGGTCGGACAGGACGTAGACGCCGCTGCCGAGGTAGGCGTCCGCGTTGGTGGTCGCCTCGCCGGTGCCCAGCCACAGCCGTCCGGCCCCGTCGAGCGCGAGGGCACCGGTGGACTGCGAGGACAGCCGGTCGCTGATGGGCTGCCAGTGTCCGCCGCCGGTGCGCGAGCGCCACACGCCGCCGCCGGCACTGCCCGCGTACACGTACCCGGCGTCATCGGCGGCCATCGCGGCCATCCGGCCGGTGACGTTGCCCGAGCCGCCGCTGGAGTTGGAGTCGTAGTCGCGGTATCGCGGGTCGTCGGAGTTGTAGGGCAGGCCGGTGATGTGTTTCCAACTGCCGCCGGTGGAACGAAGCTTGGTGAGGTTGCTCCAGGCGGCACCGTACGCGCCCGGTGCCACGGCCCCCGGCGAGGTGCGGGCTTCCGCGTACTGGTCCGCGCCCTCCGCTATCTCGTCGGCCTCGTTGCCGCCGTCGCCGTTCTTTCCGGCCGCGTTGGGGCTGAGCGCCCCCACCGACTGCTGGCGTGCCTTCGCGACTTGCGCGAGTGCGCGGGCCCCGAAGGGGCTGCCGCTCCCTCCGGACGCGGCTCCCGCGGGTATCGCGACGAGAGCGGCGGACACTGTGATGGCGCAGATCGTGAACCATCGTCTCTTACGGGTTGGTGCTGACACCAAGACCTCCCACACGGGCAGTTCGTACAGCCGTCGCAGGAGACCCGATCACGGGCGCGGGCGAGGGGCCCGAGGCTTGGCCAAGTCTTTGTCAAGCACCTGCCACCTCAGGCGCCCCGCTCGTGTCTGTGCCCTTGCTGTGACGGGCACTTGCTGTGACGGCGGGCGTACGGCGAGAAACTGGCCTCGGGAGGGCTACGAGGCCGTGACCGGGGCACGTTGGGGCCCTCGACCTGCGCGGCCGGCCGAGGCTCCCGCCGGCCTGCGCGGCCGGCGGAGGCTCCTGCCGCCGGAGACGATCCCGGACGCCGAGGTGTTCTGATATTAAATTAGTAATTAATCTTGACGTGGTATCGGCCACGGGCCACAGTCTTCGCCGTGACGTCGTAGGCCTCTGCCGCGGAGCGGCCGGCGTCTCGTTCTCCTGCTTCCCACTCCCCGGGAGACGCACGTGACTTTGCACCCGCCCGTACACAGCACCCGGCACCGCCGGTTCACCCGGGCCGCCCTCGCGGCCGCGATCACGGCGGTCCTGGCCGTCACCGTGGCCCCCGACGCCGTCGCCGGGACAGCCGTCGACCAGGGCGCGCCCGACTACTACGACAGCGGCCTCGCGCCGACTCCCTACATGGGATGGAACACCTACTACGGCTTGGGCGCGCCCACCGAGAAGGAGGTGCGCTCCGTCGCCGACAGGCTGGTCAGCAGCGGTCTGCGCGACAGCGGATACGACATCGTGTGGCTGGACGGCGGCTGGCAGGCCGACACCCCCCGTGACACACAAGGGTGGTTGACGGCCAACCCGGACCGCTTCCCTTCCGGCATCCCGGCCCTCGTCACCTACCTGCACAAGCGCGGACTGCGGGCCGGCATCTACACCGACGCGGGCGCCTACGACGGCGGCAGGAGCTGCGGCCTGGGCAGCCGCGGCTACTACGACCAGGACGCACGGCAGTTCGCGAGCTGGAAGATCGACGCGATCAAGGTCGACTTCCTCTGCGGGATCGGCGCGAAGCTCGATCCGGGGCCCGCCTTCAAGGATTTCAGCGACGCGGTCGCCAAGTCCGGCCGCAGGATGCTGCTCAACCTCTGCAATCCGCTCACCGACGACTGGGGCCTGCAACACACCCCCGAGCAGGACGCCCACAACACCTACGTCCACGCCCCGACGATCGCCGACTCCTGGCGCACCGGCACCGACATCGCCTGGGGCACCCCGAGCCCCGGCCAGTGGCCCAACGTGCTGCGCAACATGGACGCCAACGCCTGGCACCCCGAGGCACAGGGCCCCGGCCACTACAACGACCCGGACTACCTCATCCCCATGCGCCGTATGGCCGAAGGGTCGTACGAGCTCACTCAGGAGGAGTCCACCAGCCAGTTCGTGATGTGGGCCGAGATGGGCTCGCCGCTGGTGCTCGGCTCAGACCCGCGTACGCTGTCCGACCCGATGATCACCACCCTGCGCAATCCGGAGATCATCGCCGTCGACCAGGACCCCCTCGCCGTCCAGGGCGTACGGGTGGCCACCGACTCGGTCGGTGACGTCTACAGCAAGGTACTGCGGGGGCACGGACAGCGCGCGGTCGTCCTGCTCAACCGGTCCGACCAACCTGCCCAGCGCACCGTGGAGTTCGCCGACACGGGCCTCGGTGGCCCGGTGCGCGTCCGTGACCTGCGCGCACGTGCCGATCGGGGCACGCACACCGGGTCGTACGCCGTCGAGGTCCCCGCGCACGGCACCGCGTTCCTGAGGCTCACCGGCGCCGACGCCCTGCCGGGCACCGACCTGGGTGTGACGGCCACGGCGAGCCCGACCGTGGTGAGCGGCGGCGCCACGTTCTTCCGGGGGCTGAACGGCTCTCTCGTCGAGAAGGCGGACGGGAGGGCGCGGGACCTCGGCGGCCCCGTACGGCGCGGGATCCTCGGCCAGCCCGCCGTACACGCCTCCGCCGACGGCCGAGTCGACGTCTTCGTACGCGGCGCCGACTCCCGGGCGTACCGGAGGGTCTACGCCGACGGCCGCTGGGGTCGCTGGCAGTCCCTGGGCGGGGAGTTGACCGACGCCCCGTCCGTCGCCTTCACCGACCCCGCGCACTGGACGCTGTTCGCACGCGGCACCGACGGCACGGTCGTACAGCGCGGGCCGGTGTCCGGCTGGTCCTCGCTCGGCGCGCCCGGTGACCGGCAGGTGTACGGCCGCCCGTCCGCCGTCGTCGATGCGCAGGGCCGCCTCCATGTCGCCGTACGCACCGCCGCGGACGACGTGTGGACGCGGACCCGGGACACCTCGGGGCAGTGGTCGGCGTGGACGTCCCTCGGCGGGACCGTCAGCGGCAGCCCGACCCTGGTCGCCGCCGGGGACACGGTGCTGCTGTACGCGCGTGCCGCCGACTACACGCTGTGGCAGCAGCGGTACGCCGACGGCGCCTGGCAGGGCTGGAGCAAACGGCAGGAGTTCCCGAGCGCGGCCTTCGACGGTGCGCTCGGCGCGGTCGCCGGCCCGGACGGAAGCGTCGACGCGGTGTTCCGCGGAGTCGACGGCCACGTGTACCGCACCCGACTCAAGTGACTGAGGAATCAACCATGGCCAACCAACAGCCCAGCCGACGCCGGTTCCTCGCCGGACTCGGGGCCGCCGGGACAGCGGCACTGCTCAGCGCCTGCGTCACCGACACATCCTCCAGCAAGGGCTCCTCCAAGGGTGCGGTCACCCTCCAGTCCAACCTGTCCGCCCCGCAGGCCAAGGCCGCGATGGAGGACCTGGTCGCGGCGTACGGGAAGAAGGGGTCCGGCGAGGCCGGTCTCAACACGGTCGCCGCCGAGACCTTCCGCACCCAGCTGCCGACCTACCTCACCTCGGCCAACCCGCCCGACGTGTACACCTGGTACCCCGGCTCGGTGGCGGACGCCTACGCGAAGAAGAACCTGCTGCTCGACCTCGACGAGGTGTGGAGCTCCTCGCCCGACCTCAAGCGCTACTCCAAGGCGCTGAACTCGCTGTGCACCGCGAGTTCCGGCAAGAAGGTCTTCGTGCCCAACACCTACTACTGGTGGGGCATGTTCTACCGGAAGTCCCAGTTCGCCAAGTGGGGCGTGAGCGAGCCCACCAGCTGGGACGGCTTCCTCGCCCTGTGCGACAAGCTCAAGAGCAAGGGCGTCGCCCCGATCGGACTCGGCGCGGGCGGCAACACCCCCTGGGTGGCCTCGGCCTGGTTCGACTACCTGGACATCCGGATCAACGGCGCCCAGTACCACCGTGAACTCCTCGCCGGGAAGCACCGGTTCGACGACCCCGAGGTGCGCAAGGTCTTCGACCGCTGGCAGGAGGTGCTGCCGTACTTCGACCCGAACGGCACCGCCCTCGCCTTCCAGGACGCGACGACCGCCCTGCTGAACGGCAAGACCGGCATGATGCTCATCGGAACCTTCTTCGCCGACTCGGCGCCCAAGAGCGCCCTGGACGACATCGACTTCTTCCGCTTCCCCGTCATCGACTCCAAGGTGCCGCTCGCCGAAGAGGCCCCGGTGGACGGCTACTTCGCCAGCGCCCGCACCGGCCGCCGGGACCAGGTCTTCGACCTGATGAAGTACCTCGCCACCGCCGAGGCCCAGGAGATCTACATCAAGGGCTCCTCCGGCACCGTCCTGCCCTGCAACCCGGACGCCAAGGACGCCGGGACCGCGTTGGTGAAGAAGGGGCGTGCGCACGTCGACGCGGCCGCCGAGATCACCCAGTTCTTCAACCGGGACTCCAGCGACGCCCTCCAGCCCACCGCGGACACCGCGCTCACCAAGTTCTTCGCCAAGCCCAAGTCGATCGGGAGCATCCTGACCGACTGGCAGCGGGACGCCGAGAAGATCTGGAACGCCTGAGATGGCCGTCCTGACCGCACCCGACCGGACATCCCCGGCCCGCCCGCCCGTAAAGGGCGGGCGGGCGGCCCGGGGACCCCGGCGCACCCCGCCCCTGGTCCTCGCCTTCGTCCTGGTCCCGCTCCTCGCCGAGGCCGTGTGGGTGTTCTGGCCCGCCCTGCAGGGCTTCTACCTCGCCCTCACCAAGTGGGACGGCGTCTCCCCGCCACGGTTCATCGGCCTGGGCAACTTCCGGGAGATGGCCCACGACGAGGTGTTCCGCAGCGCGGCCGGCCACACCGTGCTGTGGCTGGTCCTCTTCGGCGGCCTGTCCGCCGTGCTGGGCCTGGCCGCCGCGCTGCTGCTCCAGCAGGAGCGGCGCGCAGTCGGCTTCTACCGGGCCGCGCTGTTCCTGCCCGTGGTCTTCTCCCTGGTCGCCACCGCCCTCGTCTGGCAGGCGATCTACCAGCCCGACGGCGTCCTCAACCAGTTGTTGCAGGGCGTGGGCCTCGGCAGCCTCCGGCACGCCTGGCTCGCCGACCAGGACACCGCCCTGTACGCGGTGATCGTGCCCGCGCTGTGGCGGCAGATCGGCTACGTCATGGTCCTCTACCTCGCCGGCCTCAAGGGCATCGACCCGGCGCTCTACGAAGCCGCCAAGGTCGACGGCGCCGGCGCCCTGCAACGTTTCCGGCACGTGACACTGCCCCAACTGCGCAGTGTCAACGCGGTCGTGCTGTCGGTCATCGTCATCGACTCGCTGCGCTCCTTCGACGTCGTCTGGTCGCTCACCCGCGGCGGCCCCTACCACTCGTCCGAACTGCTGAGCACCTACATGTACTCGACCGCCTTCCAGTCGCTGCGACTCGGCTACGGCTCCGCCCTGGCCGTCGTCATCTTCGTCCTCGCCTTCGGGGTCATCGCCTCCTATCTCGTCCGCGCGTTCCGGGAGGCCGACTGATGTCCGCCGACTCGACGGCACTGCGCCGCAGGCGGGCCGCCACCGCCGGATTCCACCTGGGCGCCGGTGCGCTGTCCGTGCTGTGGCTGCTGCCGATCGCCCTGGTCCTGGTCACCAGCCTGCGCAGCTTCGACGACATCGCCGCCCATGGGCTGGGCAGTTGGCCGCACTCCTTCACCCTCGGCAACTTCGGGCAGGCCTGGACCGACGGCGGCCAGCAGCGCGCCCTGATCAACAGCCTGCTGGTGACGGTCCCCTGTGTCCTGGTGACCCTCGCCCTCGCCGCGATGGCCGCGTTCGCCCTCAGCCGCTACGAACTCCCCTTCCGGCGCTCCCTGTTGCTGCTCATGCTCGGCGGCAACCTGCTCCCGCCGCAGATCCTGCTCATCCCGGTGTCCAAGCTGAGCGAGCTGCTGGGCCTCTACGACACCCTTCCCGCGCTCATCGGCGTGCAGATCGGCTTCGGCGTCGGCTTCTACGTCTTCGTCCTGCACGGGTTCATGCGGTCGATCCCGGTCGAGATCCAGCAGGCGGCGGTCGTCGACGGCGCCGGGCCGTGGCAGATCTTCTGGCGGATCATCCTCCCGCTGACCCGCCCCGCCCTGGCCGCCCTCAGCGCCCTGTCCTTCACCTGGATCTTCAACGACCTGCTCTGGGCGATCACCGTCCTGCGCAGCGACACCAAGATGCCGATCACCGCCGCCCTCATCGGACTCCAGGGCCAGTACGTGTCGATGTGGAACGTGATCGCCGCCGGTTCGGTCATCGCCGCCGCGCCGACGGTCGCCGTGTTCCTGCGCTTCCAGCGGCACTTCGTGGCCGGACTCAACCTGGGAGCGGTCAAGTGACGTACAGGCGCTGGACCTTGCGCACGGAGAACGCCTCCTACACCGTCCGTCTCTCCCCGGACGGCCCGTGGGCCGAGCTCGACGCCTGGGGCCCGCTCGGCGTCGAGGACGGCCCGTCCGCCCTCGACTGGTCCCACCGCACCCACTTCATCACGCCCGCCGACGCGGCCCCGGCCGAGTACCTGCCGTACGGGCTGCGGCCGTTCACCGGATCCGAGCTGGTGGCCGGCGCGGGGCGGGGCGTGTGGTGGGAGTTCGACGGCGCGGAGGAGGCGCAGGGCGTGCTGCGGCTCGCCTTCACGGACGAGACGACCGGACTGCGGACGGTCCTCTGCTACGAGACCGTGCCGGGCACCGATGTGATCCTCCGCTGGGCCGAGTTCACCGCCACCGGGGAACTCCGCCTGGAGCGGCTCGACTCGGCCGCCGTGAACATCCCGGTGGCCGGCGCGGCCAGGCTGACGTACCTCTGCGGGCAGTGGTCGCAGGAGTTCCAGCTCACTCAACTCGACCTCAGCAGAGGCACCTTCAGCATCGGCAGCCTCCAGGGCGCCCCCGGACACGCGTACGCGCCCTGGCTGGCCGTGCAGAGTGAGGACGCGACGTACGGCATCGCCCTCGCATGGCCCGGCAACTGGCACATCACGGCCGAGGCCGAACCCGGCGGCGCCGTAAGGGTCCGCGCCGGACGGGTCCCGCACGAGGGCGCCGTCCACCTGGCCCCGGGGGAGACCCTCACGACCCCCCGTCTCGCCTGCGCGTTCAGCCCGGACGGACTCGACGGCCTGTCCCGGGTCTGGCACCGCTACGAGCGCCACCTCACCCCCGACCGGCTGCACCGCCCCCGCAAGGTGCTCTACAACTCCTGGGAGGCCACCGGCTTCCACGTCGACGCGGCCGGGCAGCTGGAGCTGGCGAAGGCCGCCGCGGACATCGGGGCCGAGCTGTTCGTCGTGGACGACGGCTGGTTCACCGGCCGTACCGACGACACCGGGGGACTGGGCGACTGGTATCCGGACCCGGAGGCGTTCCCGCAGGGCTTCGACCGGTTCGTGCGGGAGGTCCGCGCCCTCGGCCTGGACTTCGGGCTGTGGGTCGAGCCGGAGGCGGTCAGCCCCGGCAGCCGGCTCCACGCCGAACACCCCGAGTGGGTCTACCGCATCGACGGCCGCCCCTCCCGTCTGGTCCGCAACCAGCTGCTCCTCGACCTGGGCCGGGCCGACGTCCAGGAGTTCGTCATCGGCACCCTCGACCGGCTGCTCGGCGACTACGACATCGGCTATCTGAAGTGGGACATGAACCGCCCGCCCACCGAGCGCGGCCGCCCCGGTGCCGGCCCCGCCGACCTGGACGCCGAGCACGTCGCCGGATACCTGCGCGTCCTCGACCACCTGCGCGCCGCCCACCCGGACGTCACCGTCGAGGGCTGCGCCGGCGGCGGTGGGCGGATCGAGCACGCCACCCTCGCCCGCACCGACGTCGTCTGGCCCAGCGACAACACCGCGCCCCTGGACCGGCTGCGCATCCAGCACGGCTTTCTGCACGCGCACGCCCCGCACCTGATGAGCTCCTGGGTCACCGACGCCCCCGGAATCCTCGACCCGCGGCCGCGCAGCCTCGCCTTCCGCTTCGTCAACGCGATGTGCGGGGTCCTGGGGGTCGGCGCCGACCTGCGCGCCTGGACACCCGGGCAGCGGGCCGAGGCCGCCCGCTGGATCGCCCGCTACAAGGAGGTCCGGGACGTAGTCCACCACGGCGAGGCCCGGCTGCTCGGCACCCCGGACGACACCACCTGCGGCGTGCAGTACGACCGCGGTGACCGTACCGTCGTCGCCGCGCTCGGCACCGGCCGCCTCGACGGCGCACCGCTGCTGCCCGGCCGCCCCGACCGGCTCCGGCTGCGGGGCCTGGACCCGGCGGCGCGCTACCGGGACACGGCGATGGGAACGACGTACAGCGGAGCCCATCTGCTCCACTACGGCCTGCCGTTCACCTGGAGCGCCGACCACGATGCGGACCTGGTGGTGCTGACCCGCCGGTAGGACGCATATGTTTCCAGCAGCTCACCCTCTAAGGAGCCCGATGGACCAGTCCGTACGACGGTACGGTGCCCGCTTCACCGGCCGTACCGCCGTGGTGACCGGAGCCGCCTCCGGCATCGGAGCCGCCACCGCCGAACGCCTCGCCCGGGAGGAGGCCGCCGTCGTACTCGTCGACATCGCGGACGAACGCGGGCAGGCGGTGGTGGACGGGATCACCAAGGACGGCGGCCACGCCCGGTATGTGCACGCAGACGTCGCCGCCGAGGACGACTGGGCCCGCATCGTCACCGCCGCCCACGACTACGGCCCGGTCGACGTGCTCATCAGCAACGCCTACACCGTCGACGTCGCACCGGCGCACGAACTGTCGCCCGAGTCCTGGCAGCGGCAGCTCGCCGTCAACCTCACCGCGAGCTTCCTCGGCTTCAAGGCCGTCCTGCCCGACCTGCGCGCCCACCGAGGGGCCGTGGCGCTCACCTCGTCGGTGCACGCCCACGCGGGCATCCCCGGACACCCCGCCTACGCCGCGGCCAAGGGCGCACTGCTGTCCCTGTGCGGGCAGCTCGCCGTCGAGTACGGGCCCGAGGTGCGCGTCAACGCGGTGTTGCCCGGGCCGATCCTGACCGGCGCCTGGGACGGGGTGACGCCCGCGGAGCGGGAGCGCAGCATCGCCCAGACGGCCGTCCGCCGGTTCGGCACGCCCGAGGAGGTGGCCGCGGCGATCGCGTTCCTCTGCGCCGACGAAGCCTCCTACATCACCGGGTCCAGGCTGGTCGTGGACGGCGGCTGGAGTGTCGTGAAGGACTCCGTGTGAGGACCGCCGAACCACGTCGTGAACAGAAAGGCTGTACGACATGACGCCCTACGCCCGCCGCGGTGTGCACGGCCAGACCGTGGAGGCCCTGGCGCGCCGCATCCTGGGCGGCGAGATCCCGGAAGGGGCCACGCTCGACCTGGTGGCGCTGCAGAGCGAACTCGACGTCAGCCTCACCGCCCTGCGCGAGTCCCTCAAGGTGCTCGCCGCCAAGGGCATGGTCGACGCCCGCCAGAAACGCGGCACCTTCGTGCGGGCCCGCGCGGACTGGAACCTGCTCGACGCCGATGTGCTGCGCTGGCAGTTCGAGGGCGGCCGTACGGCCGGCGCCGACCGGTCGCTGCTGCACAACCTCGCCGAGGTCCGGGCGATCATCGAACCGGCCGCCGTCCGGCTCGCCGCCGAGCGCCGCACCGAGGCCGACCTCGTGGCTCTGGAGGACGCCCTGGACACCATGGGGCGGCACGACGCCGCCGACCCGGGCCACGCCGTGGACGCCGACCTCGCCTTCCACCGCGCCCTGCTGGCCGCCACCCACAACGAACTCCTCGAACGCATGGAGATGGTGATCGAGTCGGGGCTGGCCCACCGCGACCGCATCGTGCACAGCTCCCCGCACAGCGAGCCCCCCGTCCCCGCCCACCGCGCCGTCCTGGACGCCGTCCGCGACGGCGACCCGGAGGCGGCCGAGCGTGCCATGCGTGCCCTGCTCGACCAGGCGGGCCGCGACCTGGCCCGGCTCGACGGCACCGACGACGACCCGAAAGGCAGCGGCGGCCAGTGAAGATCGACCGAATAGAGACCTTCCTCGTCCCGCCACGCTGGCTGTTCTGCCGCGTCGAGACCGACGACGGGGTTGTGGGATGGGGGGAACCCGTCGTCGAGGGCCGCGCCGAGGTCGTGCGCGCGGCCATCGAGGTCCTCGCCGAGTACCTGGTGGGGCAGGACCCGCTGCGCATCCAGGACCACTGGCAGGTACTCACCAAGGGCGGCTTCTACCGGGGCGGTCCCGTCCTGTCCAGCGCCGTCGCCGGACTCGACCAGGCGCTGTGGGACATCGCGGGCAAGACCTACGGCGCGCCCGTCCACGCCCTGCTCGGCGGTCCGGTACGCGACCGGGTCCGGGTCTACGCCTGGGTCGGCGGCGACGAACCGGCCCAGCTCACCGAACAGGTCGCGGCCCAGGTGGAGGCGGGCTTCACCGCCGTGAAGATGAACGCGGCCGGGGCCACCTCGCCGATCACCACGGCGTCGGAGACTGCGGCAGTGGTAGCCCGGGTGACGGCCGCCCGGGACGCCCTCGGCCCCGACCGCGATGTCGCCGTCGACTTCCACGGCCGCTTCACCGCCGCGAGCGCCCGCCGCGTCCTGGCCGAACTCGCGCCCCTGCACCCGCTGTTCGTGGAGGAACCCGTCGTCCCCGAGCAGGGCCACCTGCTGCCAGGGCTGGTCACGGCGAGCCCGGTACCGCTGGCCACCGGTGAACGCCTGTACTCGCGGGCCGAGTTCCTGCCCGTCCTCGCCGCCGGCATCGCGGTGGCCCAGCCGGACCTCTCCCACGCGGGCGGCATCTCCGAGGTGCACCGCATCGCCTCGCTCGCGGAGACCTACGGCGCACAGCTCGCCCCGCACTGCCCGCTCGGGCCCATCGCGCTGGCCGCGAGCCTCCAAGTCGCCTTCGCCACACCGAACTTCCTCATCCAGGAGCAGAGCCGGGGAATCCACTACAACAAGGACGCCGACCTCCTCTCCTACCTCGTCGATCCCGAACCCTTCCGGTTCGTGGCCGGGCACGCGCAGCGCGGTGACGCCCCCGGGCTCGGCATCACCGTCGACGAGACGGCCGTACGCGCGGCCGACCGCGCGGGCCACAGCTGGCGCAACCCGGTGTGGCGGCATACCGACGGCTCCTTCGCGGAGTGGTGACGGACGTCGTGACCGACCTCGCACACGGCGGCCGCTGGACCTCGCTGCGACACGGCGGGCGCGAATGGCTGTGGCGGCGCGACAGCCCCGCACGCGACGGCGTGGCACCGGGCGACGCGTTCGTGGACGCGGGGGGACTGGAGGAGTGCGTCCCCACCGTGCGCGGCACCCCCGATCATGGGGACGCCTGGTCCCGGGCCTGGACCCGGGAGGGGGACGGCGAGAGCGTCCGCTGCGAACGCTTCGCCCTGACGCGCACGCTGAGCGGTACGGCCGACGGCGTCGAGGCCGACTACGTGCTGACGGCCGAGCCGGGCTTCCGCTTCCTCTGGGCCGCCCACGCGCTGCTGGACCTCTCGGAGGAGGCCGTGGTGAAGGCTCGGGACGGAGCGCCGACCCGGCTGTTCCCGGAGGCGGCGCCCCTGGTGAGCCGTCCCTGGCCGGACGGCGCCCGCTGGCTGGAAGGCGTCTGGCCCACGCCGCTGGGGCTGCGTCTCGACCGGTTCGGACCGGACGACGGGACGGCTGCCGGGGCCGTGGTGGCGGGCGGCCGGTGCTGTGTGCACGACGGCGGGGACCGGCTCGCCCTCGCCGTCGAGGCGGAGGGGCAGCCGCTGTCCGTCGCCCTGTGGCGCAACCTCGGCGGCTTCCCGGCCGGCCGGCCCTACCGCAGTACGGGCGTGGAGCCCATGCTCGGCCGTGTCTTCGACCTCGCCGACGCGGGCCCGGACGACGCGGCCCGCGTCGGCGCATCGGGCGAGGTCCGCTGGCGGCTCACCGTGACCGCCGCCTGCCACTGCCCCTGAGCCGGCGACCGACGCCGTCCTGAGACACCCGAACCGTAGAAGGAGCCCTTGCCGTGGATCTGCGAGCCGCCCTCACCTCCCGCCGTCTGCTCGCCATCGTGCGCGGTGCCGACCCGGACGCCGCCCTGCGCACCGTGCTGACCCTGGCCGAGGAGGGCATCGAACTGATCGAGGTGTCACTCAGCGGCACGGACGCGCTCACCGTCCTCGCCCGGGCCCGCAAGGAGCTGGGGCCCGACCGGCCGCTGGGCGCCGGCACGGTGCTGACCGCCGCCGACGCACGGGCCGCCCACCTGGCGGGTGCCACCTTCGCGGTCACCCCCGGCCTCGGCGCCGGCGTCGACACCGCGCTGCAGCTCGGCATGCCGGTCCTGGCGGGCGTGCTGACCCCGACCGACGTCATCGCCGCGCAGGCCCGAGGCGCGGCCGCGCTGAAGCTCTTTCCAGCCGCCGAGGCCGGGGGAGCGGCGTATCTGAAGGCGTTGCGCGGCCCGTTCCCCGACGCGGTGCTCGTCCCGGTGGGCGGTGTCGACGTCGCCGCCGCCCGGGCCTACCTGGCCGCCGGGGCGACCGCCGTCGGCGTCGGCTCACCCCTGGTCGGCGACGCGGCCGACGGCGGCGGCATCGCCGACCTGCGCGACCGGGCCCGGGAGTTCCTTGCCGCCGTAGAGGAGGACGGACGGGCATGACGGCTCCCTGGCGGCCGGCGCCGGGACGCGTCGTCTGCGTCGGCGAGACCATGGCGGCCCTGGCCCCCGACCCGCCCTGCCCGCTGGCGGAGGCCGAGCGGCTGCGTCTGTCCACAGCGGGCGCGGAGTCCAACGTGGCCATGTACCTCGCGGACCACGGCATCCCGGCCGTCTGGCTCTCGGCCGTCGGCGACGATCCGCTGGGACACCGGGTGCGCGCGGCGGTCGCCGCCGCCGGGGTCGACGTCACACATGTGCGCACCGACCCGCACCGGCCCACGGGCCTCCTCGTCAAGAACCCCGGCCCCACCGGAACCCGTGTCCACTACTACCGCACGGGTTCGGCGGCCTCGGCCCTGGGCCCCGGCCTGCTGGACGGCGAACCGCTGCGCTCCGCCGCCCTCCTGCACCTCACCGGCATCACCCCCGCCCTCTCCCCGTCGTGCCGCGACCTGGTGACCCGCGCCCTCGCCGCGCCCGGCACCGAACGGCCGTACGCCATCAGCTTCGACGTCAACCACCGCGCCGCCCTGTGGCCGGACGGCACCGCACCGGGGGCCCTGTGGGCCCTCGCCGACCGGGCCGACATCGTGCTCGTGGGCCTCGACGAGGCACAGCAGCTGTGGGGCGATGACCTGACCGTCACCGGCCTGCGCGACCTGTTGCCCGGTCCGCGGATCCTCGTCGTCAAGGACGGCGCCCGGGCCGCTACGGCCGTCACCGCGAACGGCGCCTGCACGGTACCCGCGCTGCGTACGACGGTGACGGAACCCGTCGGGGCGGGCGACGCGTTCGCGGCCGGCTTCCTGGCCGGGCTGCTGCGCGGCGAGACGACGGCTATGGCCCTGCGGCTCGGCCACATCACCGCGGTCTCCGCGCTCAAGGTGACGGGGGATCACGGCCCGTTGCCCGACGCGGCGGAGATCGAGCGGCTCCTCGGCCTCGCGGACGCGGACTGGGAGCGGTACGAGGACCGGGGTGCCGCGGGCGACTAGGCACCGGCCGTCGCGGCGAACCTGTCGGCGCTGTCGTCGCCCAGCGCAGCGGCGGCGCCCCTCCCGGACGTCGACAACCGGAGCATCCGGATACGGCCCCCGGTCGACCGTGTGTTCGCACAGTAGCCGCCGTCCGGAAAACACATGGACTCCGAGACCGCCGTCGCGTCACACTTCCCTTTCCTGACCTGCCGATTCCGGGCCACCGCGGACATGCGGCGGCCGACTCGGCATGCCGTGCGACGACTACACAGGGTCGAGATGACATCCTCAGTCGATTTACCGGCGACCGGACCGCGCAAGGGCGCGGTACTGCTCGCGCTTCGTTACTACGGACGGGAACTGGCCCGGCTCAAGTGGCTCACGCTGCCCGCGATGCTGCTGCCGGCACTCGGCAACATCGGAATCAACTACCTGGCACCGCTGGTCGTGGCCAAGCTGGTCGGCCGGATCGCCGACGGCCACGGTCTCGGCCTCGGTGCCACACTGCCGTACGTCCTCGGCTTCGCCGGTGTCCTGCTGCTGGCGGAGACGCTATGGAGGTTCGGTCTGCACGCCCTGAACCGCCTGGACGCCCTCGGTATCGAACAGCTGTACGTCGTCGGCATGGACGAACTGTTCGCGAAGGACGCCGCGTTCTTCCACGACAACTTCGCGGGCTCGCTCACCAAGCGGGTGCTGAGCTTCGCCACCCGCTTCGAGGAGTTCGGCGACACGCTCACCTTCAACATCGTGGGCAGCTTCGTGCCGCTGGCGTTCGGGTCGGTGGTGCTGTGGCGCTACCAGCCGCTGCTCGTCGTCGCGCTCCTGGCGATGATCGCGGTGACGGCGGTGTGCGTGCTGCCGCTGATCCGCCGCCGGCAGCGGCTGGTCGACCAGCGTGAGGAGGCGATCGCCCGGGTGTCGGGGCATGTCGCCGACAGCCTGATGAACATGGACACGGTCCGGGCGTTCGCCGCCGAGGGGCGGGAGGCCGCCGAACACCGGTCCCGGGTGGCCGAGTCCAGGCGGCGCACCCTGCGCTCCTGGGACTACGGCAACCTGCGCATCGACACGTTCGTCGCGCCGATGTCCGTCGCGACCAACGCGCTGGGTCTGCTGCTCGCGGTGGCGCTGGCCGGCGGCGGGCACAGTGTGGAGGCGGTCGTGGTCGCCTTCACCTACTACACCAACGCGACCCGGATCATGTTCGAGTTCAACCAGATCTACCGGCGCATCGAGAGCTCCATGACGGAGGCGGCCCAGTTCACCGAACTGCTCCTGGAACCGCCGACCGTGCTCGACCCGGTGACCCCGGAACCCCTCGCGCCCCGGGCCGCCGACGTCCGCTTCGAGAAGGTCTCCTTCACCCACTCGGGCGCCAAACCGCTGTTCGAAGGGCTTGAGCTGGACGTGCCCAGCGGTTCCAAGTTCGGGTTCGTCGGCCGGTCGGGTGGCGGCAAGACCACGCTCACCCGGCTGCTGCTGCGGATGACCGACATCGACGCCGGACGGATCACGATCGGCGGCCAGGACATCAGCCGGCTGCGCCAGTCCGACCTGCGCAGCCAGATCGCCTATGTGCCGCAGGACCCGGCGATGTTCCACCGCACCCTGCGGGACAACATCGCCTTCGCCCGGCCGGACGCCACCGACGCCGAGATCCGGCTCGCCGCCGAGGCGGCCCACGTCACGGAGTTCGCCGACGCGCTGCCGCACGGCTTCGCCACGATGGTCGGCGAGCGTGGCATCAAGCTCTCCGGCGGCCAGCGCCAGCGGGTCGCCCTCGCCCGGGCGATCCTGCGGGACGCCCCGATCCTGCTCCTGGACGAGGCGACCAGCGCGCTGGACTCCGAGAGCGAGATGCTCGTCCAGGAGGCGCTGTGGCGGCTCATGGAGGGTCGCACAGCCCTGGTGGTGGCGCACCGGCTGAGCACGGTCGCCTCCATGGACCGGCTCGTGGTCCTCGACCGCGGCCGGATCGTCGAGCAGGGCTCGCACCACGAACTGCTCGCCGCCGAAGGCGCCTACGCCAAGCTGTGGGAGCACCAGTCGGGCGGCTTCCTCGACGAGGGGCCGGCGCGGGCCGAAGTGCACTAGTGCCGCAACAGGCACTGGCGAGACGCCTGCCGGACACGGGCGGGTGGTAGACAGGTGATCATGAGTGACCTGAACGCCCCCCGTCCGCCCGGCCGGCGCCCGATGACCGCCGGGGCCGGACCCCCGACTGCCGGGGCCGCACCGGACTCGACCGCACGGGCCTGGACCTGACCGGCAACCCGCGCGTGAAGGTCCGCGAGGTCAAACTGCTGTCCAGCCACTGGTATGTCGAGCAGGCCACCACCTTCGACTACCAGCACGCCGACGGCACCTGACACAGCGAGGGAACGCGAGACCCACGACCGCGGCAACGGCGCCACCCTCCTCCTCTACGACGCCGCACGCGAAACCGTCCTGCTCACCGCCAGTTCCGGTTCCCTGTGTACGTCAACGGCCACTCCGACGGCATGCTGATCGAGACCCCGGCGGGCCTCCTGGACGCCGAGGACGAGCACCCGGAGCACGCGGTCCGCCGGGAGGCCGTCGAAGAGGCCGGCCACACGGTCGGCGACGTCCAGCACGTCTTCGACGTCTATATGAGCTCCGGCTCGGTGACCGAACGGATCTCCTTCTACGCGGCCGCCTACGGCCCCTCCACCCGCACCCACGAGGGCGGCGGCCTGGAGGAGGAGGGCGAGGACATCGAGATCCTCGAACTCCCCTTCCGCCGGGCCCTGCAGATGATCCGCACCGGCGAGATCGCCGACGCGAAGACCATCATGCTGCTCCAGTGGGCAGCGCTGGAGGGCCCGTTCGCGTCCAGTTGACGGTGACCGCGCTACGCGCGCCGCCGCGGCTCCCGTACGACCGCGATCTCGCCCGGCGCCACGACAACCGGCCCGTCGACCGCCTTCCCGGACAGCAACTCCACGGCTCCGGGGGTCACCGGAACCTCGGCCCCCTTCCCGGCATGGTCGATCACGAACACGTAGTCCGCATCATCACCCCGCCGCACCACCACCTCGACACCGGCCGGAGCAGTCCGTCCCGCCGCCACACCGGCCTCCGCCCGGATCCGCTCCAGCAGCCCCGCCAGCGTCTGCGCATCCGGCAGCGTCGCCACATACCAAGCCGTGCCCGAGCCGTACCCGTGCCGTGTCACCGCCGGCACCCCGGCCAACACCCCGTCGGCGTACGACGCGACGGCGCTCGCTCCCTCCAGCCGCACCCGCTCCGACCACAGCGCCCCGGAGCCGCCGTCGCTCAGCTGCACCCGCTGATCCGGCAGCAACGGGAACAGCTCGTCCGTGCGCACGCCCAGGGCCTCCCGGAACGCACCCGGGTAACCACCCAGCCGCACATGGCAGTTCTCGTCCACCGCGCCGCTTTGGAAGCCGACGGCGAGCGTGCCGCCGCCCTCCGCGAAGGCCGTCAGGTTCGCGGCGCCCGCGTCGTCCACGAGGTACAGGGTCGGGGCCAGTACCACCTTGTACGCCGACAGATCCGCGTCCGGCCGGACGAAGTCCACGGCCACACCCGCCCGCCACAGCGGCTCGTACCAGGACCGGACGACGTCCAGGTAGCGCAGCTCGCCGCTCGGCTGGGACGGCAGCTCCACCGCCCAGCGGGCGTCCCAGTCCCAGACGACGGCCACCTCGGCGGTGCCGGTGCTGCCCCGCACCTCGGCCAGCGCCCGCAGATCCGCACCCAGTCGCACCACGTCGCGCCAGATCTGGCTGTCGGTGCCCGCATGGGGCAGCATCGCCGAGTGCCACTGCTCGGCGCCGGCCTTCGCCGCCCGCCACTGGAAGTAGCAGATGCCGTCCGCGCCGTGCGCCACATGAGCGAGTGCGTTGCGGCGCAACTCCCCTGGATTCTTCGCCCGGTTGACGGGCTGCCAGTTCACCGCGCCCGTCGAGTGCTCCATCAGCAGCCACGGCCCGCCCGCCAGCGAACGCATCACGTCACCGCTCAGGGCGATGTCGATCTCCGACTCGGGATCGGCGGACATCAGATAGTGGTCGTTGGCCACCACGTCCAGCTCCGGTGCCCAGCGCCAGTAGTCGAGGGCGTCGAAGTTGTGCATCACCATGAAGTTGGTGGTGGCGGGGATCGAGGGGGCCGCCTCCCGGAGCACGTCACGCTCCGCCTTGTACAGCGACAGCAACTCGTCCGAACAGAAGCGCCGCCAGTCCAGCTGGTGCGTCGGGTTGGGTACGGCACCGGTCGCACGGGGCGGCAGGATCTCGTCCCAGTCGTAGTACCACTGGCTCCAGAAGGCGGTGCCCCAGGCGTGGTTGAGGGCGGCCAGGTCGTCGCCGTACCGGGCCCGCAGCCAGACGCGAAACGCGGCCGCACTGGTGTCGCAGTAGCAGGCCGCGTTGTGGCAGCCGTACTCGTTGTGGACGTGCCACATCTTCACGGCCGGGTGGCTCGCGTACCGCTCGGCGAGCGCGCCCGCGATCCTGAGCGCGGCCTCGCGGTAGGCGGGGCTGCTCGGGCAGAACGTCTGGCGGCTGCCGTACGACAGGGTGCGGCCGTCGTGGTCCTCCGGGAGCGCCTCCGGGTGGGCGCGGAAGAACCAGGCCGGCGGGGCGGCCGTGGGGGTGGCGAGGTCGGCGGCGATGCCGTTCGCGTGGAGGAGATCGAGGATCCTGTCCATGCGTGAGAAGTCGTAGACACCCTCGGACGGCTCCATCAGCGCCCACGAGAAGATGCCGACGCTGACCATGTTGACGCCCGCCTCGCGCATCAGACGGACGTCCTCGGCCCACACCTCCTCGGGCCACTGTTCGGGGTTGTAGTCGCCGCCGTAGGCGATGCCCGGGACGGAGAGGGTGCGGTCGGTCATCGGTTTACTCCGGTTGCTCCGGTGAGAAGGCGGCGGGTCGTCTCCACGCCCCACGGGTCGAGGGAGAGCAGCCGGTCGCTGGAGGCGACCAGACCGCCGACGCTCTCCACATGAGCCGCCCACCGCGCGCGGGTCTCCACGGCAGGGCGGGCCATCAGGCAGTCGGGGTCGTTGATCCAGAGCCGGCCGTGCTGCCACTGGCGGCCGACGCCAGTGAACTCGGCCGGGTCCTGGCCGGGTTGGCTGTAGTCACCGGCCGCGGGACGGCGGTGGGGGGCCGTGTCGGGGCTGACCCGCATCGCGTCGAACAGGCCGACGGAGGGGAGGACCGGCGCACCGCAGCCCAGCAGATAGGCGTCCGCGCCGATCGCCTCGCGGATCAGGGCGATGCCGAGCCGGTAAGCCGTCAGCGCGTCCGCGCCCGAGTGGCGTACGCCGTCCAGGGCGCCCGCGTAGAGGAAGTCGACCTTGAAGTAGTCGTAGCCCTCGGCGCGCAGTGTCGCGAAGACGTCGGTGAGGTAGGCCGCGGCGCCGGGGTGGGTGGTGTCCAGGACGTACAGGTCGTGACCCCAGTTGCGGCCCGCGTGCAGCGGGTTGCAGTCGGGGTCGCGGACCAGCCAGTCCGGGTACGTCTCTGCGAGGGCGCTCGCCGGGTCGACCAGGAAGGGCGCCGTCCAGATGCCCGCCCGGCGGCCCCGGGCGCGGATGGCGTCCGCGATGCCCCGCCGGGAGCGGAAGCGGCCGGAGAGGTTCAGCCAGTCGCCCAGGGCGCTCTGGTAGCCGTCGTCGATCTGCACCACGTCGATCGGCAGGTCGAGGGTGTCCATGGCGCGCAGGTTCTCGTGGATGTCGTCCTCGGTGACGGCCGTGAAGTACTCGTACCAGGAGCACCAGACGGTGGGCGCCGGGCGGGGCGTGGGCAGGGCCAGGGAGCCGGCCCAGTCGGCCAGCACGGACTGGATGTCCGCGCCGGTCCACTCCTTGACCGGGCCGTCGGCCTCGACCGACGCGACTCCGGTATCCACCGAAAGCCGGACCGACGGCACCTCGTGCAGCGGATCCGTCGCCGCCCAGAGCCGGACCGGGGAGCCGTCGCCCGGGTCGAGCGCCAGCAGGCCCTCGCCCTGGAAGGCCCCGGCGGGCACACCGCGGCCGGGGCGGTAACACACGGTCGCCCAGTTGTGGTTCGTGGGGCGGTGCGGGGCCGCGCCGAGGGCGTAGGAGCCGCTCGGCGACCAGGACTGCCAGCCCTCCTCGTGGACACGGGCGGTGCGCGTGTCCACGGGCAGGGAGGCGACCGGGGTGAACGGGTTGTGCACGGGGTTCTCTTTCAGAGGGGGCCGGATCAGCCCTTGGCGGAGCCCAGCGTCAGACCGCTGACGAACTGCTTCTGCAGCGCGAAGTACACGACCAGCGTCGGGATCGCGGTGAGCAGGGAACCGGCGGCGACCAGGTTCGGGTCGGTGAAGTACTGGCCGGAGAGGTTGTTCAGCGCCGAGGTGATCGGCATGTTCTCACCGGTCGAGATCAGCACCAGGGCCCAGAAGAAGTCGTTGTAGATCCAGATCGACAACAGGGTCGCCAGGGCCGCCATCGCCGGCCTGCACAGGGGCAGCGTGATCTGCCAGTACAGCCGCCACACCGACGCGCCGTCCACCAGCGCGGCCTCGGTGAGCTCGTGCGGCAGCGAGCGCATGTAGTTGCTGAGCACGAAGGCGCAGAACCCGGACTGGAACGCCACATGGATCAGCACCAGGCCGAGCGCCGAGTCGTACAGCTTGCCGCTCGCCGTGATCCCCGGCAGGTTCGTCAGCAGGTACATCCGGTACAGCGGGGTGATGATGACCTGCTGCGGCAGCAGGTTGCCCGCCGTGAACACCAGCAGCAGCGCCAGGTTGACCCGGAAGTCGAAGCGGCTGACGTAGAACGCGACCATCGACGACAGGAACAGCGTGAGCAGCACGGCCGGGACCGCGATGATCAACGTGTTCATGAAGTAGTGGGTCATGTCCGACTGCGTGAACGCGTTCTTGAAGTTGTCGAAGTTCAGCGTGTGCGGCCAGGACACATAACCGCGCTCGCTGGTCTCGCTGTACGGACGCAGCGCCGAGAAGATCGCCCACAGCAGCGGGGCCAGCCATGCCAGGGCCGTGCCCGCGAGGAAGACGTGCAGCAGGACGCGGGCCGGGCGGATCGGGTTGCGCTGCTTGGCCAGCGCGCTCACGGTGCTCATGCGCGCCGCTCCTTCCGGAAGGTCGCGATCAGATACGGGATGATCACGATCAGGGAGATGACCAGCAGGACCACCGCGATCGCCGAGCCGTAACCGATGCGGCTGGACTCGCCGATGATGTTGTTGGTCACCAGGATGGAGAGCAACTCGGTTCCCTGGGCGCCCTTGTTGAAGACGAAGACCAGGTCGAAGGCGCGCAGCGCCTCGATGATGGTGACGACCAGGACGACCGTGTTGGTCGGCCGCAGCGTCGGGAAGATGACGTTCTTGAACGTCTGCCACTCGTTGGCGCCGTCGAGGGCCGAGGCCTCGCGCAGCGACGGGTCGACGCTCTTCAGACCGGCCAGGTACAGGATCATCATGTAGCCGGCGTGCCGCCAGGACGCGGCGATCAGGACCGCCCACAGATTGAGCTTCGGGTCGCCGATCCAGTCGATGTAGTGGCCCGGCTTGTTGGCGCCGATGATGCTGTTGATCAGGCCCGTGTCCGGGTTGTAGATCAGCTGCCAGACGAACCCGATGCACGCCATGGAGATGACGACCGGCAGGAAGAACGCCGTCTGGTAGACGCGGGTGAACCGGATCCTCTTGTCCAACTGCACGGCCAGGAACAGGCCGAACGGGGTCGGGATCAGGATGAGTACGACGAACCAGATGACGTTGTGCTGGACCGCGGGCCAGAACTGCGGGTTGTCGGTGAAGAGTTGCTTGAAGTTGTCGAACCCGACCCACTTGATGGAGTCGAAGCCGATGCCGTCCCAGGTGGTGAAGGCCAGGAGGATCGAGGCGAGGGCGGTCACCCAGACGAGGACCACATGCAGGATTGTCGGCACGCCCGCCATGAAGGCGAGGGTGATCCGGTCACGGCGGGTCAGCAGGCGCTGATGGCCCTTCTGGACCCGCTTCTTTTCGGACGCGCGCCCAGGAGGCGGCACGGCGGCCGCCTCCTGGGACTTCGTGGTGGTGTCAGTCGTCATTCGGCCGGCTCACTCGGACGCGAAGATGGTCTTCTTCTGGCGCTCGATCGACGAGAGCAGACTGTCGACGCCCTTCGGGTTCTGCAGGAACTTCTGCAGGCCGGGCTGCATCACCGTGGAGGTGAAGTCCGGCCGGGAGTCGCGGTCCATGAACTGGGTGAGGGACTTGGCGTTGCTGATCATGTCGTACGCCTTCTTCTGCAGGGCGGTGTACGACGAAGTGTCCGCCTTGGAGGAAGCGGCGACCACGCTGGAGTCGGCCTTGAGGTAGATCTGCTCCGCCGCGGGCGTGCCGAGGTACTCCATCAGCTTGAAGGCGCCGGCCTTGTTCTTGGGGGACTTGCTGACCATGTAGCCGTCGGTGGGCGCCTCGACGGTGTCCTGGCCGTACGCGGAGTTGATCTCCGGGAAGGCGAAGAAATCGAGGTCGTCCAGGTCGGCCTGGTTGGTGAACTGCTGGGCCAGGAAGGAGCCCAGGAGGTACATGCCGGCCTTCTTGGAGACCAGGGTCTGCGCGGCGTCCTGCCAGGTGCGGCCCATGAAGCCGTCCTGGTGGTAGGGGAGGATCTCGGCCCAGTGGTCGAAGACGGCCTTGACCTTGGGGTCGGTCCACTCCGCCTTGCCCGCCATCAACTGGACGTGGAAGTCGTAGCCGTTGAGGCGGAAGTTGATCTGGTCGAAGGTGCCGAGCGCGGGCCAGGCGTCCTTGTCGGCGAAGGCGATCGGGACCAGGCCGTCCTTCTGCATCTGCTTGCACAGGGCCACGAAGTCGTCCCAGCTGGTGGGCACCTTGTAGCCGTGCTGCTGGAAGACGCTCTTGCGGTAGAAGATCGCCCAGGGGTAGGTGTCCAGCGGCACGAAGTAGTACTTGCCGTCCTCGCCCTTGCTGAGCTTCTTCATCGCGTCGGGGAAGTTGTCGCCGATCTTGTCCCAGACCTCGTCGATCGGGGTGGCGAGGCCCTTCTTCGCGAAGAACTGCATCCGGTACCCGGCGAACCAGTTGAACACGTCGTCCGGCGTGCCCTGCAGATAGGAGTTGATCTGCTCCTGGAAGGTGTTGTGGTCCTTCGTGTTGACATTGACCGTGATGCCCGACTGCTTCTTGAAGGTCGCGTACATCTCCGCGTAGGCCTTCTTCGGCACGGCGTCCGAGCCGTTGGAGCCGAGAGTGACGGTCTTCGGGTCGGAGGAGGACCCGCTGCCGCCGCAGGCGGACAGCAGGGGTATGCCGGCACCGGTGAGGAGGGCGGCCGAACCGGCGCCGCGCAGAACGGAACGGCGGCTCGGACCCGGCACGTGAAGACCGGACGGGGAGATGCGCATGGCGGCTCCTGAGTAACAGGGTTCGGCAAGGGGAAGAGTTGATCTTCGAAAGGTCCCGAAACCGATCAGAAACCAACTCGGCCGAACATCGTGGGCGCAATAACAGCCGGTTGTCCGCTCATGCGTCAATAGCCTGCGTCCCTCTCGCCCGTCTCTTGCCCGAAACGTAATCGACATGGTCGCCTGCCGGTTTGTTGAACACGGCGGTACGACAGAGCCCCCAGGGGGCAAACACAGTGGGGGCTCGTGTGCGGGCATGTTGGTTTCCCGTGGTGGGACCAGCGGTTAAACCCGCCGCGGCCGTACCGCCACGCGACGTTCCACGCCCGTCCTACGCCCGCACGAGCAACTGGAAGTCGAAGGCGTACCGGGACGCCCGGTAGACGTGGCTGCCGTACTCCACCGGCCGCCCGGTGTCGTCGTAGGCAGTGCGCCGCATGGTGAGCAGGGCGGCGCCCTCCTTCTCGTCCAGGCGGGCGGCCTCCTCGGCGGTGGCGCTGCGGGCGCCCACGGTCTGCCGGGCGCTGTGCAGGGTGATGCCCGCCGTGCGCATCATCCGGTACAGACCGGTCGACTCCAGGCGTTCCGTCTCGAGTTGGAGCAGGGTGGCGGGCAGGTAGTTGCAGAGGAACGCCACCGGCTGGCCGTGCGTGCAGCGCAGCCGCTCCAGCACGACCACCTCCGCGCCCTCCGCGATGCCGAGCGCGGCGGCCACCTCGGCGGTCGCCGGGATGTGTTCGTTGCGCAGCACCTGGGTGGTCGGGCCCTGCCCGGCCGACTCCAGGTCGTCGTAGAGGCTGCTCAGCTCCAGCGGTCGCTTGACCTGGCTGTGCACCACCTGGGTGCCCACGCCCCGGCGGCGCACCAACAGTCCCTTGTCGACGAGGGACTGGATGGCCTGGCGGACCGTGGGCCGGGACAGACCGAGCCGCACCGAGAGGTCGACCTCGTTGCCCAGGAGGTTCCCCGGGGCGAGGACGCCGTGCTCTATGGCCTCCTCCAGCTGCTGGGCGAGCTGGTAGTAGAGCGGTACCGGACTGCCGCGGTCCAGGGCGAAGTCCAGGGAGTCGAGTGCCGAGACGGTCGTGGCGCGGGCGGAACCACCGGTTCGGGCCACCGGGACACCTCCTTCCGGGGTTCGTGGGCTCACAGGTGCCGACGGCGCTCGGCGCGCTGCCGGTCGTAGTCCTCGCGGGCCCGTACGGCGGCCTGGCGGGCGGCGGTCTCGGCGACCGGTACGTCCCACCAGGCCTCGGCCGGGGGAGCGGTGGGCGCCGGGTCCGTCTCGACGTACACACACGTCGGCTGCTTGCTCGCCCGTGCGGTGGCGAGCGCCTCGCGCAGCTCGCGCACGGTCTTGGCGCGCAGCACCTCCATGCCGAGGCTGGCCGCGTTGGCGGCGAGGTCGACCGGCAGCGGGGCGCCGCCGAAGGTGCCGTCGGGGGAGCGGTAGCGGTAGGCGGTGCCGAACCGCTCGCCGCCGACCGACTCGGACAGGCCGCCGATGGAGGCGTAGCCGTGGTTCTGGATCAGCACCAGGTTGACGGGCAGGCCTTCCTGGACGGCGGTGACGATCTCGGTAGGCATCATCAGATAGGTGCCGTCGCCGACCAGAGACCAGACCACCGTGCCAGGGGCCGCCTGCTGGACGCCGATGCCGGCCGGGATCTCGTAGCCCATGCAGGAGTAGCCGTACTCCAGGTGGTACTGGCGCGGCGAGCGGGCCCGCCAGAGCTTGTGGAGGTCGCCCGGGAGCGAGCCCGCCGCGTTGATGACAACGTCGTCATCCCCGACGATCGCGTCCAGGGCGCCGAGCACCTGCGTCTGGGTCGGTACGGCGTCCTCGTCGTCGGCCCGGTAGGCGGCCTCGACGACCGCGTCCCAACGCTCCTTGCCCGCCCGGTACTCGGCCTCGTAGGCGCCGTCCACGCGGTGCCCGGACAGCGCCTCCGCGAGTGCCTCCAGAGCCACCAGCGCGTCGGCCACCACCGTCGTCGCGGACTGCTTGTGGGCGTCGAAGCCGGTGATGTTCAGGTTGAGGAAGCGCACGTCCGGGTTCTGGAAGAGGGTGCCGGAGGCCGTGGTGAAGTCCGTGTACCGGGTACCGACTCCGATGACCAGATCGGCGGTGCGGGCCAGGCCGTCGGCGACGGCGGTCCCGGTGTGGCCGACACCGCCCAGGTCGGCCGGGTGGTCGTGGCGCAGCGAGCCCTTGCCCGCCTGGGTCGAGGCGACGGGGATGCCCGTGGCCTCCACGAGGGCCCCCAGGGCGGCCTCGGCGCGGCTGTGGTGGACTCCGCCGCCCGCCACGATCAACGGCCGCCGAGCGGCCCGCACGGCGGCCACGGCGTCCGCCAGTTCCACCGGGTCGGGGGCCGGCCGGCGGACCCGCCAGACACGTTCGGCGAAGAACGCCTCGGGCCAGTCGTACGCCTCCGCCTGGACGTCCTGCGGCAGGGCGAGGGTGACCGCGCCGGTCTCGGCCGGGTCGGCGAGCACGCGCATGGCGTTCAGCGCGGAGGGGATCAGCGCCTCGGGGCGGGTGATCCGGTCGAAGTAGCGGGAGACCGGGCGCAGGGTGTCGTTGACGGAGACGTCGAACTCGACCGGGTGCTCCAGCTGTTGCAGCAGCGGGTCGGGGGCGTGGCTCGCGAAGTAGTCGCCTGGCAGCAGCAGCACCGGGAGGCGGTTGATGGTGGCGAGGGCGGCGCCGGTGACCAGGTTGGTGGCGCCCGGGCCGATGGACGTGGTCACCGCCTGCGCCGAGAGCCGGTCCAGCTGGCGGGCGTGTCCGACGGCCGCGTGCACCATCGCCTGCTCGTTGCGGCCCTGGTGGTACGGCATGACGTCGCCGTACTCCAGGAGCGCCTGGCCGATCCCGGCCACGTTGCCGTGGCCGAAGATGCCCCAGGTGCCGGCGATCAGCCGGTGCCGGACGCCGTCGCGCTCGGTGTACTGGGCGGACAGGAACCGCACCAGTGCCTGGGCGACGGTCAGGCGGGTGGTCGGCTGGCTCATCGGGACCTCATTCGGACGGGGTGGTGTACAGGGGCGGACGCGGGCCGGCCGGTGGACCGTACCCGCCGAAGGGTCCCCGCCGCTCCAGGGGTACGCCCGGCGGGAGCGGGTAGGAATCGCCTCCGGCACGGGCCGCGGTGACGACGCCGGAGGCCCGTGCTGCCGACTCGGTCATGACGAGGCTCCTCGGGACGGGCGGGATGCCTCTCAGGTGTAGATCGGGGCAGGCCGAACTGTCAATGGTTTGTACTTACATTCGGACCTGTGTGTGAAATGATGTCTTAACAAAGTATTGACAGCGGGCCTCGCAGGGACTTGTATCCCGTCCCAACGCACAGCACCGACGCGGACCGGCACTTTCCGGACCGGGTCACGGATCCTCAGGGATCCCCTTCTTTTCCCCCGTCGCACAGTGAGGTGCAGGAAAGATGGACCGCTCATCCCGTATCCGTCCGCGGAGACTGGCCCCCTTCGTGGCCGTAGCCGCGGCGGCCGCCCTGACCCTCGCCGGCTGCTCCAGCAGCTCCGGAGGAAAGAAGTCGGAGGAGGGCGGCGCGGCCGCCTCCGCCGGCAAGGCGAGCACCCCCCGTATGACGGTCGCGCTGGTCACCCACCAGTCGCCCGGCGACACCTTCTGGGACATCGTCCGCAAGGGTGCCGAGGCCGCCGCCGCCAAGGACAACGTCAAGCTCGTCTACTCCGCCGATCCGAACGCCGGCAACCAGGCCAACCTGGTGCAGAACGCGATCGACCAGAAGGTCGACGGGATCGCCCTCACCCTCGCCAAGCCGGACGCCCTCAAGGCCGTCATCGGCAAGGCGACCGCGGCGAACATCCCGGTCGTCGGGCTCAACTCCGGGGTGAGTGACTGGAAGAAGCTCGGCCTGCTGGAGTTCTTCGGCCAGGACGAGACGGTGGCGGGCGAGGCGCTCGGCAACCGGCTGAACACGGAAGGCGCCAAGAAGGTCGTCTGTGTCATACAGGAGCAGGGCAACGTCGGCCTCACCCAGCGGTGCGACGGCGTGAAGAAGACGTTCTCGGGGACGACGGAGACCCTGTACGTCGACGGCACGTCCCCGACCTCGGTCAAGTCGACGATCACCGCCAAGCTCAAGACGGACAGCTCCGTCGACCACGTGATCACGCTCGGCGCCCCCATCGCGCTGATCGCCGTGCAGTCGGTGTCGGACGCGGGCAGCAAGGCGCAGATCGCGACCTTCGACCTCAACAAGGACCTGACCGGCGCCATCAGCAAGGGAACCATCGAGTTCGCCGTGGACCAGCAGCCCTATCTGCAGGGCTACCTGGCGGTCGACTCGCTGTGGCTCTACAAGAACAACGGCAACTACATGGGCGGCGGTGAGCAGCCGGTGCTGACCGGCCCGGCCTTCGTCGACAAGTCCAACGTCGACAAGGTCGCCCAGTTCGCCGCGAAGGGCACTCGGTGATCGGCATGAGCCAGCAGGCACAGCCGGCGGTGGCGACACCGCCGGCCCCCGGCCCGAAGGAGAAGGACGGCCGTACCGCACAACGCCCCCTGGCGCTGCGGGTGCTGGCCCGTCCGGACGTGGGCGTGTTCCTCGGTGCCGTCGCGGTGTACGTCTTCTTCCTGATCGCGGCGCCGCCGGTGCGGGAAGCCAGCTCGATGGCGAACATCCTGTACCAGTCGTCCACCATCGGGATCATGGCGCTGCCGGTGGCCCTGCTGATGATCGGCGGCGAGTTCGACCTCTCGGCCGGTGTCGCGGTGGTCAGTTCGGCACTGACCGCGAGCATGCTCAGCTACCAGCTGACGCTCAACGTATGGGCGGGCGTGATCGCCGCCCTCGTCGTGTCGCTCGCCATCGGTGCCTTCAACGGCTGGATGGTGGTGCGCACCGGGCTGCCCAGCTTCCTGGTCACCCTGGGCACCTTCCTGATCCTCCAGGGCGTCAACCTCGCGGTCACGAAGCTGGTCACCGGCAACGTCGCCACCGACGACATCAGCAACATGGACGGCTTCGACCAGGTCAAGAGCATCTTCGCCTCGTCCTTCCGCATCGGCGGCGTCGACGTGAAGATCACCATCGTGTGGTGGCTGGTCTTCGCGGCCATCGCCACCTGGGTGCTGCTGCGCACCAAGTACGGCAACTGGATCTTCGCGGTGGGCGGCAACAAGGAGAGCGCCCGCGCCGTCGGTGTCCCGGTGACGTTCACCAAGATCTCGCTGTTCATGCTGGTCGGCTTCGGCGCCTGGTTCGTCGGTATGCACCAGCTGTTCTCCTTCAACACCGTGCAGTCCGGCGAGGGCGTCGGCCAGGAGCTGATCTACATCTCCGCCGCGGTCATCGGCGGCTGCCTCCTGACGGGTGGTGCGGGCTCGGCGATCGGCCCGGTCTTCGGCGCCTTCATGTTCGGCATGGTGCAGCAGGGCATCGTGTACGCGGGCTGGAACCCGGACTGGTTCAAGGCCTTCCTCGGCGTCATGCTGCTCGGCGCCGTCCTCATCAACCTGTGGGTCCAGCGCACCGCGACCAGGAGGTGACCCGATGACAGACAACGGAACCGGAATCCACGGAGCCATCCTCCCCGACGCGGCACCCACCGAGGGCGCCCCGATCGTCGAACTGCGCGGCGCGGGCAAGTCCTACGGCAACATCCGCGCCCTGCACGGAGTCGACCTCAAGGTCTTCCCCGACCAGGTCACCTGCGTCCTCGGCGACAACGGCGCCGGCAAGTCCACGCTCATCAAGATCGTCTCGGGGCTGCACCAGCACACCGAGGGCGACTTCCTCGTCGACGGCGAGGTGGTCCGCTTCAGCACCCCGCGCGAGGCCCTCGACAAGGGCATCGCCACCGTCTACCAGGACCTCGCCACCGTCCCCCTGATGCCGGTGTGGCGGAACTTCTTCCTCGGCTCCGAGATGACCAGGGGCCCCTGGCCCGTCCGCCGTCTCGACATCCAGAAGATGAAGGAGACCGCCGACCGCGAGCTGCGCAACATGGGCATCGTCCTGGACGACCTGGACCAGCCCATCGGCACCCTCTCCGGCGGCCAGCGCCAGTGCGTGGCCATCGCCCGCGCCGTCTACTTCGGCGCCCGGGTGCTGATCCTGGACGAGCCGACGGCGGCGCTCGGCGTCAAGCAGTCGGGCGTCGTGCTCAAGTACATCGCCGCCGCCCGTGAACGCGGACTCGGCGTCATCTTCATCACCCACAACCCCCACCACGCCTACATGGTCGGCGACCACTTCAGCGTCCTGCGCCTCGGCACCCTCGAGCTCTCCGCCCAACGCAGCGAGATCACCCTCGAAGAGCTCACCAACCACATGGCCGGCGGCGCCGAACTCGCCGCCCTCAAGCACGAACTGTCCCAGGTCCGCGGAGTCGACACCGAGGAACTCCCCGAAGGGGAGGACCTCAACGCCCCCGTGGCGACCGGTCCGGAAGGAAAGTCCTGACCCATGGCGAACGCCCTCGACCGCATCCGCGTCGGCTCGGCCCCCGACTCCTGGGGCGTCTGGTTCCCGGACGACCCCCAGCAGGTCCCCTGGGAACGCTTCCTCGACGAGGTCGCAGAGGCCGGCTACTCCTGGATCGAACTCGGCCCGTACGGCTACCTCCCCACCGACCCGGCCCGCCTCACCGACGAGATCGCCCGGCGTAACCTGACGGTCTCGGCCGGCACGGTCTTCACCGGCATGCACCGCGGCCCCGCCGTCTGGGAATCCACCTGGGAGCACGTCAGCCAGGTCGCCTCGCTCACCCAGGCGATGGGCGCGAAGCACCTGGTGGTCATCCCGTCCTTCTGGCGGGACGACAAGACCGCCGAGATCCTGGAGCCGCAGGAGCTGACCGGCGAGCAGTGGGCCCACCTCACCAAGGGCATGGAACGGCTCGGCCACGAGGTGAGGGAGACGTACGGTCTGGACATCGTCGTCCATCCGCACGCCGACACCCACATCGACACCGAGGAGCACGTGGAGCGCTTCCTCGACTCGACCGACTCGGACCTCGTCAACCTCTGCCTGGACACCGGCCACTACGCCTACTGCGGCGGCGACAGCGTCAAGCTGATCGAGACTTACGGCGAACGGATCGGCTACCTCCACCTCAAGCAGGTGGACCCGGCGATCCTGGCCGACGTCCAGGCCAAGGGCACCCCGTTCGGGCCGGCCGTGGCCCAGGGTGTGATGTGCGAACCGCCCGCCGGCGTGCCGGAGCTGGGTCCGGTGATGGAGGCGGCGCAGCGGCTGGGCGTCGATCTGTTCGCCATCGTCGAGCAGGACATGTACCCCTGCGAGCCGGACGAGCCGCTACCCATCGCCGTGCGCACCCGGAAGTTCCTGCGGTCCTGCGGCGCCTGAACCCGGGAACACGCTTCGGCACTCGCGCGTTCTTCCGTACGAGGGGACGAAAGCGAACTCCGCCGCCGCGGCGGGCCACCACGATGGCTCTTCGGCGGTGCCGGACCCACCGCCGTGGCGGAGCCCCGTCGCGGCGGAGAAGACTGGGAACAGGGGCGAGGATGACACACGAAGAGCACGCGGAGCCGGTCGTCGACGGCGCTGCCGCGGTGTTGCGGCAGCAGCGTTTCGGGGCGCTGCCGGAGCGGATCCGCCCGGAGGACATGGTCGAGACCAGGCCCGCGATCCAGCACGACCCGGACCGGGACGCCTACGACCCGGACGAGTTCGCGGTCCGCTACGGCCTCTGAGCCGCCGGACGCGGCTGCCGGCCCGGCAGCCGCGCCGCCTTCTCGGTGCTGCGCCGGTGGCGCCGGCCCAGCGCCGGGGTGATCTCCTGCGACGCGGGATCACGGAAACGGGCCGTGAGACGCACGGCGAAGTCCGGCAGCCGACGCGTCGACACCTGCCACCCGCGCTCGTCTGGGCCCTCCCGCAGGAACCGCGCCACGGCTCAAGTTCGGCGTCTCTGAGGTCGTGCACGCGGCGGCCGGCGGCGGCACCGACGACCCGATGTACGGGCCGTTCGTGCACGCCATCTCCACCCTGCTCGACCCCGGCGCGGCGGACGGCACGCTCAAGCGGACATCGACCTGGATGCCGTACTCCTGCCGCGCAGTGCCGTATGGCGGATCGGACCCGGCGCGGGGCGATGCGGAGGTACGGGCGGCGCGGATTCTGCGACTGGTCGTCGACGGACCGCGGGTCTGACGGGGGAATGGCGACGGGGCGGGCCGGGGACCGTTGCGTCCCGTGACCCGCCCCGCAGTCGCGCCCGGTGTCAGGCGCCGCGTACCTCCGCGATCGTCACCGGACGGTGCTCGTGCAGGGACAGCGTGCAGGCCTCCGCGATCCAGCCGGCCTCCAGGGCGTCCTCGACCGTGCAGGGGGAGGGCCGGGTGCCGGCCACGACCTCGGTGAACGCGGTGAGTTCGGCGCGGTAGGCCGCGGTGAAGCGGTCCATGAAGAAGTCGTGCGGGGTGCCCGCCGGGAAGGTCACGCCGGGCTCGACCGAACGCAGCGGGAGCCTGTCCTCCAGGCCGACCGCGATCGAGTCCGTGAAGCCGTGCAGCTCCATGCGGACGTCGTAACCCCGGGCGTTGTGGCGGGAGTTGGAGATCACGGCGATGGTGCCGTCGTCCAGGGTGAGGATCGCGCCGGTGGTGTCGGCGTCACCCGCCTCCTTGATGTAGTCGGCCCCCCGGTTGCCGCCGACCGCGTAGACCTCGGTGACCTCACGGCCGGTCACCCAGCGGATGATGTCGAAGTCGTGCACGGAACAGTCACGGAAGATGCCACCGGACGCGGCGACGTAGGCGGCGGGCGGCGGGGCCGGGTCCAGGGTGGTCGAGCGGACGGTGTGCAACTTGCCCAGCTCGCCGGCCTGGACGGCGGCCCGCGCGGCGACGAACCCGGCGTCGAAACGGCGGTTGTAGCCGATCTGGATCGGTACGTCCTTGCCCTGGACGGCCTGGAGGACCGCCACGCCGTCACTCATGTGCTTCGCGACGGGCTTCTCGCAGAAGACCGGGATGCCGGCTTCGACGGCGGCGAGGATCAGGGCCGGGTGGGCGTCGGTAGCGGCGGCGATCACCACGCCGTCGATTCCCGCGGCCAGCACGGCCTCCGGCGAGTCCGCGACCTCGCCGCCGAACTTCTCCGCGGCTGCCTTGGCGGCGTCCGCGAACGGATCGGCGAGAACGAGCGACTCGACCGCGTCGAGCCCCGAGAGGGTCTCGGCATGGAAGGCACCGATACGACCGAGACCTAGGATTCCCATACGCATGGGCGTGTTACTCCTTGAATTCGATGCGCCCCAACGGCGCGCGGGGCTGTGGCGATGTGCGGCTCCGCCGCGTGGGCTCGACCGGCCACGAAGGTGCCGCGGACGACCGGCGGCACAACGTGGCACATTCTTAGTCGAGTCCTCCCAGAACGTTCTGGTCCCAGTCGATCACCGACCCGGTCACCACCCCCGACCGCTCCGACAGCAGCAACACCACGAAGTCCGCGATCTCGTCAGGCTGGCCGAGCTTTCCCATCGGGAGCTTCGCGGCGGCCTCTTCCCGCCAGTCGTCCCCCGCCCCGTGGAACGCCCGCTGCGTCGCGTCCTCGCCCTCCGTCGCCGTCCAGCCGATGTTCAGGCCGTTGATCCGCACCCGGTCCCAGCGGTGCGCGTGCGCCGCGTTGCGGGTCAGGCCGATGAGGCCGGCCTTCGCGGCGACGTACGGGGCGAGGAACGGCTGCCCGCCGTGCGCGGACGACGTGATGATGTTGACCACCGTGCCGGGCGCCTTGCGCGCGACCATGTCGGCGACCGCCGCCTGCATCGCGAAGAACGGCCCCTTGAGGTTGATCGCGATGTGCTGGTCGAACAGCTCGGGTGTGGTGTCCAGCAGAGTGCCCCGGGAGGTGAGCCCCGCCGAGTTGACCAGGCAGTCGATCCGGCCGTACGCGTCGACCACCTCGGCCACCGAGGACCTGGCCTGCTCGGCGTCCGAGAGGTCGGCCCGCACATACATCGCCTTGCCGCCGACGGCGGACAGTTCGGCCACCAGGGCCTCGCCGGGCTCTGGGCGGCGGCCGGTGACGGCGACCGTGGCGCCCTCACGGACCGCGGCCCGGGCGATGGCCGCGCCGACGCCCTGGCTGCCGCCGTTGACGAGGACGATCCTGTCGTCGAGAAGTCCCATGGAATCCTTCGCCTTTCAGCTCTCACGCCGGGCCGAGGCGGCCCGCAGTTCGTCCTGCAGCACCCGCGGCGCCCATCCCTCGCGCAGCGCCCGCCGCACCAGGTCCGCCTGCGAGGGCGGGGCCATGCCGTCGACCGGCGGGTCGCTGTCGAGGTTGGTCGGGAACGGGTAGCCCTCGGCGCTCGCGGCGATGACGTGCTCCAGCCAGGCCTCCGCGGCCCCCTCCGCCCGGCGCCGGCGCAGCACCGGATAGACCGCGTTGGTCACCGCCTCCCGGTCCACCGTCTCCATGGCCCGCCCGAAGGCCGAGGACACCTGGAGCAGGTTGGCCATCCGCCGCACGTCGACCGTCCGGTTGGTGCCGGCCGCGTGGAACACCGCCGGGTTGAAGAACGCCGCATCGCCCTTCGCCAGGGGCAACTGCACGTGGTGGGCCTTGAAGTAGTCCTGGAACTCCGGCCGCCGCCAGGCCAGATAACCCGGCTCGTAGGTCTGGGAGTAGGGGAGGTACATCGTCGGCCCGGACTCCACGGGCATGTCGCAGTGCGCGACCGCGCCCTGGAGGGTGAGCACGGGGGAGAGGCGGTGCACGTGCGCCGGGTAGGCCTCGGCCTGCTCGTCGGAGAGGAAACCGAGGTGGTAGTCGCGGTGCGCGGTCTGTGCCACGCCGCCCGGGTTGACCACGTTGATCTGCGAGGTGACCTGGTAGCCGGGGCCCAGCCAGGCCCGGGAGACCAGGGCCACGATGTCGTTCGCGTAGTAGTCGGCGAACGCCTCCGGGTCGTACAGCGCCGCCTTCTCCAGCGCGTTCCAGACCCGTTCGTTGGCGCCCGGCTTCGCGAAGTGGTCACCCGCCCCGGAACCCGACTGGTTCTGCTCCGAGATCAGCGCGTCGAACATCGCCGTGGCCCGGTCGACGACCCCAGGGTCGGGGAACGCGCCCTTGAAGACGACGACGCCCGGGCCGTCGGTGAGGGCGCGCACGAGTTCGGTCCGCACCTCGTGGGGCGCGTCGGCGGTGCGCAGCCGCTCGCTGTCGTAGACGAGCACGTTGTGCTCGACGGCCGAGGCGTAGGGGTAGCCGGCCGGGTCGGTGGTCCGCTCGACCAGCGCGCGGAAGGTGTCGAGGTCGCAGTCGTGCTGGGAGAGCCAGGCACGGCCCTGTTCGGCGGCGAGGGACATCGGTGTCCTTCTTTCGGTCACGGCCACGGTCACGGCCGCGGTCAGGGCCATGGGAGCGGCGGGGCTCTGTCATTCTTGTCAGTACAAACCCCTCGAACAACCAGCAGCAGGCCATCAAAAACCCCTCAAGGAGCCAGGCCGTGGGCCACCCCTTCCCGATCCGTGAAATAGCACGTCAGGCAGGGCTCAGTGAGGCCACCGTGGACCGGGTGCTGAATGGCAGGGGCGGGGTGCGGGAGAGCACCGTGCGGGAGGTGCGGGAGGCGATCGCCGATCTGGACCGGCAGCGCACCCAGGTCCGGCTGGTGGGCCGTACCTTCATGGTCGACATCGTGATGCAGGCGCCCGAGCGGTTCACCACGGCCGTGCGCGGCGCGCTGGAGGCCGAGTTGCCCTCGCTGCACCCGGCGGTGGTGCGCTCCCGGTTCCACTTCCGGGAGACCGGGCCGGTGGCGGAGCTGGTGAAGACGCTCGACCGGATCGCCCGCCGGGGCTCGCAGGGCGTGATCCTCAAGGCGCCGGACGTCCCCGAGGTCACCGCCGCCGTGGGGCGTCTCAGGTCGGCGGAGATCCCGGTCGTCACCCTGGTCACCGACCTGCCCGCCAGCGGCCGGCTCGCCTACGTCGGCAGCGACAACCGCGCGGCCGGCGCCACCGCCGCGTATCTGATGGGCCAGTGGCTCGGCGACCGGCCCGGCAATGTCCTCACCAGCCTCAGCAGCGGTTTCTTCCGCAACGAGGAGGAGCGCGAGATGGGCTTCCGCAGCCTCATGCGGGCCACCCATCCCGAGCGAACCCTGGTGGAGATCGCCGAGGGGCAGGGGCTGGACGCCACCCAGTACGACCTGGTCCGCGCGGCACTGGAGCGCGACCCGGAGATCCGCGCCGTCTACTCGATCGGCGGCGGCAACAACGCGACCCTGCGCGCCTTCGCCGACCTGGACCGGGAGTGCGCCGTGTTCATCGCCCACGACCTCGACCACGACAACACCCGCCTGCTGCGCGAGCACCGCCTGTCCGCGGTCCTCCACCACGACCTGCGCCAGGACATGCGCGAGGCCTGCCACCTGGTGATGCGCGCCCAGGGCGCCCTGCCCCCGGCGGGCCCGAACCTGCCGTCGGCGATCCAGGTGGTCACGCCGTACAACATGCCGGCCTCGCCGGGGTGCTGAGCCGGGACCCTCTCGCAGACGGCCGGGCCCGTCTCACAGAGTGATCGCGTACGCCTTGCGCAGCGTCTCGTGCACCGTCCACGCCGTACGGTCGCCGTCGCCCTCGCGGAGCACGGCCATGTCCCCGGGGCCCACCGTGAACGTCGGCCCGCCCTCGACCTCGATCGTCGCCGAGCCGCCGACCACAACGAACAGCTCGTCCGCCTCGGTGTCGGTGACCACACCCGGGGTGATCTGCCGGATCCCGCGGATCTGCTTGCCGTCGGCGGACTCCCAGACCACCTTCCCGGTGACCTCGGGCGTGCCGGAGACGATCTGCGCCGGGTCGAGCGGGTCGGGTTCGATCCTGTTCGGCGGGGTCTACGGCGCCGTCCTGGCCTGCTCGCTGGTCGCCGCGCTCACCCAGTACGGCCACACCTCCGCCGCCAGCCGCCGCTACGACGCCCTCTGGCTCCTGGTCACCGCCTGCGCCTCCGCCCTGGCGCACGGCTACGCCCACTACATCGCCGAGCGCGCCCCGCACCAGCGCTGGGACGCGCTGCGCACCCTGGCCGACGAGTGGCCCCTGGTCGTGGCCGTCCTGCCGACGGTCTTCCTGCTCGCGGGCGCCGGTTGGGGCTGGTGGCCGCCCAAGGGCGTCGAGTATCCGGCGTTCATCCTGAACATCGTGATCCTGTTCGGTCTGGGACTCGTCACCGCCCGCTGGTCGGCGCGGAGTTGGCCCGCGGCCGTGCTCATCGGCATGCTGGACGCGTTGCTCGGGGTGTTCGTGGTGGTGGCCAACGCGCTCATCAAGTAGATCCGGTTCATTGAACAGTAAACTGGTTTACGATCACTGCAGGTCACTGTTCCTCTGGGCAAGGAGCCGGCATGACAACCGAAGACGCGGTCACCACGGAGGCCGTCGACAGCCTGCGGGACACGGACGACCCTCGGCTGCGCGAGCTGCTCGCCGCACTGATCCGCCATCTGCACGCCTTCGCGCGCGAGACCCGGCTGACCCAGCGCGAGTGGGAGACGGCGGTCGCGTTCCTCACCGCGACCGGCCAGACCTGCACGGACACCCGGCAGGAGTTCATCCTGCTCTCCGACGTGCTGGGCCTGTCGATGCTGGTCGAGACGATCAACGGGCACAGCGACCCCGGCAGCACCGAGTCGACCGTCCTCGGCCCCTTCCACATGACCGAGTCCCCGGTCCGGGAGCTGGGCGCGGACATCGACCTGGTGGGCACCGGGGAACCCTGCGTGGTCAGCGGTGTCGTCCGGTCCGCCGACGGCATCCCGCTGCCCGGTGCGGTCCTGGACGTCTGGCAGGCCGACCCGCAGGGCTTCTACGACGTGCAGCAGCCCGACGTCCAGCCGCCCGGCAACGGCCGAGGCCTGTTCACGGCCGACGGCGAGGGCCGCTTCTGGTTCCGGACCTGTGTGCCCAGCGCGTACCCGATCCCCACCGACGGCCCGGTGGGGGCCCTGCTGAAGGCCGCCGGACGGCACCCCTACCGTCCCGCCCACATCCACTTCATCGTCTCGGCCGAGGGACACGCACCGGTCACCACGCACATCTTCGTCGCCGGCGGTGAGTACCTGGACTCCGATGCGGTGTTCGCGGTCAAGGAAAGCCTGGTGCAGGACTTCACGCCGACCGACGACCCGGCCCTGGCGGCGGAGTTCGGCCTGCCGAACCCGTTCCGGCACGCCCGGTTCGACCTCGTACTGGAGCGCTCGTGAACCCCGGCCCCGGGAACCTGGACTTCGTCCACGAGACCCGGGCCGCCCGGGTGGTGTTCCGGCCCGGTGCCGCGCTCACCGCGACCGCCGAGGAGGCCCGGCATCTCGGTCTGCGGCGGCTGCTGGTGCTCAGCGGAGAGCGGGGCGCGCAGACCGCGCGGGCCGTCGCCGACTCGCTCGGGGCCGCCTGTGCCGGCCTGCACACCGGGGCCCGGATGCACGTCCCCGTGGAGGTCGCCGACCGGGGCGTCGAGGCGGCGCGGGCCGCGGGCGCCGACGGCTGCGTGGCCGTCGGCGGCGGCTCGGCCATCGGCCTCGGCAAGGCCATCGCCCTGCGCACCGGCCTCCCGCTGATCGCCGTGCCCTCGACCTACGCGGGCTCTGAGATGACCCCGGTCTGGGGCCTCACCGAGCACGGCGTCAAACGCACCGGCCGCGATCCCGTCGTCCTGCCACGCAGTGTCGTCTACGACCCCGAGCTCACCCTCTCCCTGCCCGTCCCGCTCTCGGTGACCAGCGGGATCAACGCCCTCGCCCACGCCGTGGAGGCGCTGTACGCGCCGGACGGCTCGCCGCTGGTGGCGCTGATGGCCGAGGAGGGCGTACGGGCGATGGCCGGGGCGCTGCCCGAGGTCGCCGCCGCCCCCGACTCCGTGCCGGCCCGCTCCCGCGCCCTGTACGGCGCCTGGCTGTCCGGGGCCTGTCTGGGCACCACCACCATGGGCCTGCACCACAAGCTGTGCCATGTCCTCGGCGGCACCTTCGGCCTCCCGCACGCCGAAACGCACACGGTCGTCCTGCCGTACGCCCTCGCCTTCAACGCGCCCGCCGTGCCGGAGGCGGCCGCCGCCGTGGCCCGGGCGCTGGGGGCGGAGGACGCCCCGGCCGCCCTGCGGGAGCTGGCGGGCCGGCTCGGCGCACCCCGTTCCCTCGCCGAACTCGGCCTGAAGGAAGCCGACTTGGCGGTGGCCGCCGGACAGGTCGCGGGGCAGCCCTACGCCAACCCGAGGCCGGTCACCGCCGACGACGCACTGGGCGTGCTGCGGGCGGCGTACGGGGGCCGGCCACCGCGAACGTGACGGCCTAGGACTGCGGGTCAATACACCTAGCGGCCCGTCCTTACCCCGTCCAGCGCGATGCCGAGAACACGGTCGCGCTGGGCGTCGTCCTCGAAGGACGTCGCCGTGATCCCGGAGACCAGCCGGAGCAGATCGCCGATCTCCATGTCGGCGCGGGCCACGCCCGCCTTCTGGGCCCGCTCCAGCAGCGGGCCGGCGGCCGTGAACATCGACTCGCGGCAGGTCTGGAAGATCTCCGACTCGCCGTCGAGGGCCTCACGCACCGCACGCTTGGTAGCCGCGTAGGCCACGAAGCGGTTCAGCCAGGACGCCAGCGCCTCCCACGGCTTCAGCTTCCCGGACAGTTCCACGGCGGCCTGGCACAGGGCGTTGACCTCGTCCGCGTAGACGCTCTCGAAGAGGTCGCGGCGGGTGGGGAAGTTCCGGTAGAGGGTGCCGATCCCGACCCCCGCGCGGCGGGCGACGTCCTCCAGGGAGACGTCCGCGCCCTTCTCGGCGAAGGCCTCGCGGGCGGCCGTGATGAGCGCGTCGTAGTTGCGGGCCGCGTCCTTCCGGTGCGGCCGCCGGGACGCGACGATCTCACTGACGGCGAACGGGCTGTCCGTCATTGCTGCCTCCCGTGGGACATGGGTGAACCGGAGGGGTTCCTCGACTTCGGTTGAAACGGAGGGTGGCCTCCATTAGAGTGGAGGAGTACCTCCACTTTAGCAGTGCGGAGCGGCATGGCCATGGCCGGACGCGGCCCAGTGCCCCCACCCCCGCACGCTCACAGACGTTTCCCGCCGTTCCGATGCCGGAGAGGCTCCTTCATGCCCCGAAAGTCCACCCGCCTCACCTTCGCGGTCCTCGCGACGGGTGCCGGCGTGTTCTCCATGCTCCAGTCGCTGGTCGCCCCGGCCCTGCCGACCGTCCAGCACGCCCTGCACACCTCGCAGTCCAACGCCACCTGGGTGATGACGGCCTATCTGCTGTCCGCCTCGGTCTTCACCCCGATACTCGGCCGCGTCGGCGACCTGGTCGGCAAGAAGCGCACCCTCGTCGCCGTCCTGCTGGCCGTCCTGGCCGGCTGTCTGCTCGCCGCCCTCGCGCCGAACATCGGCGTCCTGATCATCGCCCGGCTCGTCCAGGGCGTCGGCGGCGCCCTGTTCCCGCTCTCCTTCGGCATCATCCGGGACGAGTTCGCCCCGGCCGAGGTCACCGGCAGCATCAGCAACCTGTCCGCGGTGATCGCGGCCGGCGGCGGCGTCGGCATCGTGGCCGCCGGACCCATCGTCTCGGCGCTGGACTACCGCTGGCTGTTCTGGATCCCGGTCGCGGTGGTCGCCGTGACCGTCCTCATCGCCGCCCGCTATGTCCCCGAGTCGCCCAAGAGGGCTGAGGGCAGCGTCAGTTGGCTCGGTGCCGGGCTGCTCTCCACCTGGCTGGTGGCGCTGCTGCTGCCGCTGAGCCAGGCCGGGCAGTGGGGCTGGGGCTCGGCCAAGGTGCTCGGTCTGTTCGGCGCGGCCGTCGTGCTGTTCGCGGTGTGGCTGCTCGTCGAGGCCCGCTCCCGCACCCCGCTGGTCGACCTGCGCGTCATGCGGCTGCCGGTCGTGTGGACGACCAACGCCGCCGCGCTGCTGTTCGGCGCGGGCATGTACGCGCTCTGGTCCTTCCTGCCCGGCTTCGTCCAGACGCCGTCCGCCGCCGGATACGGCTTCGGCGCGAGCGTCACGGCCTCAGGGCTGCTGATGCTGCCGATGCTGATCGCGATGTTCCTCTCGGGCCTCCTCACCGGCCGGCTGGAGCCCGCGGTGGGCGCGAAGGCGCTCCTCGCCGCCGGTGCGGCCTTCGGCGCACTCGCCCTGGGGCTGCTCACCCTGTGGCACACCGCCCAGTGGCAGATCGCCGTCGTCTCCGGCCTGTTCGGCCTCGGCGTCGGCCTGGCCTTCGCCTCGATGGCCAACCTGGTCGTCGGCAGCGTGCCGCCCGAGCAGACCGGCGCCGCGACCGGTATGAACGCCAACATCCGCACCATCGGCGGCTCCATCGGCGCCGCGCTCACCAGCGTCCTGGTCACCGGCCGGCTCCAGCCCTCCGGACTGCCGTACGCCTCCGGCTACACCCACGCCTGGGCCCTGCTCACGCTGTTCTGCCTGACCGCCGCCGGGGCAGCGCTCCTCGTCCCGGTCCGTCGCGCACAACGCGTCACGGTGCCGGTCCCGGAGCGGGCGGCAGCAGCACCGGCACGCGTGCGGTAGTGTTGACCTGCGTGATCACGCGGTATCCACCGCGTGACTCCGCAGCGGGACGTGGCGCAGCTTGGTAGCGCACTTGACTGGGGGTCAAGGGGTCGCAGGTTCAAATCCTGTCGTCCCGACACTGCGAAGGGTCTTCGCAGGCGACAGCCTGCGGGGGCCCTTCTGCGTGGGAAGGTTTCCGGCTTTGGGGTGAGCATGCCGCTCATCGGCACCTTTACTCGAAGGCCGGCGAAGATGCGCTGCTGGACCGCACCACCTGGTAATGAGCGAGGCTTTCACGCGAGTTCGGCCATGCATGGCTATCTGCCTGCGTGCCCTGGGTATGTGGCCGACGATCGCGAACGCGGCGTTGCGGGCGAGTTGGCCGGGGCGGTTGCTGAGGACGGAGGCCCGCGTCATCAGGTTGGTGAAGGCGACCGTGGCGCGCGCGGGCGGTCGGCGCCGTTTCTCGTATCCGTCGAGGTCGGCGTGGGGCGCGCCCTTCACCGCTGCCGAGAGAGTGTGGGCGAGGTCGAGAGCGTCCTGGATTCCGAGGTTCATGCCCTGGCCGCCGGCCGGGCTGTGCACGTGGGCTGCGTCGCCCATGAGGAAGACGGGGCGTTTCCGGAAGGCGGAGGCGATGCGGTGGCGCAAGCGGCACTGTGAGGTCCAGGTGAGTTCCCTGACCCGTGCGTCAGTGGGCCCGCGCTGGTCGAGGATGTGCTGGACGAACTCTTCGGTGATCTTCTCCGGGGCCTTGTCGACGGTGGCGAGCACGCGGCGCCGGTTTTGGGGGAGCGGACGGGCTTCTCCACGTCACCGAGTCGGTCATGTGGTGCGGCGCGGGCCTGCGGTTGTCGGGGCCGGGCCGGGTGTTCCACGGCGGCGCCAGCGGGACGACCAACCCCGACCGCACTCCGGCCGTCGTCCGCCGCACCTGGTCCGCGGTCACCCGGTTCAAGGCACCGCGGTCGGCCGGGGCACAGCGCCCCCAGGTAGGGACCGCGTCGAACTCCCGCCGGGAGACGGCGGGCCCGTTGCCGGAGGCGGCTGATCCGGGATCGGGGGCATCGGCGGACTTCGACGTCATCTGTACTCACCCTGTACTCACCGGTCCCCGGCCGTGACGCGCAGGAGCGTGGCGCTTGTGATCAACTCCAGCTTGGCTCAGGGCTCGCGCAGCGGGCCCAGGTGTCTGCCGCCACGGTCTGGGGCGACCATGGATGAAGACAGAACTTCCGCCGATGTGGCACGAGCCAGGACACGAGCGGAAGGGGAGATGAGGGATGGGCACGACGGACTCCTCCCGAGCAGTCGCCGGCCGGTCGGTGGCCGGTCCCGCCGCGCCGCCCACCGGCCTGCTGGATCTGCTCAGCGTCGCCGCGGTGGTGCTCAACACCCAGGGCCAGGTGGTCTTCTGGAGCCCGAAGGCCGAGGAACTGTTCGGGCACAGCGCATCGGAGGCGCTCGGTCAGTACGCGGCTCGACTCATGGTCCACGAGGAGCACCGCGACGAAGTGATCAAGCTGTTCGCCAAGGTCATGGAATCCGGCCACGACTGGGCCGGGGCCTTTCCGGTCCGGCACAAGGACGGCAGCACCCGCCTGGTGGAGTTCCGCAACATGAGGCTGCTGGACGACCTCGGTGACGTCTACGCCCTGGGCCTTGCCGCCGACCAGGCCACGGTCGAGCGGGTCGAGCGAGATGCCGCCCTGGCCATGCGTCTGGTGTCCCAGTCCCCGGTCGGGCTGGCCATTCTGGACACGGACCTGCGGTACCTGGCCATGAATCCGGCCCTGGAACGCATCACGGGCCAGTCCGCCGCCGAGCGTCTCGGCCGGCCGGTCGGCGAGGTCCTGACCTACCTGAACACGGATCCCGAGACGCGTCTGCGCCGTGTCCTGGAGACGGGCGAGTCGGTCGTGGACCGGCACATCGTCTGCCGTCCGCCCGCCGACCCGGACCACGATCACGCCTGGTCCGTCTCGTACTACCGGCTGGAGGACTCCGGTGGCCGGGTGCTGGGCCTGGCCTATTCCGTCATCGACGTCACTGAGCGGTATCGGGCGGCCGCCGAGGCGGCACAGGCCCGGCAGCGGCTGGCATTGATCGCCCAGGCCTCCGCCTGCGTGGGTACCACCCTCGATCTGGAGACGACAGCCCGCGAGCTGGCCGACATCGTCGTACCGGCCCTGGCCGACGTGGCCGCCGTGGACGTACTGGACAGCGCGCTCGACGGCCGGACCGCGCCGCTCGAGGGGCCGGCACGCTTCCGCACCCTCGCCGTCAGCGCGGCCCACTCCACCGGGGCGGCCCGCGCGGCCGATCCGCCGGCGGGACTCGCCACCTACGACAGCGACCGCCTGATCACCCAGTGTGTGCGTAGCCGGCAGCCGGTTCTGTTGCCTCGCACCACGCGTCAGGACCTGGAGCGCATCGCCCGCCACGCACCGGCCGCCGCCCTTCTCGCGGCGGCCGGTGTGCACTCCTACCTGGTCGTACCGCTGATGGCCCGGGGTGAGGTCCTGGGCGCCCTGGACCTGACACGGACCCGGAACTCCGCGCCTTTCGACGACGACGACGTGTTCCTCGCCTGTGAGCTGGCCGCCCGGGCCGCGGTCTGTATCGACAACGCCCGCGGCTACCAGGCACAGCGCCATGCGGCCCTCACCCTCCAGCGCAGTCTGCTCCCCCAGCTCGCGACGCACCTGCCGGGCTTGGAGGTCGCCTGCCGCTACCAGCCCGCAGGCGCCACGAGCGAGATCGGCGGCGACTGGTACGACGCGATACCCCTGCGGGGGGACAAGACCGCCCTCGTCGTCGGGGACGTCATGGGCAGCGGTATCAACGCCGCCGCCACCATGGGCCAACTCCGCAGCGCCGCCCGGGCCTTCGCCGAACTCGATCTCGCCCCGGCCGAGGCCCTGTATCACCTCGATCATCTGACCGAAGGGGTCGAGCAGGCCATCACCACCTGCCTCTACTGCGTCAGCGACCCCCACCAGGGCCAGTGCCAGATGTGCCTCGCCGGCCACCTGCCCCCGGCCCTGCTGCGTGTCGGCCAGAAGGCACGGCTTCTCGACCTTCCCACCGGCGCACCGCTCGGCGTCGGCGGGGTGCCCTTCGAGGCCGCCACCATCGACTTCCGCCCCGGCGACGAGCTGGTCCTGTACACCGACGGCCTGGTCGAGACCCGAAGCGAGCCCATCGACGCCCGCCTGGACGCCCTGCTCGACGCCCTCACCGTGACACGTGGCAACGATCTGGAAGAGACCTGCGAACGCATCCTGGAGACTCTCCGGCCGCCCGGCGGTGAGGACGACGTCGCTCTGCTCGTCGCCCGGGCCCAGCCCCTGCTCCCCACGAGTCCGGGCCCGGGACAGACCCGCCGTCCGTCGCCGTGAGCGACGGTGGCCGGCCCCGAGCGGCACCCTCCCCGGACTCGGAGGGAACAGCTCGTGGGCCCGCCGGCGTCTCCGTCAGGCCCCGGCACTTCCGGAGGGCGTTCGCCACCGGCGTGCCCGGCTACCAGGCCACGGTTCCGGCGGCTGTCCAGCCGCCTCTGTTCCGCACCGCGGCGACGGGGACCTCTGATACCGTACGGCCGATCGGCAAGGGGTCTCGGGGACAATCGTCGCCATGAACGACCGCATGAGCGATGCCGAGAACCGGCTGGCCAGGATCGAGCGGCTGCTGGAGAGCGGCGAGCGCGAAGTGGTGCCCGCGTGGCGCAGAGCCACGCAGGGCGAGCCACGGTGGGCCGTGACCGCCGTGATCCTGGTGGCCGTCGCGATCCAGCTGATGCTGCCGCACCGGCTCGCCCTCCAGCCGTACTGGGCCTTGCCGGCCCTGGAACTGGTGCTGCTGGCCGGCCTGATCGCCGGCAACCCCCGGCGGGTCGAGCCCCGCACCCGGTGGCTGCGCCTGCTGGGCCTGGCCCTGATGTGCCTGATCAGCCTCGCCAACGGCTGGGCGGCGGTCCGGCTGGTGGCGGGCCTGGTGAACGGCACGGAGGGCAAGGACGCCGGACCGCTGCTGCTGACCGGTGGCGGCATCTGGCTGACGAACGTCATCGTGTTCGCCCTCTGGTACTGGGAGTTGGACCGCGGCGGACCGATGGCGCGCGTCCGCGGCCACCACCAGTTCGCGGACTTCCTCTTCGTGCAGATGCAGAGCCCCGAGACCGCGCCACGGGACTGGGAGCCGGCCTTCCTGGACTACCTGTACCTGTCCTTCACCAACTCCACCGCCTTCAGCCCGACCGACGTGATGCCGTTGTCGCGCTGGGCCAAGATGCTGATGATGCTGCAGTCCTCCGTCTCCCTGGTGACGGTGGTCCTGGTGGTGGCGCGGGCCGTGAACATCCTGCACTGACGGCCGGGCTGTCATAGGTTCGTCGGTATGAGCGAAGACTCCCTGCGCGTGGTGACGGTCGAGCGCACCGGCACCGGCCGCTTCACCGCGACGAACGCACGCGGCGGCACGATCAGCTTCGGTACCGGCGACGGCGCGGAATTCACCCCGGTGGAACTCCTGCTCGCCGCGATCGGGGGCTGCACCGCGGCCGACGTCGATGTCGCCACCAGCCGCCACGCGGAGCCCACCGCCTTCACCGTCACCGTCAGTGGCCACAAGGTCAACGACGAGGCCGGCAACCGGATGACGGACCTGGCGGTCGGCTTCTCCGTCACCTTCCCGGACGGTGCGCAGGGCGATCGCGCCCGCGCCATCCTGCCCCGGGCGGTCACCGTCTCCCACGACCGGCTGTGCACCGTCAGCCGCACGATCGAAGCCGGGACGCCGGTGGCCGTGTCGGTCGAGGACGTCTGACCTCAGCCGGCCGCCTGCCGGTACCGTCACTGACGGCTCGTCAGGTCCGGGCCGGCGGACCGGGCGGTTCGTGCCCCGTGCTTAGGTGGGGGACGTGAATCGTTTCTCTCTCCTCGGCCGGACCGCGCGATGAGCACCGCTGATTCGTTTCCGCTCGGTGCCTCGACCACGCTCGCCGAACTCGCCCGCGATCCGCACCCGCGCCTCGCGCTGCTGCGCGCCCACGAGCCGGTGTCCTGGCTGCCCGAGTTGAACGGCTGGCTGGTCACCCGCCGCGACCTCGCGCTCGACGTGATGCGGGACTCCGCAACCTTCACGGTCGACGACCCTCGCTTCTCCACCGCCCAGGTCGTCGGGCCCAGCATGCTGTCCCTGGACGGTGCCGCGCACAGCCGCCACCGCGAGCCCTTCGCCGCTCCCTTCCGGCCCCGCGCGGTGCACGACGGCTTCGCCCCGTTCATCGAGCGGGAGACCGACCGCCTCATCACCGCGCTGGAACCGTCGGGCGCGACCGAACTGCGCCGCGCCTTCGCCGGACCGCTCGCCGTCGCCGTCGTCACCGAGGCGCTCGGACTGGTCGGGGCGACCACGGAGACGGTGCTTTCCTGGTACGACGCCATCGTACGGTCCGTCTCGGACATCACCGAGGGACTGGAAGCGGGTCCGGCGGGCGCCGCCGCCTACGCAGAACTGCGAGCCGCTGTCGAGGCGACGGTCGCCGACCGGCACGCGACCTCGCTCCTCGTCTCCGCCGCCGGGCGGCTGGAGCCGACCGAAGTGGCGTCCAACGCGGCGGTCCTGATGTTCGGCGGTATCGAGACCACCGAGGCGATGATCACCAACGCGCTGCTCCACCTGCTCGGAGACACCGGCCAACTCGCCCTCGTCCGGGCCGATCCGAGTCTGCTGGACGGTGCGGTCGAGGAGTCGCTGCGCCTTGAGCCCGGCGCGGCGGTGGTGGACCGCTACGCCACCCGCGACATCGTCCTCGGGCCGGCCGCCATCCGCCGCGGCGACCTGGTCACCGTCTCCCTGACCGGCGCGAACCGTGACCCGGCCGTCTTCCCCGACCCGGACCGTTTCCACGTCCGCCGGGGCAACGCCCGCCTCCAACTCGCCTTCGCCCATGGACCGCACCACTGCCTCGCCGCCCACCTCGCCCGCCTGGAGACCCGCATCGCCCTCCAGCGCCTGCTCGAACGTCTCCCCGGGCTGCGCCTCGACCCGGAGCGGCCCGCCTCGCCGTACGGGTTGGTGTTCCGCAAGCCACTCCGCCTGCACGTGCTGTGGTGACGGTCCCGCCTGCCTTTCGCGGCCGCCGCGGTACCCCCTAGTACACAGCCTCCAGGATCCCGAGGATCTGCTCCTCGGTCGGCTGCCGGGGCGCGTTTTTGGTGACCGCGTCCGCGAGGGCGCCAGCGGCGATGGGGCGCAGCAGGTCCGGGCGGACGCCGAGGTCGCGCAGCGGCTGCTTGATGCCGAGCGCGCCGGAGATCTCACGGACGGCGTCGACCGCGGCGCGGGCCCAGTCGCCGTCGGCGGGTGGGGCGAGGCGCAGCGCGCGGGCCGTCTGCTCGTAGGCATCGCCGGCCGCCGGGGCGCTGAACTCCAGGACCTCCTCCAGGACGGCGGCGAGCGCGACGCCGTGCGGGGTACCGGTGTGGGCGGTCAGCGCGTGCCCGATGCCGTGTACGAGACCCAGCCCGGAGATGGTCAGCGCCTGACCCGCCAGGTGGGCGCCGAGCATCAGCTGGGCGCGGGCCTCCAGGTCGGAGCCGTCCCGGTGGGCGGCCGGCAGCCAGCGGCCGACCATGGCCACCGCCTGCGTCGCGTACGCCACCGAGACCGGGTTCGCGCCCCGCGAGGCCAGCGACTCGATGCCGTGCACCAGGGCGTCGATACCGGTGGCGGCCGTGATCCGGGCGGGCAGGCCGAGCGTCAGCTCCGGGTCGAGCAGCGCGATCCGCGGCTTGACCGAGGGGTGGCCGATGTACACCTTGCGGCGGGCGTCGGTGTCCTCGATGACACCGAAGCCGTTGGTCTCCGCGCCGGTGCCCGAGGTGGTCGGGATCGCGACCAGCGGCAGGCCGTCCAGCGCCTCCCACAGCGTGTCCGCGTCGGCCGCCGCCGCGTCCGCGTTGCCGACCAGGAGCGAGATGCCCTTGGCCGCGTCCAGGACCGAGCCCCCGCCGAGGGCGACGACCACGGCCGGGCCGAACTCCCGGGCCCGGGCCGCGCCCTCGTCGACATTGCCGGTGGACGGGTTGGCGCCGACCCCGTCGTACACCCCGTGCTCGACGCCCGCCGCGTCCAGCACCTTGAGCACCTGGCCGACGATCCCGGCGGCCCGCAGCCCGCGGTCGGTGACCACGAACGCGCGGCTCATGCCGAGTGAGGCGATCAGGTCGGGGAGGTGCGAGATACGGCCGGGGCCGAACTCGATACGGCAGGTGGGTTCGACGGTCAGCTGACTGGTGAAGGACTCGCCCATGGCGTACGGCTCCTGGAGAAAGGCGGGGGAAGGGGGGGATCGGCTCAGGCGGGGCTCAGCAGGGCCTCCTCCGGCTGCGGGAGACGGAACTCCCGTCCGGCCAAGGCCTCGTAGAGGCGTACCGGGCTCATCTCCCCGGCCAGGTCGCCGTGCTGTGCCTTGGAGCGGCGGTAGATCTGTTCCACGAGCGCGGACAGCTCCGTGGCGACGCCCAGGTCGCGGCCGAGGTCCACGGCCAGCCCGAGGTCCTTGCAGGCGAGGACCATGGCGAACGAGTCGTCGTAGTCGCCGTCGACCAGCACGGACAGCAGGTCCTTCTCCAGGAAGTGCGAGGCGGCCGGGCTGGCCAGCAGCGAGCTGCGCAGCACACCCAGGTCCACACCCGCCGTGGTGCCCATCGCCAGCACCTCGGACGTGGCCACGAGGTGGGTGAACCACAGCAGGTTGATCATCAGCTTGACCGTGTAGCCGGCGCCGAGCGGGCCCACGTGCAGCACCTTGTCGGGGTCGCCCATGGCCTCGAAGACGGGCAGGCACATCCGGAAGTCGTCCGCCTCGCCGCCGACGAATATCTGCAGCCGTCCGGTCTCGGCGCCGTGCGCCATGCCGCTGACCGGGGCGTCCAGCCGGCGCACCCCGCGCCGGTCCAGGACGTCGGCCGCGATCCGGTCCGCGACGGCCGGGGTGGAGGTCGACATATCGATCCACAGGGCGCCTTCGGGCAGCGCCTCGGCGGCCCCGCCGCGCAGCAGCACCTCTTCGACGATGCGCGGGTTGGGCAGCATGGTGATCAGCAGTTCGGCGTCGGCCACGCACTCCGCCGGGGTGTCGGCCCAGCGGGCGCCGAGCGCCAGATGTCCGACGGCGGCCTCGGGCCGGGCGTCGTGCACGGTGACCAGGTGTCCCGCGTGGATCAGGTGGCGGGCCATGTGGCGTCCCATGTTGCCCAGGCCGATGAAACCGATCCTCATCGATGTCCTCGCTGCAGTTCAGAGGGAAAGGGGAGGGGGCTCGCCGGTCAGGCGAGGTTGATCCAGGTGGTCTTCAGCGCCGTGTACGCGTCCAGCGCGTGCAGGGACTTGTCGCGTCCGGCGCCGGTGGCCTTGAAGCCGCCGAAGGGGGTGATGACATCACTGGCGTCGAAGGTGTTGATCCAGACCGTGCCGGCCCGCAGCCGCTTCGCGGTGCGGTGGGCGACGGTCACGTCCCGGGTCCAGACGGAGGCGACGAGCCCGAAGTCGCTCTCGTTCGCCAGCCGTACGCCCTCGTCGACGTCACCGTCGTACGACACGACAGCCAGCACCGGGCCGAAGATCTCCTCCTGGCCGACGACGGACGTGTTCGACACACCGTCGAGCACGGTCGGTTCGACGAAGGTGCCGCCGGTGTCGGTGAGCGTGCGCCCGCCGCCCAGCAGGACCCGGGCCCCGTCCTGCCTGCCGCGCTCGATGTAGCCCAGGATCTTGGCCAGTTGGCCTTCGTCCACGATGGGCCCCATGACCGTCGCGGGGTCGAGCGGGTCGCCGACGCGGAAGGTATCGGCGGTGATCTTCCCTACGGCGTCCAGGAGCCGGTCCTTGACCGAGGCGTGGACGACGACCCGGGAGCCCGCGTTGCAGGTCTGCCCCGCGTTGTAGAAGATCCCCCAGGCCACGGCGGACGCGGCGGCCTCGATGTCGGCGTCGGCCAGCACGAGTTGCGGAGACTTGCCGCCCGCCTCCACGGCGACCTGCTTGCCGTTGGACTCGCCCGCGTACACCTGGAAGAGCCGGGCCACCTCCGCCGAGCCGGTGAAGGCGATCTTGTCGACCTCGGGGTGACGGCCGAGGGCCTGCCCGGCGACCTCGCCCCGGCCCGGGATCACATTGAGCACACCGTCGGGCAGCCCCGCCTCGGTGGCCAGCGCCGCAAGCCGGAGGGCGGCGAGCGAGGTCTGCTCGGCGGGCTTGAGCACCACGCTGTTGCCGGTGGCGAGCGCCGGGCCGAGCTTCCAACTGGCGATCAGCAGCGCGTAGTTCCACGGCACGACCGCGCCGATGACACCCAGCGGCTCGCGGCTGATCAACGCCAGCGCGTCACCGGGGGTCGGGGCCACCTCGTCGTACGTCTTGTCGATCGTCTCGGCGTACCAGGTGATGGTCTCCGCCGTCTTGGCCACGTCGATCCGCACCGACTCGGTGATGGGCTTGCCCATCTCCAGGGTGTCGAGGAGGGCCAGTTCCCCGGCGTTCGCCAGGATCAGCTCGGCCCAGCGCAGCAGGATCCGCTTGCGCTCCCTCGGCGCGAGGTCGCGCCAGCGCCCGTCCTCGAAGGCGGCCCGTGCGGACCGTACCGCCCGGTCCACGTCCTCGGCCCCGGCCGCCTGCACCTCCGCCAGCACCGCGCCGTCGCGCGGCGAGACACTGGTGAAGCTGTCGCCGGAGGTGGCATCGGTGAAGGCGCCGTCGATGAACAGCCGTGTCTCGAAGCCGAGTTTGCCTGCCGCGGCCAGCCAGTCCTCGTACGAGCGCGCCAGCAACTCGTCGATCGTGTACGTCACTTGGTCCTCCAGCGGTCGATCGCGTCCTCGTCCAGCTCGACGCCGAGGCCGGGCAGGTCCGGGATCTCCAGATCGCCCTCGGCGTTGACCCGGACGGGCTCGGCGAGCATGAAGTCACGGCGCTCGGGGGTCCAGCCGGGCGGGTCGTAGGGGAACTCGAAGAACGGGCCGCCGCCGACACCCGCCGCGACATGGAGGTTGGCGAGTACGCCGATGCCGTTGGTCCAGCTGTGCGGGGTGAACTGACGGTGTTTCAGCTGGGCCAGCTCGGCCAGGGTGCGGGCGCGGTGCATGCCGATCGCGAGCACCACGTCCATCTGGTAGATGTCGAGGGCGTCCTCTTCGAGATAGCGCAGCAGTTCGGTGGGGGAGTGGTGCATCTCGCCGGCGGCGATCCGCACCCCCGGGTTCTCGGTGCGCAGCCGCTTGAAGCCGTTCAGGTCGGCGTACGGCAGCGGCTCCTCGACCCAGAACACGTCGAGCTCGGCGAGCCGGGCGACGGTCTTGCGGGTCTTGGCGAGGTCGGAGGCGTTTGCGGTGTCGCCGGCCATCCGCCAGGACTGGTTGAGGTCGACCATGATCTCGAAGCCGGCCCCGAGTTCCTCACGTACCGCGCGCACAGCCGCGATGCCCTCGTCGACCCGGTTGCGGTCGATGCGGATCTTCATGGCGCGGAAACCGGCCTCGCGCACCTTCAGGGCGGTCTCGACACGCTCCTCGGGGGACTTGAGCTCGCCAGAGGACGCGTACGCGGGCAGTTTCCGCGCCGCGTTGCCGAAGAGCTCCGACACCGGGCGGCCGTGCACCTTGCCGATGACGTCCCACAGCGCGGCCTCCAGGGGCCAGTAGCGGGCGCCGTGGAAGTTGGCGGTCTCGATCGCCCGGACGTGCCGGGTGATGTCGAGCGGGTCCTCGCCGACGAACAGGTGTTTGTACGTCTCGAAGCCGTCCATCAGGTCGCCGGAGCCGATGCCGGTGATCCCCTCGTCGGTGTGGACGCGGACGATCGTCGCGGCGAAGGCGCGGCGCGGCTCCGGGTCCCAGGCGGCACGGAACGGCGGGTCCAGCTCCAGCCGCAGCCGGTCCAGGGTGATGTCAGTGATCTTCATCGGGCGAGCACCTCGGCGGTCGGCGTGTAGAACGGGTTCGTGGGGCCCTGCTTGGCGGCCGCCAGTGCGTCGGAGACGGTCGGCGTGCCCGTCACGGCGGCCCGCACCGCGCCGTACGCGGCGGCGCGCTGGTTGCGGAAGGAGACGTCCAGGTCGTCGACCGCCGGGTTGACCCACACCGCGGCGATGATCAGCAGCTCGTCGGCCTCCTCTGCGGGGATCAGCCCCTCCTCGACCGCGTCCGCGACGCCCTGCGCGAGCCCGGCCTGGGCGGACCCCCACGTCGCGCGCTCGTGCAGCTCGCCCGCGGCGGCGGCCTTGGTCACGAACAGGGTCAACGGCTTCACCGGCACCGACGGCCGTACGACCGTGAGGAACGGGACGTGCCCGGCGCTCGGGGTGGCCAGCGCCGTCGCCCACGCGGTCTCGACCGGGCCGCCCTTGCGTCCGATCACGATGTTCGTGTGCGCGGCGTTGGCACCCTCGCCGACGAAGGACTCGCCGATGAGGGCGGCCGGGGCGAAGCCGGGCGGGCTGGCGGGGGAAACCGGCGTGGGCATCGGATCTCTCCTGGACCTGGGAAGCAAGACTCGACGGGCACAGAAGGACGAACCTCGTATTCGGTGCAGTTCATTCGGCCCGATGCGGCGAATCTAGGTCCGCCACCACCCCCTCGCAAGGCGGTCACAGGAATCGAAACGCCCGTTGCTCTGCTGACAACTTCCAGCCTGACCTGGGGTTCCTCAGCCTGTATGCGCGCATACGATGGCGACTGTGACCGACTCTTCCGCGGCCTCCCGCGGCCACGGCCTGCGCCGTGACATCGACCTGCTGGAGGCCCTCGCCTCCGACGAGGCCCAGAACGCCGGCGGCCTCGGCGTGGTCCGCCTCGCCCAGCTCGTGGGCAGGGAGAAGACCCAGATCTCCCGGGCCCTGAAGGCGCTGGCCGCCGAGGGCATCGTCGAGCGCGACCCCGACACCCTGGAGTACCGCCTCGGCTGGCGGCTGTTCTCCCTGGTCGCCCGCACCTCGGAGAGCCGTCTGGTGCGGGTGGCCGAGCCGGTCATGCGCGCTCTGTCGGCGGACCTGGAGGAGACCAGCCACCTGTGCGTGCTCAGCGACCGTGACGTCCTCACCCTGCTCTCGGTCTCCGGGCACTCCTTCCGCGTGCACGGCTGGGAGGGGCGCGGGGTGGCCGCCTGGCGGCTGTCCGCGGGGCGCGTGCTGCTCGCCGACGCGACCCCCGACGAGCTCTACGTCCGCTTCGGTACCAGCGGGCAGATGCCGGTGCAGGAGCTGTGGGCCCTGATCCAGGACGCGCGACGGCAGGGCTACGCGCGTGTCAGCGAGGAGTTCGAGGAGGGGCTGGTCGGTGTGTCGGCGCCGGTCAGGGACTTCCGGGGCCGGGTCGTCGCCGCCATCAACATCTCCGCCCCGAAGTCCCGCCTGGGCGACCGGCTCGACGATGCGGGGCGTACCACCGCGCGGGCGGCGGCGCGGGTGTCGTCGCTGCTGGGCTGGGAGCCCCGGCGCACCCCGTTGCAGCGGGCCCGGCTCACCTGACCGCCGTACTCCCGCCCAAGATCGGCGAGTTGCCCTCACAGCAACCCCCATTGCGATCCGCCGAGGTTGCCTTGTCCGCCCCATGACGCGCTCGTAAATTCACCGCGCATCGGACGAGCCCCGTCCGGAACGGAGAAAAGAGCAGTCATGAACCTCGCCGGCATCGACCTCCTGGCCAAGGCGCCGCTCGCGGAAGGCGATGTGTTCCTTGGCGGCCGCTGGCTCCCGGCCGCCGGCGGACGGACCTACCCCGTGTACGACCCGGCCACCGGCGACCTGGTCAGGGAGGTCTCCGCGGCGGGACCGGAGGACGCCCGCGCGGCGATCGAGGCCGCGGAGTCGGCCGCGGCCGGGTGGCGGGCGACACCGCCCCGGCGCCGTTCGGAGATCCTGCACACCACGTTCGCGCTGATGCGTGAGCACACCGACACCCTCGCCCGGCTCATCGTGCTGGAGAACGGCAAGGCCTACCGGGATGCGGTGGCCGAAGTCGGTTACGCCGCCGAGTTCTTCCGCTGGTTCGCCGAGGAGGCGGTCCGCATCGGCTCCTCCTTCGGGGACGCCCCGGCCGGCGGCTACCGGCACGTCGTACGCAAACACCCCGTCGGCGTCACGGCGTTCGTGACCCCCTGGAACTTCCCGGCCGCCATGGCCACCCGGAAGATCGCCCCGGCGCTCGCGGCCGGCTGCCCGGTGCTGCTCAAGCCCGCGCCGGAGACCCCCCTCACGGCCCTCGCGGTCGCCGCGCTGCTGACCGAGGCCGGCCTGCCCGAAGGCCTGCTGAACGTCCTGCCGACCGACCGCGCCCCCGAGGTGGTCTCGGCCTGGCTGGGCGACGAACGGGTCCGCAAGTTCTCCTTCACCGGCTCCACCGCCACCGGCAGGCTGCTCCTGGAGCAGGCCGCCGCGCACGTCGTCAACGTGACCATGGAACTGGGCGGCAACGCCCCCTTCGTGGTCTGCGCGGACGCCGACATCGACGCCGCCGTGCTCGGGGCGATGGACGCCAAGATGCGCGGCGGCGGCGAAGTCTGCATCGCCGCCAACCGGTTCTACGTCCACGCCGATGTCGCAGCGGAGTTCACCGAGAAGTTCGGCGCCGCCATGGCGGCCGTACGCACCGGGCCCGGCCTGGGCGACGGAGTCACCCTCGGTCCCATGATCAACCAGGCGGCCGTGGACAAGATCCGTGACCTGGTCGCGGACGCCGTGGCGCGCGGCGCGCGGATCGCCGCGCAGAGCGAAGTGCCCGACGGACCCGGTTACTTCCACCCCGCCACCGTCCTCGTCGACGTCCCCGACGACGCCCGCGTCCTGCACGAGGAGGTCTTCGGCCCCGTCGCGCCGCTGACCACCTTCACCGACGAGGACGAGATGCTGGCCCGCGCCAACGCCACCGTCCACGGCCTGGCCTCGTACGTCTACTCCCGTGACGTCGGCCGGGCGCTGCGTATCGCCGAACGTCTGGAGGCCGGCATGGTCGGCGTCAACCGCGGTCTGCTGTCCGACCCGGCCGCGCCCTTCGGCGGCGTCAAGCAGTCCGGCCTCGGCCGGGAGGGCGGCCGTGAGGGCATCGAGGCTTTTCTGGAGACGCAGTACATCGCCCTCGACTGGCCCCTCTGATCCCTCCGACCGCTGCCCGTCCCCGCCCGCTCACCCGCTCACCCCAAGGACCGCACATGGCAATGACGCCTGCGACCCAGCAACCGCCCGGCACCCCACGGGTCCCCGACCACACGCGCGAGCGCCGCCGTCTGCACACCAAGCTCAAGCTCGCCACCCAGATAGGCGAGGGCATCGACGGCTACATCATCGGCGGCATCGGCATGGCCATGACCGCCCTGACGGCCGATCTGCACCTCTCCACCCTCATGGAGGGCCTGGTCGGTGCCTCCCCGCTGATCGGCATCTTCGTCGGCGGCCCCCTCTTCGGCCGGCTCGCCGACCGCTTCGGACGCCGCCCGGTGTTCCTCGCCGACATGCTGATCTTCCTGGTCGGCTCGGTCCTCCAGTTCTTCGTCACCGACGGGCCGCAGCTCTTCCTCATCCGGCTGCTGATGGGCGTGGCGATCGGCGGCGAGTACGCCATCGGCGCCCCGCTGCTCTCCGAGTACGCCCCCAGGCAGGGCCGGGGCCGGCTGCTGGCCAGCCTGGAGATCAGCTGGTACGTCGGCTACGCGCTGGCCACGGTCGTCGGCGCCCTGTTCGCGAACGTCGACGGCGGCTGGCGCTGGTCCCTGTCCAGCAGCGCGGTCCTCGCGGTGGTGTGCGTGTCGCTGCGCGGCGGCATCCCGGAGTCGGCCCGCTGGCTGCTGAGCAAAGGGCGCCGGGAGGAGGCCGAGGCGCTGATCGAGCGGTACGGCATCGAGATCGACGTGGATGCCGAACTCGACGAGCGGAGCGCGACCGGACAGACCGGGTTCTGGGCCCTGTTCAGCAAGAAGCACATCCGCAGCACGGTGTTCGCGAGCGTCTTCTGGGCGGCGCTGGTGCTGCCGTACTTCGCCATCGGTACGTTCTGGACGCAGGTCTTCGACGCCCTCCACATGGGCGACAACGCGGTCGCGGCGCTGCTCGTCTACTCGTTCACCGCGGTCGCCGGTGTCACCGCCGGCTGTCTGGTCGTGGACCGCATCGGCCGCCGCAGGCTGCTGATCCCGCCGTTCTGGATCACCGCCGGCTGTCTGGCGCTGGTCGCGGTGTGGCCGCACTCGACGCCCGTCATCGTGGCCGGCTTCCTCTTCTTCATCTTCCTCAACGCGGCCTCCAGCGCGCTCACCGCGGTCTACCCGCTGGAGGTGTTCCCGACGTCCCTGCGCGCCACGGGCGTCGGCTTCGCCACCGCGATGAGCAGGGTCGGCGCGGCCGTCGGCACCTTCCTGCTGCCGATGGGCCTCGACCGCTTCGGCGTGGAGTTCGTGCTGCTCATCGGCGCGGGGGTGCTCGCGGTCGGCGGTCTGGTCTCCCAGTTCCTCGCCCCGGAGACCACGGACCTGGACCTCGCGACCGCGGCGCGCACGGCCCGCGGTCCGGTGAGCGGCTGAGCACTCCCGACGCCAGAAGGTCCCCGCGGGCGCTGACCCGCGGGGCGGCCTCAGCTGTCTCAGACCGTCGCCAGGTCGAACTGCTCCCAGGTCCCGATCGCCGTCCTGTTGGCGATCAGCGCGTCGGCGCCGCCGTTCTCGGCCGTCACGTGTTTGCCGTTGGCGGCGGCCAGCAGACTGACCGTGCCGTTGGAGTTCTTCACCAGCTGGAAGAGGGGGCCCTGCTGCTCACCGTGGAGGCGGACCCCGGGAACCTCGACCTCCTGGAGGGTGTCGTCGGCCGGCATCTGGTCCGCTTCGGCGCCCGCGACGAACTCCTCGTCGAGTGGCACCGCGACAACGGCCGGCCGGGCACCATCCAGCGCAACTCCGAGGACCCGGGCGCCCCACTGAGCGGTACCCGCTTCAGTCGAACTGGCTCGGCAGCGGTGCCGGGGTCTTGCCGGCCAGGACCTCCTTGAGGCGCTGGGCGCCGTGCCGCACGGCCAGCCAGGTGCTGTCGTGGTCGACGCCGGCAAGGCCGCCGTTGGTGACCGCCGCCCCGGAGGCGCCGATGCGCACGACCGCCACGTCCAGGGTGCAGGTGGCGGGCTGGCCCTCGGCGGTGCCCTTGACGGTCACCGTCAGGGCCTCGCGCGCGTCGCCTGCCTTCGGCACCTGCGCCGACACGACCTGCACGGTTCGCTTGCTGCCGTCCTTGCCGGTGGCCGTGAAATGGTTGCACTTCTGGGGCACGCTCTTCACCCAGGCCAGCGTGGCGTCCAGGCTGGCCGAGCCGTAGTCCCCGACCTGGTACAGCAGCCGGGAGTCGTCCGCGGTGAACCCGCGCAGCCCGGAGGCGCCGGTGGCGCGGCCGAGGAGGCTGGCGGAGTAGAGGCCGTCGAGGAGGCGCTGGCAGTCGGCGGCATGGGACTTGGCGGTGAGGAATTCGGCCACGTCGACCTTGCCGACCAGCATGGTGTTGCGCCAGGTCGCCGCGTCGGTGGCCGGCTCCCAGTTGTCCTCGATGTCGGCCGCCGTGATCAGCGCGGCCTGTGCGCCCGCCCCGGTGAGGGCGGGCGTCGCCGTCGGGGACGCGGGGGAGCGCTCGGCGGCCGGTGAGATGGACACGGCTTCGGGGTCGCCGCTCTCGTCCGTACAGGCCGCCGTGGCGAGCAGGGTCCCCGCCGCCAGGGCCGAGGCGAGAACACGCACGGGTCGGGACGGACGGATCATCGCGACTGCCTCCTCGGGAACGCGGTACGTCACTCCGCGGGCAGCGGTGCTGCGTCACCCCGCGGACAACGGCGGTACGTCCCCTTACGCCACCATCCGGCACGGTCGCCGACCACCCGCGCGCGCCATTCGGGTGAGCGTCATGATCCGGGAGCCGTGATCCGCACCCTCCGGCTGCCGCAGCGCGGGCACACCGCGTCGGCCAGCGGCGACCGCACGGCCCGGCCGGCCTCGTCGACGTACTCCTGGGTGCTCTGCAGGTCCGGGTCGGCGATCGGGTCGGTGAAGAACACCACCTGGAAGGTCGCCTCCCAGACCTCGCCGCACCGCCCGCAGACGAACGCGAAGGTCTCGGGTACGGCGCCGGGCAGGGGCCCGGGCCCCGGGGGCTCGCTCATCGCGTCCGGCTCCTGTCACTCGGCCTGCGACTCCAGCGGACAGCCCCTTCCGCCCGGCGGCAAGCCGGGGCCGGGTGTCCCAGGCGTGGACGCCCCCTTGACGTCAGGCGGAGGCCGATCGACACTCCAGTTGGGAATCCTAGTGAAAAGGTAGGGAAAGATGGGTCGCCTGCGCACGGTCACCGGCAGACAGCGCCGAGGGAGCCGTAAGCCCTGCCCCGTCCCGCTGCTCACCTCCCGCCGGCACATCGATCTGCTGCGCGTGTGCAGCGCCATCAGCCGCACGAGCTGAGCGCCCGCCGCCGGCCGCGTGCCGAGCGCCCGCCGTCGGCCGCATGTGCCGAGCGCCCACCCACCGACCAACGCTTCCGCCGCGCGTACGTCCGCGCGCCCGTACCCGGGGAGACGCATGTCCATCACTCCGCTCGCCGCCCTCCCGTCCGCCCGCACCGCTCCCGCCTTCCGGGGGCGCATCGGCCGGGACGCGCGCAGCGGCCACTACGCCGTGCCGCGCCGCTACCGGCTCCACCTCGCCACCGCCTGTCCCGACGGCCTCCGCATCGCCGTCGGCCACAGCCTCCTGGCCCTGGACGACTGTTGTCCGGTCACCTTCCTGCCCGCCGTCCCGGACTGTCCCGACGGCAGCCACGCCGCGCTGCGCCCGCTGTACGAGGCGAGCGCCCACCACTACTCGGGGCCGGCTCTCGCGCCCGTGCTCAGCGACGACTGGTCCGGCCGTATCGTCAGCACCCACAGCCGGGACATCCTGCGCGACCTGGACCGGCACTTCGGCGACGGTGTCGCCAGGCTGTACCCGTGCGGTGCCGAGACCGGGATCGAGGAGGTCGAGCGGCTGTGCGCGGAGGGCCTCGAACGGGCCGCGCAGCGCGCCGGCAGCGCGGGCGGTGACCCGGAGGCGCTGGAAACGCTGCTCGCCACCCTGGGCGAACTGGAGCGCCGGCTGACCGGGGTGGAGTTCCTGGTCGGCGACCGACTCACCGCGGCCGACGTCGAGTTGTGGGTCGCCCTGGTGCAGCTGGACACCGTGCACCGGACCCACCTGGACGCCTCCGCCGTGCACCGCATCGCCGGCCACCCGGTGCTGTGGGCCTATGCCCGACGGCTGGCCGCGCACCCGGCCTTCGGAGCCCACCTCGACCTCGACGGCATCGCCCGCCGCCACCACGGCCGTTGCCAGGGCCTGGAAGCCGCCGGCGCGGCCGTCCAGATCCTGGACTGGGCCGGCCATGCGGCGGACGCCTCCCGCAGGTGACAGCGGCCCGAACCGTTCCACCAACCGGACAGGCGTTGACATCCGTTCGGGCAACTGACTTACTTGCGGCACAGAACGGTCAAGAGCGTCAGCATCGAGCCCTGGCTTGCTGACCGGCAACCCTCGCATCGCGGTGGGGTGCCCCAGGTGACGACCCGACCGGATGACGACGTTCGGTAAGCGCGAGGCCCCCTCAGGGCCGCCACAACAGCGACAGGTGACGGACATGTACGCAGCTGCCAGGGCGGCCGAGGGCCGCACCCAGGGCTGCGTACAGCCGTATCCGAGCCCGCTCGTCGCCGACCGAGCCGTCGACCTGCTCCGTGTCAACAGCGCCCTGTGTAGCGCGTGTAGCGCACCGGGCTGTGCCTGCTGCCGGGTCTGACCAGGCCTTTTCGCCTCGCCCGCAGCGCGGCTCCCACAGCCTCGCATCCCAGCGTCCTCGACGGAACACCGGTCGCCCCGGTGTGACGACGTCCGCCCATCCCCGTGTCCCGCGCGCCCCCGCGCACCCGTGCCGTGCCCGAAGGCGGCGCGCTGCCGCGGCCCCGGCCGTGTGACCCGGGGTGTCCGACTCCGCCGGAGCCCGCCATGAGTGAACCCCCAGGCGCCCTGTCCCTAGCCGAGGCGCCGCCACCCACTGACAGCGCGTCAAAATCCCTTGAAAACCAGCGAGTTCAGCCACTGCGCCGCCCCGGCAGGTGGATCGCCACCGGCGTCGTCCTGGTGCTCGTCGCGCAGTTCGTACACGGACTGGCCACCAACCCCTTCTACCAGTGGGACCGCTTCCGCTACTGGTTCCTGCGCCCCACCATCCTCGACGGGCTTGTCATCACCCTCGAAGTCACCGTGCTCAGCGCCGTGCTTGGCCTGCTCGGCGGCATCGTGCTGGCCCTCGCCCGGCTCTCCGGCAGCCCTGTGCTGCGGGCGGTGAGCTGGACCTACACCTGGCTGTTCCGCTCGGTGCCGCTCATCGTCCTGCTGATCTTCCTCTACAACTTCTCCGCCCTGTACAAGACGCTGAGCCTGGGCGTGCCCTTCGGCCCGTCCTTCGTCACCTTCGACGAGTCGAAGCTGGCCACCGACACGGTGATCGCCGTGGTCGGACTCAGCCTCAACGAGGCGGCCTACGCGGCCGAGGTGGTGCGCGGCGGCATCCTCTCCGTCGACCAGGGCCAGCACGAGGCGGCCGCCGCGCTCGGCCTGCCCAGGGGCTACCAGTTCACCCGGATCGTCTTCCCGCAGGCCCTGCGCTCCATCGTCCCGAACTACGTCAACCAGCTCATCGGCCTGATCAAGAGCACGTCCCTGGTGTTCTACGTCTCGCTGCTCGACCTCTTCGGCTCGGTGCAGTCCATGGGCAGCACCTACCCCGGCGACATCGTGCCCCTGCTGCTCGTCGCCACCGTCTGGTACCTGATCCTGACCAGCGCCGTCTCCGTCGTCCAGTACTACGTCGAGCGGTACTTCGCCCGCGGCGCCACCCGCACGCTGCCGCCGACCCCCCTCCAGAGACTCCGCACCGGCCTGGCCGGCCTGCGGGAACGGGCACGCCGGGAGGCCGCCGTATGACCACCGCACCGGACATCGCCTCGGACACCGCCCCGGCCGCCCTGGAGATCCACGACCTCCACAAGTCATACGGCGCCCACCGCGTCCTCGACGGCATCGACCTGACGGTCCGCCCCGGCGAGGTCACCGTCGTCCTCGGCCCGTCCGGCTCCGGCAAGTCCACGCTGCTCCGGGTCGTCAACCACCTGGAGAAGCCCGAGTCCGGCCACGTCAGCGTCGGCGGAGAGTTGATCGGGGTCAAACGCCATGGCGACGGGCTCAAGGAGCTGAGCGAACGCGCCATCCTGGCCCAGCGCAGCCGGATCGGCTTCGTCTTCCAGAACTTCAACCTCTTCCCGCACCTGACGGTCCTCGACAATGTCGCGGCCGCCCCCGTCGCCACCGGAAAGCTGACCAGGCCCGAGGCGCAGCGGCTGGCCAAGGAACTCCTCGAACGCGTCGGCCTCGGCGAGCGCGTCGGCGCCTACCCACGGCAGCTGTCGGGCGGCCAGCAGCAGCGCGTCGCCATCGCCCGTGCCCTCGCGCTGCGCCCTGGCATCATCCTCTTCGACGAGCCGACCTCCGCGCTCGATCCCGAACTGGTCGGCGAAGTGCTCGCCGTCATCGAGGACCTGGCGTCCAGCGGCACCACCCTCGTGATCGTCACCCACGAGATCGGCTTCGCCCGTGAGGTCGCCGACCGGATCGTCTTCATCGACGCCGGAAAGATCGTCGAACAGGGACCGCCCGCCGAGATCCTCGACAATCCGCGGCACGAACGGACCCGGGACTTCCTGCGCAAGGTCCTGTGAACCACTCACCTTTGACTGAAATTCCACTGAAACTCGAAGGACAGCCATGCCCACGCTCCTCTCCCGACGCAGCCTGATCCGCGGCCTCACCACGGCGACCGCCGTCGCGACCCTCGCCACCGGGCTCGCCGCCTGCGGGGGCGACAGCGACGCCGCCACCACGACAGGCAGCGCCACGAACGGTGAGGTCGTCATCGGCCGGTCCGCCAACGGTGCCGCGAAGCAGACCACCCTCAAGGTGTCCGAGGTCAAGTCCATCAGCGCCGAACTGCCCGCCGCGATCCGCAAGAGCGGCAAACTGGAGATCGGCGTCGGCGCGCTGCCCGCGGGATCGCCGCCGCTGCAGTTCGTGGGCAGCGACCAGAAGACCCTCACCGGCATCGAGCCCGACTTCGGCCGGCTGGTGGCGGCGGTCCTCGGCCTCACCCCCGAGGTGAAGAACCTCACCTGGGAGAACCTGTTCGTCGGCATCGACAGCGGCAAGGTCGACGTGGCCTTCTCCAACGTCACCGACACCGAGGAGCGCAAGAAGAAGTACGAGTTCGCCTCCTACCGGCAGGACAACCTCGCCTTCGTGGTGCCGGAGAAGAACGCCTGGAACTTCGACGGCGACTACGAGAAACTCGCCGGCAAGACCGTCTCCGTCGGCGCCGGCACCAACCAGGAGAAGATCCTCCTGGAGTGGAAGGCCAAGCTCGCCAAGGAGGGAAAGCAGCTCACGGTCAAGTACTTCCAGGACAACAACAGCGTCTACCTGGCCCTGGCGAGCGGCAAGATCGACGCCTACTTCGGGCCCAACCCCAGCATCGCCTATCAGGTCACACAGACCGCGAACACGCCCCGGGCGGTCCGTAACGCCGGCACCTTCTCCGGCGCAGGCGAGACCCTTCAGGGCCTGATCGCGGCCACCGCGAAGAAGGACAGCGGCCTCGCCAAACCGCTCGCCGACGCGATCAACTTCCTGATCGAGAACGGGCAGTACGCCAAGTGGCTGACCGCCTACAACCTCTCCAACGAGGCCGTCGCCAAGTCCCAGGTCAACCCGGCCGGGTTGCCGCTGGACAACTCCTGATCGAGCGTCAGAAGAGATCGCCGTCATGACCGTCGCAGCACATCAGGACGTCCTCGACAACGCCGTCTGGTCCGCCCTCGCCGGCCCGCACGCCCACCTCGCCGAACGCGTCGGCCGGGCCGCCCGCTACCCCGACGACATCTACGCCTACGCCGCCCTGGCCGACCCCGCCGACCCGGACGCCTGGGCCGACCTGCACACGCTCGTCGGCCCCGGAACCACCGTACGGATCAAGCCCGCCGACGCGGCGCCGCCCGGCTGGGAGGTGGTCGGCGGCGGACCGGGCGTCCAGTTCGTCGACACCGCACTGCGGGCCGAGCCGGATCCGGAGGCGGTTCGGCTGGGCCCGGACGACGTACCCGCGATGCTGGGCCTGGTGGGCCGCACCGGGCCCGGCCCGTTCCGCGAGCGGACCGTCGAGATGGGCGCCTATCTCGGCATCCGGCACCGGAGCCGGCTGATCGCCATGGCGGGGGAGCGGCTGCGGCTGCCCGGCTGGACGGAGATCAGCGCCGTCTGCACCGACCCCGGGCACCGCGGCCGGGGCCTGGCCACCCGGCTGGTACGCGCGGTCGCCGCCGGCATCCGGGAGCGCGGTGACATCCCGTTCCTGCACGCGGCGCCCTGCAACGCGACCGCGATCCGGCTGTACGAGTCGATCGGCTTCACCGAGCGCCTGCGCACCCGCTCCCTGCTGGTACGCAGCCCGGGAACATCCCCGAAGGCCGGGGCGTTGTGACGGTTGACGAGGTGTGTGAGGCGCCGCCGCAGGGCGCCCTGAAGGGGGAGGTGACGGCAGTGACGCGGATATGCCACGCCGTGCATCTCCACTCCCGGCCCCACATCGACCTCCAGCGCGTGGCCGGCGCGCTCTGTTGCTCCTGACCCGTTTTCGCTGAAGCCGCACACGCTTCCCAGTGGCGTGCGCCCTCGTACGGATCTCCAGGAAGGCACCCTCGTGTCCTCAGCACCCCTTTCCCCCCTGCATCTCGCCGTCGCCCTCGACGGCACCGGCTGGCACCCCGCCTCCTGGCGGGAGCCGGTCGCCCGTCCCCGTGAGCTGCTCACCGCCGGATACTGGGCCGCTCTGGTCGCCGAGGCCGAGCGCGGTCTGCTCGACTTCGTCACCATCGAGGACGGCCTCGGCCCGCAGTCCTCCCGCCTCCTGGAGCCGGACGAGCGTACAGACCAGGTGCGCGGCCGTCTCGACGCCGTGCTCATCGCCTCCCGGATCGCGCCCCTCACCCACCACATAGGTCTGGTGCCGACGGCGGTGGCAACTCATACCGAGCCGTTCCACATCTCCAAGGCCATCGCCACCCTGGACTACGTCAGTACCGGCCGCGCCGGACTGCGGGTGCAGATCACCGCCCGGCCGAGCGAGGCCGCCCACTTCGGCCGCCGTACGATCCCGCCCGTCGATCACTTCGAGAACCCGGTCGTGACCGAACTCTTCGACGAGGCCGCCGACTACGTCGAGGTCGTGCGCCGCCTCTGGGACAGCTGGGAGGACGACGCCGAGATCCGCGACGCGGCCACCGGGCGCTTCATCGACCGCGACAAGCTGCACTACATCGACTTCGAGGGCCGCCACTTCAGTGTGAAGGGCCCCTCCATCACCCCGCGCCCGCCACAGGGCCAGCCGCCGGTCACCGCCCTCGCCCACGGCACCGTCCCCTACCGGCTGGTGGCCCGCCAGGCCGACGTCGGCTATGTCACCCCCCACGACAACGGCCAGGCCCGCGCGATCGTCGCCGAGATCCGCGCCGAGCAGGCGGCGGCCGGCCGGTCCGCCGAGCCGCTGCACGTCTTCGGTGACCTGGTGGTCTTCCTCGACGACACCGAGGACCGGGCGGTGGCACGCCGTGAGCGGCTGGACGAGCTCGCGGGCGAGCCGTACACCAGCGACGCCCGGATCTTCGCCGGTACGGCCGACCGGCTCGCCGATCTCCTCGAGGAGTTCGCGGGGGAGGGGCTGACCGGTTTCCGGCTGCGGCCCGCCGTCCTCGGCCACGACCTGCCGCGGATCACCGAGGGCCTGGTGCCCGAGCTGCAGCGCCGCGGCCGCTTCCGGACCGCCTACGAGGCCGGCACCCTGCGCGGACTGCTCGGGCTCGCCCGCCCCGCCAACCGCTACGCCGCCGCCTGAGCCGGAAGGACCGTACGACATGAGCAAGCCGCTGAAGCAGATCCATCTGGCCGCGCACTTCCCGGGCGTCAACAACACCACCGTGTGGAGCGACCCGGCGGCCGGCAGCCACATCGAGTTCAGCTCCTTCGTGCACTTCGCGAAGACCGCCGAGCGCGCCAAGTTCGACTTCCTGTTCCTCGCCGAGGGGCTGCGGCTGCGCGAACAGGGCGGAGAAATCTACGACCTGGACGTCGTCGGCCGCCCCGACACCTTCACGGTGCTGGCGGCGCTCGCCGCCGTCACCGACCGTCTCGGACTGACCGGCACCATCAATTCCACGTTCAACGAGCCCTACGAGGTGGCCCGCCAGTTCGCCAGCCTCGACCACCTCTCCGCAGGCCGGGCCGCCTGGAACGTGGTCACCTCCTGGGACGCCTTCACCGGCGAGAACTTCCGGCGCGGCGGCTTCCTGCCGCAGGACGAGCGCTACTCCCGCGCCAAGGAGTTCCTCGCCACCGCGCACGAGCTCCTCGACTCCTGGCACGGCGACGAGATACTCGCCGACCAGGCCACCGGCACCTTCCTGCGCGACGCCAGGGCCGGCTCCTTCGTCCACCAGGGCCCGCAGTTCGACATCCACGGGCAGTTCAACGTGCCGCGCTCCCCGCAGGGCCGCCCGGTGATCTTCCAGGCCGGCGACTCCGACGAGGGCCGCGAGTTCGCTGCCGCCGGTGCCGACGCGATCTTCAGCCGGTACGCCACCCTCGAAGGCGGCCAGGCCTTCTACACGGACGTGAAGTCCCGTCTCGCCAAGTACGGCCGCCGCCCAGACCAGCTGCTGATCCTGCCCGCCGCCAGCTTCGTCCTCGGCGACACCGACGAAGACGCGGCAGAGCTCGCCCGCGAGGTGCGCCGGCAGCAGGTCAGCGGGGCCACGGCCATCAAGCACCTGGAGTTCGTCTGGAACCGGGACCTGTCGTCGTACGACCCGGAGGGCCCGCTGCCCGAGATCGACCCGGACGTCAGTTCGGAGCACATCTCGCGTGGCCGGGCGCAGGTGCGGATGTACCGTGACCCGCTCGCCATCGCCCGGGAGTGGCGGGAGCTGGCCGCCGCCCACGACTGGTCGATCCGCGACCTGGTCATCGAGACCGGCAACCGGCAGAACTTCATCGGCACCCCGGCCACCGTCGCCCGCACCATCAACGAGTACGTCCAGGCGGACGCCGGCGACGGGTTCATCCTCGTCCCGCACATCACCCCGGGCGGCCTGGACGTCTTCGCCGACAAGGTCGTCCCGCTGCTCCAGGAACAGGGCGTCTTCCGCACCGACTACGAAGGCCCCACCCTGCGCGACCACCTCGGCCTCGCGCATCCGGACGAGAAGCGGAGCGAGCGCGTGGCGTCCTGACGGGCCACGGGTTGGGTCGAGGCACGTATCCCTCCCCCGAAGGTTACGTGCCCCGACCGCTTCCCCCGGTGCCGGACTGTCGTCCGACCTCCGCGTCGCGGCCGTGTGCCGGCGTCACCAGCACATGACCGCAGTCTCCCCCGACCCCCACGTGGAATGGAGACGTACGCGGACGTAGTAGCGGCGGCCCTTGACGAGCCGGACCCTGATCCCGGTGTTGTGCGGGGTGCCCCCGTCGTCGTGGCCGGCGAGATAGCGCGGTTCCCCGTCGCGCTCCTCGAAGATCACGACGACGGAGTCGCTCTCCCCGAAGGTGCCCACGCGGTACACGCGGGTCTCCGGTGGCTCCACGGCGAAGTCGGCCTGCTCGCCCGGCCCGAGGCCGAGCGGCGCCGAGCGGAACGGCAGCAGCGTGGCCGGGGCGTCGGCGGGCGGATACCAGCGGAGCACGAACTCCTTGTCGGCCGGCGACAGCGAGCCCTGCGGATACAGACCGTTGTGGTACTGCTCCGGCTCCAGGATCAGCCCCGGGCCGAAGGGGTACTGCATCACGGACTGCGGGTCCCACACCGAGCCGTTGGCCTCGGCCGGGTCCAGCTTGCGCAGGATGTTGAAGTCCGTCTTGTCCCGGCTCCAGTGGTTCGGCGGGCCGGCGAGATCGGTGTAGACCGCCTCGTCGTCCCAGTGGACACCGGCGAACGGGCTCTGGTGCTCGTGCCGCATCCCGAGCGCGTGCCCGATCTCGTGCAGGGCCGTCCAGCGCCCGACGGGCTCGGTCAGGTCCCAGCCGAGGTTCATGGTGCGCTCGTTGGCGCCCACCGACAGCGCGTCCCGGCCGACCGCCGACCAGGAGCCGTCGCCCAGCTGGAAGCCGATCCGCAGCTCGGCCTCGCACCGGTCTGAGACCTCGGCGAACGTCACCCCGATGCCGAGGTCCCGCCACTCCTGGAAGCACTCGCGCACCACGTCCCGCTGCTCCTTGCCGCCGGCCCACGGCACCCGGCGGGTCTCCCCGGTCCCCGGGACGGGGATCACCGAGGCGTCGCTGTCGGCGTCGAAGAAGTAGTAGTGCAGGGCAGTTCCGTTGACCCACATCCGCCGCCCGCCGATCAGCGCGCTCAACCGCTCGGCGGCCAGCCCCGGAGCGAACGCCGGGACCGGCTGCTGCGGAAGCGAGCAGTAGCGTCGGGTCATGCGCCCAGACTGCCGTTTCACCCGGCTGGGCGCCTGAGTCGGGAGCTACTCAAGTCCCCCTGTATCAGAGCTGAGTAATGCGACTCATACTCATGTGACGAGTTACGAACAGGGCGCGAGAACCCCCGTGCTGCCCTGGCCGTTCACCGGCCGGGAGGACGAACTGGAGCTCGTCAGGGGGTCGTTGGGCGCCGGCCGGCAGGGTGTCGTGGTGACCGGACCGGCCGGCGGCGGCAAGACCCGGCTGATCAAGGAGGCCGTGCGGGGCACCGACGGCGTCCACGTGACCGGTACCCCCGAGACCAGCAGCCTCTCGTTCGCGGCGTTCGCGCACCTGCTCCCCGGCCGGCTCTCGCTGCCCGGCGCGGTCCAGCACCTGTCCGGTGTACGGCTCCTCGTCGTCGACGACGCCCACCTCCTCGACGAGGCCTCGGCCGCCCTCGTCCACCAGCTCGCCGTGCACGGCCGCACCCGGCTCGTGGTGGCCGCCGCCGACCCGGCACCCCTGCCCGGCGCGGTCTCCCGGCTGTGGACCGGGGAACTCCTCACCCATCTCGCCCTGGAGCCGCTGCCGTACGACGAGACGGCCCAGCTGCTCGCCGGCGGCGGCCTGGAGCCGCTCACCGTGCGCCGGCTGCACCAGGTGTGCCGGGGTGATCTGCGGCTGCTGCGGGATCTGCTCGGCGCGCTGCGCGAGTCCGGTGCGCTGACCCCGGTTCCGGACACCGGCGAGTGGGCCTGGCGTGGCCCGCTGCCGCTCACCGCGACCGTACGGGAGCGGATCGCGCCCCTCCTGGACCGGCCGGGCCCCGGTGAGCGCGACACCCTCGAACGCCTCGCCTTCGCCGAGCCCCTGCCGCCGCACCTCGACGACGGCCTCGACCTCGGGATCCTCGAACGGCTGGAGACGGACGGTCTGATCCATGTCGACGACCGCGGCGCGGTCCGCCTCGCCCACCCGCTGCACGGACCCGCGCTGCGCGCCCGCACGGGCCGGCTGCGGGCCCGCCGGCTGGCCCGCACACCCGCCCAGTGCGAGCCCGCCCTGAAGGAAGAGGAAGAGCAACTCGCGACGTGCATCGACCAGTTGAACGTACGGGAGGTGGCGGCCCCGGTGGGGGAATGGCTGGCGGCGGCAGGCCTGCCCGTACCAGCCGGGTACGCGGCCGTGCGTGCCCGGTACTCGCGGCTTCGGGGGGAGCTGCGAGAGGCGGCGGCGTGGGCGAGGGAGGGACTGCGGGCGGCGCCGGGCGACGCCTCCTGCCGTACCGAACTCGCCCGCGCCGCCGCTGAGCGGGGGGAAGGCTCCGTAGTGCGCCAGGACGGGGGTCTCGCGCACTACGGAGCCGTACGGCTCGGAGAGCCCGAGGGGGTCGTGGGACGGCTGGACGGCGTGCTCGCACGGCACGCTGAGGCACTCGCCCGCGGTGACGGACCCGCCCTCGACCGGGCCGCCGAGGCGCTGACGGAGCGCGGTCTGCTGCTGTTCGCGGCGGAGGCCCACGCCCAGGCCGTCCGCGCGCACCGGGACCCGCGCGCCGCCCGGATGTCCCGTACCCGCGCCGTCGCCCTCGCCCGCCGCTGCCAGGGCGCCCGTACTCCGGCCTTGTCCGCCCTGGTCCTCGGTGAACTCACCGCCCGGCAGCGGCAGATCGTCACACTCGCCGCGGCCGGCCTCAGCAACCGCCAGATCGCCGAGCGGCTGACCCTGTCCGTCCGGACGGTGGGCAACCACCTCTACAGCGCCTACACCCGCCTCGGCGCGAGCGACCGGGCGGCACTGCCGTGGCTGGCGGAACAGCCGGACCAGCGGTCGGCCTAGGGCCTGTCCGGTCGCGGATGCTCAGGCCGCCCCGAAGGCCGCGAACGCCCACCCCGTCGCCTGGTGGACCGCGTCGCCCGGCAGGGCGGCCCTGGCGTCCCGCAGCGCCTCCGCCAGCGACAGGCCGGCGCCCAGGCCCTTGTGCAGGGCAAGCATCAGCGGCACCACGGCCGCGTCGTTGACGGGCGCGCTGCTCGCCACCACTCCGGCCGTGCCCAGCGGCAGCAACGCGGTGACCAGGCCCAGGAGTTCGTCGGCGCCGACCGAGGCGAGGCGGGCGGTGTCGCAGCTGGAGAGGATGATCCGGTAGGGGCTGCGGGCGAGGCGTTCGAAGTCGTGGACGATCAGCGGGCCGTCGGCCATACGCAGCGAGGAGAAGAGCGGACTGTCCGCGCGGAAGGTGCCGTGCGCCGCGATGTGCGCCAGCGCCGCCCCGTCCAACTCGTCGAGCACGCGGGGCACTTGGGCGTCGTCGTACTCAAGGACCCGCGCCGTCGCGTACCGGCCCGCCACCTCGGGCACCTCCGCGCCCCCGGTAGCCAGGCCCGGCCCGCGGACCAGCACATGGCGGCCGTCCGGCGGCGGCTCGGTCTCCCGGGCCCGCAGCCAGCTCCCCGCCGACGGCGACACGCTGAGCACCCGCTCCCGCAGGGAGGGCAGGAGGGCCCAGGGCACCCGGTGCAGCGCCCCCGGCGGCACGATCACCACCGGTCCCGAGCCGAGATGGTCCGCCGCCGCGCCAAGCAGCAGCTCCTCCAGCCGTCGCCCGGCGGCCTCGACCACCGCGAGCCGGCCCTCGGCCCCCGGATGCGCGAGCCGCCGCAGCCCCGCCTGGACGTGCTCGGCCTCGGCGACCGCCTCCGCCAGCAGGCCGCCCTCGAAGCGCCGTACGCGGCCCTGTCCGCACAGCAGGATGTGCACCCGCCCCTCCAGGACGGCGAGTTCGGCCAGGCGGGCGTCACCGAGCCGGTCAAGGAGCCGGCCCGGGTCGAAGCGGTCGCCCCCGCCGGGGGCGCTGCCGCGGATGTGGTGGGTGCGGGAGCGGATCTCCCGTTCCAGACGGCGCTGTTCGCGCTCCAGGGCGAGCACGGGGCGGCCCTGCCTGCGGGCGTCCTCCGCGCGGGAGGCGATCTCACGGAACGCGGTGAGCGAGGTCAGCAGGGCCGGGTCGGCGGGTGGCCGGGTCGGGGGAGTGGAGAGGACCGTGGCCCGCCAGCGTTCGCTCCACTCCAGCAGACGGCGCGGGCCGCCGTGCGCGAGGCTCGCCTGCTGGGCCAGCGCGGCCAGCTCCGCGCCCTGCGCGGTGGCCCGGGCCCGCAACTCCGAGGCGCCCAGCGTCATCCGGTGGTCGTCGAGGACGTCAAGGCCGCGCCGGCAGGCCTCCAGGACGCCCCGCCGTGAACCGGCCGCCCGGGCGCGCAGCGCCTGCGCCGCCCAGCCGGTCATCCGGGCCAGCGGCGGTCCGCCGTGTCGGCTGCGCGCGGCCACCGCGAGATGCCGTTCCGCGTCCGCCGTCCAGCCCAGCGCCAGGGCGATCCGCCCGGCGAGCAGCGAGGCCTCCGGCGCGGCCGGCGCCCCGAACGACGCCAGCTTCTCGGCGACCGCCGCCGTGTCCTGCACCAGCCGCCCCGAGGCGGCACCGCACGCCACCCGCGCTTCGATCAGCACCAGCCGCGCATGCGTCTCCCACCAGGTCCGCCGCTGCCCCGCGAACAGCCGTACGGCGACGGCCGCGCGGGCGATGGCGGTCTGCGCGTCCCCCGCCGAACGCGCGGCCCGGGCGGCGGCCAGCAGCAACTCGGCCTTCCGGGTGGACTGCCCGCCCAGCCGGTCCAGAGCCGCGATCGCCGCATCGGCCTCGGCCAGCGCCTCGGGGGCGAGACCGGCCGCCATCAGCACCTCGCAGCGCCGGATGTACAGCATGAACGTCGGCGTGCCCAGCTCGGCGTACCGCTCCTCGGCCTCCGCCAACAGCCGCAGCGCCGCCGGGATGTCGCCCGACCGGAACGCGGCCAGGCCCCGGCTCTCCACCGCGTCCGCCTTGTCGTGCTCCTGGCCCGTCGTCTCCCACAGCCGCTCTGCCGCCGTGAAGTCCGCGTCCGCCCGGTCCACCGCGCCAAGGGCCAGATGCACCGTGGCCCGCAGCGTCAACGCCCGGGCCGTCCAGATGACGTCATCGGCCTGCCGCAGCACCGGTATCGCCCGCCGTACGTCCTCCAGGGCCTCCCGGTGCCGGCCCAGCACCCACCAGACGTACGCCCGCCGGTACAGCACCTGGGCCCGGTTGTGACCGCTGCCCAGGGCGACCCCGCGCTCGAAGGCGGCCAGCCCCTGCCGGGTGCGCCCCGCGTGCACCAGGGCGACCCCCAGGGTGGCGAGGACGTCCGCCTCGCGCTCCGGGGAGTCCGCGCGTGCCGCGCAGTCCCGGGCGCGCCGCAGATGGTCGAGGGCGACGCCGAGATCGCCGAAGTCCCGCTGCCAGATGCCGATGACCTGGTGGGCGATGGACGCGTCCAGCGGGGGCGGATCGGACTGGAGGACCCGCTCCGCGCGCGCCAGGGCCTCGCCGGGGGCGGCGAACACCATCGGCAGCAGTTCCGTTACCGATTCGCTTCGCGCAGTCACCCCTCGGATGGTAGTGGCCTGGGCATACATGCCCCACTGGTTTGGCGCTGTATCAGACGGCGGGCGCGAGACTCTGACTGAAGAACGCCGTTTCCGGGGGAGGACAGGCCATGGCACCTCAGCGATTCCATGAGCAGTTCGATCAGATCCAGCGCTCCATGCCGGACGTTCCACTGGCGATGGGGCCGGACGACGCAGCCGAGTTCTTCTACGAGAAGGGGGTCGTCCTCGCCCGCGACGGCGAGGAGGCTCGGGTCGTCGAGGACACCGTGCGCGCCCACTTCACCGCGACCACCGACCTGGTCGCCGACCATGTGCGCCGGGCGGGTGCGGAGACCAACCGCACCGGGATCACCCGCATCCAGGTCGGTGACCCGAACCACGGCGACCGCACCGGGGACCGCGCCGTCGGCCACGCGCTGCGCGCCCTGCGGGAGGCGGAGGGCCGCACCGGCCGCCGGATGGTCAGCCGCAACCACGTCGTGTCCACCACGGTCAACGCCTGCAACCCCTCCGAGCCGCTGCCCGCGCTGCTCACCCAGACACCCAACCCGCAGTCGGTCGCGGGGAGTTACGACCCCGACACGGCCGTCGGCGTGCTGGTGATCGACACCGGTCTGGTGCACGACTACCGCTCCTACCCGCTCCTCGACCGCGTCCAGGGCGACCCGCAACTGGCGGAGACGGACGCCGACGGAATGCTCCAGCAGTACGTCGGCCACGGTACGTTCATCGCCGGCCTCGTCGCCGCCCTCGCGCCCAACACCGACATCACCGTCACCAACACCCTGAACGACGCGGGCGCCATCCTGGAGTCCGAGTTCGGTGCCAAGCTATTCGAGGCGGTCGACCGGCACGGCTGGCCGGATGTCATCAGCCTCTCCGCCGGCACCCCGAACGGCAGCGCCGACGGACTGCTCGGCGCGGAGAGCTTCATGCAGGCCCTGCGCGACCAGTCCGGCACCCTGCTCGTCGCCGCCGCCGGCAACAACGGCAGCGCCACCCCGTTCTGGCCCGCCGCCTACGCCGACCTGCCCGGCTACGAGAACACGGTTCTCTCGGTCGGCGCGCTGCGCAGCGACGGCGAGTACGGCGCCTGCTTCACCAACCACGGCGGCTGGGTCAAGGTCTACGCACCCGGCGAGCAACTCACCAGCTCCCTGGCCGGCTTCGACGCGCCCGTGCCGTACGTGTACCAGCACACCACCTACGAGGGCTGCCGGTTCGGCTTCACCTACGCCTGCACCTGCCAGTACCCGCGCCACACCGGCGTGTTGACCGACACCGGGACGACCGGCCCCGGCACACCGGACCAAGTGATGTTCGAAGGGTTCGCACAGTGGAGCGGAACGTCGTTCGCCACCCCCATCGCCGCCGGCCTCGTCGCCGACCGGATGACCGCGCACAAGGAGCCCGACCCGCGTGCCGCGCGCGCCCAGCTCCTGGAGAGCATCACGGACTACGCCGAGGTGCGCGGCGCCCATGTACCGGCGCTCCGCCCGGCGACCTGGCAGCCGGTCCCGGTCGTACGGCCGGCACCCGCGGCCTGAGGTCCGGAACACTCCCCTCCACGGCGTACGATGACTTGCCGTACACGAGGGGTGGCACCGTGGACCGAGCAGAGGTCGGCGCGCTGGTCCAGTCCGCCGTCGACGGCGACGCGGCGGCCTGGAAGGCGCTCGTGGAAGGGCTGAGCCCACTGGTGTGGTCCGTGGTGCGCGCGCACCGGCTCTCCGACGCCGACGGGCACGAGGTGTACCAGACCGTGTGGTTCCGGTTCGCCCAGCACCTGGGCCGCATCCGGGAGCCCGACAAGGCGGGCTCCTGGCTGGCCAGTACGGCACGCAACGAGTGCCTGAAAGTGATCCGCGGACTGACCCGGCTGCTGCCGACCGACGATCCACAGGTCCTCGACCGGGTCAGCGAGGACCGTACGCCCGAACAGTCCCTGATCGACGCGGAGGACCAGGCGGACGAGGCGGAGCGGATCCGTCTGCTGTGGCAGGAGTTCGAGGAACTCGGCGCCCGGTGCAGGCAGTTGCTGCGTGTCCTGATGGCCTCGCCGCCGCCCAGCTATGTCGAGGTGTCCGTGGCACTGGGCATCGCGGTGGGCAGCATCGGCCCGCTGCGCCAGCGCTGTCTGCGCCGGCTGCGGGCCCGGCTCGACGCGAGGGGAGCGGTATGAGCGACGACGAGTTCCCGGCCGAGGAGGGCCTCGACGGCATCGACTTCGACGCCGACCTCCTGGAGGAGGAGCTGCGCCAGGCGGCCGCCGTCCTCGACCCGCTCCCGGCCGGGCTGCTCCAACTGGCCATGGACGCCTATGTGCTGCACGACCTGGACGCCCGGGTTGCCGAGCTGACCTTCGACTCCCTGGTTGACGCCATCCCCGTCAGGGGAGCTGAGGACCCGCCCCGGATGCTGACCTTCCGGGCGGGTGAGGTCTCCGTGGACGTCGAGGTCACCGGCGACGGGCTGCTCGGCCAGGTGCTGCCCCCGCAGTCGGCGCGTATCGAGGTGCTCGGCGGTCCGGCGGCGGCGCGCACGCTCACGGCCGACGGCATGGGCCGCTTCGCCAGTGAGGCCCCGCCCGCCGGCCCGTTCGCGCTCCGGCTGCGCACCGGCGGGGACGTGATCGTCACGGAGTGGCTCAGGGCCTGAGCCCGTCTCCATATCGAGCGCGCGGGCCAGTCCCGTACGGGCGGCGCCGCCTCACGGACGGTCGGGGCCGGCTCCGTCGTCGTGGGCGGCGTCGGCTCCACCGTCGTGGGTGGGGTCGGCCCCGTGGTCGAGGGCGCGGATATCTCCGTGGTCATGCCTCCACGGTCGTACGGCCATCACCCCGTGTCCTGCGGGAATGCTCCGGCCGGAGGGTCAGCGGCCGACGGAGTCCACCAGCGCGGCGAGGGCGGCGGCGAGCCGGTCCGCTCCCGCTCCCGCCGGACCGCCGGGCTCGGTCATGTAGAGGTCCCGCCGGATCTCCACCATCAGCGCGCCGACCCGCTCGTCCGTCCCGTAGAACTCCAGCGGCACATAGGCCCCGCCGAACGGGCTGTCCAGCCCCGTCTCCCCGCACCCCGCGAAGGCCTCGCGCGCCGCCTTCGCCAGCTCGGCCGGCGTGTGGAAGCCGTCCGTGCCCAGGCACACCGGCGGCCGCGGCCCCGCCCCGTGCAGCTCATAGGGCAGCGCCCGGCTCGGATAGGAGTGCACGTCGATCACCACGGCCCGCCCGGTCGCGGCCAGCCGCCCGGCGACGGCCTCCGTCATCGCCCGGGCGTACGGCCGGAAGTACCGTTCGACCAACGGCTCGGGATCGAACGACCCGTCCCGCAGCACATGCCGATGCGTGGTCCGTGTGTACACGGCCCCCATCCCGACGGCGAGCATCTCCTCGCGCTCGTCCGGGAACCGTTCCGGATCCACCACCAGCCGCGACAGCCGGTTGACGAACCGCCAGGGGGTCACCTCGGCCAGCCCCGCCGCGGCCGCCGCGATCTCCGCCGTGTGCGCGTCCGTGATGTGGTCCAACTCCCGCTCCAGCGCGGCATCGTCGAGCACGATGCCCGCGCGCACACCGGCCGGAACCGCCCGGGCGGAGTGCGGCACATGCAGGATCACGGGCGACTCGGCGGCGCCGGGCAGGAGTTCGTACGACGGCTGGGACACGGGCGGCTCCCGGGGTGTTGTCAGTGGCAGGGTGCAGGATCAAGGTGTCACATCGACGACGGACGAGGGTGGGGCAGCCGCATGCCGATCAGCAATCCCCGGATCACCGGCCACGCGTTCCTGGCCGTGCTGTACAGGGACGGGTACTTCCCCGACCACGTCGTGGACCGGGGCAGGGCGATCCTCGTCCGGCTCTGCGAGCGCATCGAGGCGGACCGTCCCGCCGACCTGCCCGCGCTGTACACCCTGACCCACGCGGCGACCGAGGAGTTCAACGCCCTGGAAGCGGAGTTCGAGGCGGCCGGCAGCGAGATCGAGACCGTGGCCCGCGAGGAGATAGGCGGCGAATTCTTGGTCGTCGCGCGGGCCTACGGCTTCGAGGACGCGGACGTCGAGGAGCTGATCGCGACCCGGGAGTGGTGAGCCCTCGACCCGGCGCCACTGGGGCCGCCTCCAGGCGTCGCGCACCGGCGCCCGCCGCGTTGCCGTCCCGTCCGGCTCCTGGATGCCAGACGGACGGACATGGCTCCGCCCCGGCGGGCGTGGTGCCTGCCGGGGCGGAGACTTCGACCGGGGCCCTCAGGGACCCTCAGGGGTCCTCAGGGACGGAGCGTCGGCTCAGAGGGACGCGAGCGCAGCGTTCCAGGTGGCCGACGGGCGCATGACCGCGTCCGCCTTGGCCTTCTCGGGCTGGTAGTAGCCGCCGATGTCGGCCGGGGAGCCCTGGACGGCGAGCAGCTCGTCGACGATCTTCTGCTCGTTGGCGGTCAGCGTCTCGGCGAGCGGCGCGAACGCCTTGGCGAGCTCGGCGTCGTCGGTCTGCCCGGCCAGCTCCTGCGCCCAGTACAGGGACAGGTAGAAGTGGCTGCCGCGGTTGTCGATGCCGCCGACGCGACGGGTCGGGGACTTGTCCTCGTCGAGGAAGGTCGCCGTGGCCCGGTCGAGGGTGTCGGCCAGCACCTTGGCGCGCGTGTTGCCGGTGGCCGTGGCGTACTGCTCGAAGGAGGGGACGAGCGCGAAGAACTCACCGAGGGAGTCCCAGCGCAGGTAGTTCTCCTTGACCAGCTGCTGGACGTGCTTCGGCGCGGAGCCGCCGGCGCCCGTCTCGAACAGGCCGCCGCCCGCCATCAGCGGGACGACCGACAGCATCTTGGCGCTGGTGCCCAGCTCCAGGATCGGGAAGAGGTCGGTCAGGTAGTCACGCAGCACGTTGCCGGTGACGGAGATGGTGTTCTCGCCACGGCGGATGCGCTCGACGGACAGCTTCGTGGCCTCGACCGGCGCCAGGATCCTGATGTCCAGGCCCTCGGTGTCGTGCTCCGGCAGGTACTGCTTGACCTTGGCGATCAGCTGCGCGTCGTGCGCACGGCCCTCGTCCAGCCAGAAGACGGCCGGGTCGCCGGTGGCGCGGGCGCGGGTGACGGCCAGCTTCACCCAGTCCTTGATCGGCGCGTCCTTGGTCTGGCAGGCGCGGAAGATGTCACCGGCGGCGACCGGCTGCTCGATCACGACGTTGCCGGCGGCGTCGACCAGGCGGACCGTGCCGGCGGTGGCGATCTCGAAGGTCTTGTCGTGGGAGCCGTACTCCTCGGCCTTCTGCGCCATCAGGCCCACGTTCGGGACCGAGCCCATGGTGGACGGGTCGTAGGCGCCGTTGGCCCGGCAGTCCTCGATCACGGCCTGGTAGACACCGGCGTAGGAGGAGTCCGGGATGACCGCGAGGGTGTCGGCCTCCTGGCCGTCCGGGCCCCACATGTGGCCGGAGGTGCGGATCATGGCTGGCATCGAGGCGTCGATGATGACGTCCGACGGCACGTGCAGGTTGGTGATGCCCTTGTCGGAGTCGACCATCGCCAGGACCGGGCCCTCGGCGATCTCGGCGTCGAAGGAGGCCTTGATCTCGGCGCCCTCGGGCAGGTTCTCCAGGCCCTTGAGGATGCCGCCCAGACCGTCGTTCGGGCTGAGGCCGGCCGCCTTGAGGGTCTGGCCGTACTTCGCGAACGTCTTCGGGAAGAAGACGCGCACCACGTGACCGAAGATGATCGGGTCGGAGACCTTCATCATCGTGGCCTTCAGGTGGACGGAGAAGAGGACGCCCTCGTCCTTGGCGCGGGCGATCTGCGCGGCCAGGAAGTCGTTGAGCTGCGCGACGTGCAGCACGGAGGCGTCGACGACCTCGCCCTCCAGGACCGGTACGGAGTCCTTGAGCACGGTGGTGGTGCCGTCCTCGGCGACCAGCTCGATCTTCAGGGAGCCGGCCTCGGAGATCACCACGGACTTCTCGGTGGAGCGGAAGTCGTTCTCGCCCATCGTCGTCACATTGGTCTTGGAGTCGGAGCTCCAGGCACCCATGCGGTGCGGGTGGGTCTTCGCGTAGTTCTTCACCGAGGCGGGGGCACGGCGGTCCGAGTTGCCCTCACGCAGGACCGGGTTCACGGCGGAGCCCTTGATCTTGTCGTAGCGGGCGCGGATCTCGCGCTCCTCGTCGGTCTTCGGCTCGTCCGGGTAGTCCGGCAGCGCGTAGCCCTTGCCCTGGAGCTCGGCGACAGCGGCCTTCAGCTGCGGGATCGAGGCCGAGATGTTCGGCAGCTTGACGATGTTGGCCTCGGGCGTCTTGGCGAGGTCGCCCAGCTCGGCCAGCGCGTCCGGGATGCGCTGGTCCTCGTTCAGGTACTCCGGGAAGTGGGCGATGATACGCCCGGCCAGCGAGATGTCGCGGATGTCCACGGCGACACCGGCCTGTGAGGCATACGCCTGGATCACCGGCAGGAACGAGTGCGTCGCCAGGGCCGGGGCCTCGTCTGTGTAGGTGTAGATGATGGTCGAGTCAGTCACCGGGTGCTCCGCTCCACGTCTGCAACATTGCTCGACATCAAGATATCTCGTGAGCGACCCGGTCTCGACAGGGGTCCGCGACTTGGAAGATCCGATGGTCACTCGATTGGCAACCGGATCGGTCATAGCGGTGGTCATGACAAGCGAGCCGCCATCGACCGGCGGCCGGACCGGCCGCCCGCGCGAAAGCGGACCATGAGATACCGCACCAGGCGGACTACGAGATATCGCACCGGACTGACGGCCCCGCGGCCGCCCTGCTCGGCACGGCGACCGCACTGGCCAAGGGCACCCCGGCCCTCGCGCGCCCCTTCTCCGCGGGGGAGAGAAGCGGCGACGCGGGGGCCGGGGGGCAAGATGCCCGTCCCGGGCCCGGAGACCCTCGGCGACCCCGTCCACCCGGCCCTCGGTCCTGCGCGACTGGCTCCACGGCACGACGACCCCGCGTATGCGCGGCCATCCCGACTGGACGGTCACCCCGATGACGCCCGCCCCGGCGACCCCCCACAGCCTGCGCTGCGGCCACCACCACGACAACTCCGCCACGCTCTGACGCGACGGCGGGGGGCTAGTCGGTGTGCGGCAGGCCCGAGGGCATGTCGTCCGTGACGCGCTGCTGCGGAATCACCACGGCCCCCTGCTGGAGTGCCACCGTGCGGGTCGGGGCCGGGATGCGGATGCCCTCCTCGCGGTAGCGGCGGTGCAGGCGCTTGACGAACTCGTGTTTGATCCGGAACTGGTCGCTGAACTCGCCGACGCCCAGGATCACCGTGAAGCCGATCCGCGAGTCGCCGAAGGTGTGGAAGCGGATGGCGGGCTCGTGCTCGGGGACCGCGCCGGTGATCTCGGTCATGGTCTCGGCGATGACCTCGTGGGTGACCCGCTCCACGTGGTCCAGGTCGTAGCTCACGCCCACCTGCACCAGGATCGTCAGCTGCTGCTCGGGACGGGTGTAGTTGGTCATGTTCGTCTTCGCCAGCTGGCCGTTGGGGATGACCACCAGGTTGTTGGAGAGCTGACGGACGGTCGTCTGGCGCCAGTTGATGTCCACGACATAGCCCTCCTCGCCGCTGCTCAGCTGGATGTAGTCGCCCGGCTGGACGGTCTTGGAGGCGAGGATGTGGATGCCCGCGAAGAGGTTGGCCAGGGTGTCCTGGAGCGCGAGCGCGACCGCCAGACCGCCGACTCCCAGGGCGGTGAGCAGGGGCGCTATGGAGATGCCCAGCGTCTGGAGCACCACCAGGAAGCCGATCGCCAGGACCAGCACCCGGGTGATGTTCACGAAGATCGTGGCCGAACCGGCGACCCCGGAACGGGACTGGGTGACCGACTGCACCAGGCCGGCGATCACCCGTGCCGCCGAGACCGTCACCGCGAAGATGAGCAGCACCTGGAGACACTGGTTGGTGTGGTGCTGGACGGTCCTGGTCAGCGGCAGCACCGCTGCGGCGGCCGCCCCGCCGCCCGCGAGCGCCGCCCACGGGACCACCGTGCGCAGCGCGTCCACGACGACGTCGTCACCGCTCCAACGGGTCCGCTTCGCGTGCTTGGCCAGCCAGCGCAGCATGCCCCGTGACAGAAAGGCCAGCAACAGGCCCGCCGCCAGGGCGATTCCGGCCAGGACCAGGTCATCGACGGTGAGCGCTCGGTTCACCGGTTACCTCCCATTCGGTTGTGCAACCGCTCATCCTGCCGTATCCGCACAGCCGTAACCGCACAGAGGTTCCCACCGCGTGCCCGTCCGCCGGGACTGTGCTGAATCAGGCTTGAAATCCCACCGCGCCGTGCTTGGTTGACGAGGCCTGCCGCACAGCGGCAGGCTGTCGCGCAGTGATCGCCAGGGAGGCTCGATGACAGGTCCGGTGCTCGCCGTCGACCAGGGCACGTCCGGCACCAAGGCCCTGGTGATCTGCCCCGAACGGGGCGTCATCGGCACCGGCTTCGTCGCCATACGGCCCCGGCACCTGCCCGGCGGCCTGGTGGAGGTGGACCCCGAGGAGCTGTACGACTCGGTGCTCGTGGCCGGCCGCCGAGCGCTCGCCGAGGCCGGCGAACCGGTCACGGCGCTGGGCCTGGCCAACCAGGGCGAGACCGTCCTGGCCTGGGATCACGGCACCGGGCGCCCGCTGACCACCGCGATCGTCTGGCAGGACCGCCGGGCCGAGACCGTCTGCGCCGAACTCGCCGAACACACCGACGAGTTACGGGCACTCACCGGACTGCCCCTCGACCCCTACTTCGCCGCGCCCAAGATGGCCTGGATCCGCCGCCACCTCACCGCCGAAGGGGTCGTCACCACCACCGACGCCTGGCTGGTCCACCGGCTCACCGGCGCCTATGTCACCGACGCCGCCACCGCCGGCCGCACCCAACTCCTCGATCTGGAACGGGTGCGGTGGTCACCTCGTGCCCTCGACCTCTACGGGCTGTCCGCCGAACACCTCCCCAAGATCGTCGACAACTGTCAACTCGTCGGTACGACACAGGAGTTCGGGCGTGAGATCCCGCTCACCGGACTCGCCGTGGACCAGCAGGCCGCCCTTCTCGCCCAGCGGATCACCGGGCCGGGAGGCGCCAAGTGCACCTACGGCACCGGGGCGTTCCTGCTCGCCCACACCGGCGACACCCCCAGGCACAGCACCTCCGGCCTGGTCAGCTGTGTCGCCTGGCGCCTTGCCGGAGAGACGGGTTACTGCCTGGAGGGACAGGTGTACACGGCCGCCTCCGCCGTACGCTGGCTCACCGACCTCGGCGTGATCTCCGGCGCCGCCGACCTCGACCGGGTCGGCGGTACCGTCCTCGACACCGGCGGGGTCACCTTCGTTCCCGCGCTGGCCGGGCTCGCCGCTCCCTGGTGGCGCGGCGACCTGCGCGGCTCGCTCACCGGGCTCGGCCTCGACACCGGCCCAGGGCATCTGGTGCGGGCCCTGTGCGAGGGCCTCGCCGCCCAGGTGGTGGTGCTCGCCGAAGCCGCCGAGGCCGATCTCGGCGCCCCGCTGACCGCGCTGCGCGTCGACGGCGGACTCACCCGCTCGGCGCTGCTCATGCAGACCCAGGCCGACCTGCTGCAACGCCCGGTCGAGGTGTCCACGCTGCCCGACGCCACCGCCCTCGGGGTGGGCGCCCTGGCCTACCTCGGCACCGACCCCACCGACTTCCTGCCGGAGGGCAGACCGTCTGCCGTCTACGAGCCGCGCATCCCGGCGGGGGAGGCCGCCGATCGCCTGGGCGCCTTCCGCGCGGCCGTGGCCGGGTTGCTGGCGGGAGCGGAAGCGGGAGACGCGACGGGAGTCGGATCGGAACCCGGCGCCGGAGCGGAACCCGGCGCCGGAGCGGAACCCGGCGCCGGAGCGGGAGGGTCAGGGTGACGGTCACCGCCGAAGGTCCGCTGCCCTTTGTCCCGTACGACGTGACGGTCGTCGGCGCCGGAGTCGCCGGCAGCGCGATCGCCCGCGAACTGGCCCGTCACCCGCACCTGAAGGTCGCCCTGGCGGAGGCCCAGGACGATGTCGGTCAGGGCACCTCGAAGGCCAACACCGCCATCCTGCACACCGGTTTCGACGCCCACCCCGGCACCCTGGAGGCCCGCCTGGTCCGCGAGGGCTCCCGGCTCCTCGCCGCGTACGCCGCCGAGTCCGGCATCCCGGTCGAGCCGGTCGGCGCGCTGCTGGTGGCCTGGGACGAGGACCAGCTGTCCGCCCTGCCGGGCCTCGCACAGAAGGCCGTACGCAACGACCACCACGACACCCGCCCACTGAGCGCCGCTGAGCTGTACGCCCGCGAACCCCACCTCGGCCCCGGCGCGCTCGGCGCCCTGCACATACCCGGCGAGAGCATCATCTGCCCCTGGAGCACGACCCTCGCCTACGCCACCCAGGCCGTGCGCAACGGAGTCGACCTCCACCTCAACTCCCGCGTGGAGCGGGTGAGCCGACGCGACGGCGTCCACACCCTGACCACCTCACGCGGCCCCCTGCACACCCGCCACCTCGTCAACGCGGCCGGCCTGCACGCCGACACCCTCGACCGTCTCCTCGGCCACCGCGCCTTCACCGTCACCCCGCGCCGGGGCCAGCTGATCGTCTACGACAAGTTCGCCCGCGACCTGGTCCGGCACATCCTGCTGCCGGTCCCCACCGCCCTCGGCAAGGGCGTCCTGGTCGCCCCCACGGTCTACGGCAACGTCCTGCTGGGGCCCACCGCCGAGAACCTGGACGACAGGACCGCCACCCAGTCGACCGCCGAGGGGCTGGCGGCACTGCGCGAGAAGGGCCGCCGGATCCTGCCCGCGCTCGTCAACGAGGAGGTCACCGCCGTCTACGCCGGTCTGCGCGCGGCCACCGAGCACGACGACTACCGTATCTCCGCCCGCCCCGACCAGGCCTGTGTCACCGTCGGCGGGATCCGCTCCACGGGCCTCACCGCCTCGCTCGCCATCGCCGCCCAGGTCACCGCTCTGCTGCGGGACTCCGGCCTTGACCTGAAGGACCCCGTCGACCTGGAGCCGGTCCGGGTGCCGAACCTCGGCGAGGCCTTCTCCCGCCCCTACCAGCAGGGCGGTGACGTCATCGTCTGCCACTGCGAGCGTGTGACCCTCGGCGAGATCCGTGGCGCCCTCGCCGGCACGATCCCGCCACGCAGCCTCGCGGGCCTGCGCCGCCGCACCCGGGCCGGGTCGGGCCGCTGCCAGGGCTTCCACTGCGGGGCCGCCGTACGCGACCTGTTCGAGAGGGCCGGGCGCACCCGATGACCGTCGAACGCCAGGTCGATGTCCTGGTCATCGGTGCCGGTCCCGCCGGTCTGGCGGCCGCCGCCCGGCTCGCGGTCGCCGGAGTGGGCCGGGTGGTGGTGCTGGAGCGGGATCTGCAGGCCGGGGGAGTGGCACGGCACTGCGCCCACGGCGGATTCGGCACCTGGACAAGGCCGTCGACCGGACCCGCGTACGCCCGCCTGCTCGTCGAGGCGGCCACGCGCGCGGGAGCGGTGGTCCGCACCGGAGTCACCGCCCTGGACTGGGCCGGACCGCTCTCCCTGGCCACCGTGGGCGAGCGGGGCCCGGAGACGGTCACCGCGCGGGCCGTGGTCCTCGCCACCGGTGCCCGGGAACGCCCCCGCACGGCACGTCTGATCCCGGGCACCCGGCCCGCCGGGGTCTACACCGGAGGAGAACTGCGGCAGGCGGTGCACAGCTACCGGCAGTCGATCGGCGGGCGGGCGGTGGTGGTGGGGGCCGAGGAGGTGTCGTACGCGGCCACCGGGACGGTACGGGCAGCGGGCGCCGAGGTCGTCGCGATGCTCACCGACGGGCCGCGCGCCGCTTCCGTCCGTGCCCTGGACGCCCGTCTCCGCTCCCGCGTCCCGCTGCTCACCGGCACGACGGTCACCGAGCTCCTCGGCCGCGGACGGCTGTCCGGTGTCCGCATCCGGCGCCGCGACGGGCGTACGGGCGTCCTGTCCTGCGACACGGTCGTCTTCACCGGGGACTTCGTCGCCGAGGACGAACTCGCCCGCCGGGCCCGGATCACCGTCACCCACGGGCCGTACACCGGCCGTCCGGGTGTCTTCGCCGTCGGCGGTCTGGCGCACCCGGGCCAGGACGCCCGGACGGCGACCCGGGAGGGTGTCCAGGCCGGCAGTGCGGTGCTGGAGTGGCTGGTCAGCCGCCCGTGAACGACCCGTGCCGGCCCGCCCCCGCCGCGAAGCGCGCCGCTCCGTCCAGTCCTTCGGCCAGCACGCCCATGCCGTGGCGGACTTCACCGAGCATCGCCGCCGGTTCGGCCAGCCCCTCCTGGTCCAGTACCGACGCCCGGTCGCTGCGCAGGCACGCCTGCGGGAAACCGGCGATGGACGCGGCCAGTTCCTCCGCCGCCTCGCGGGAGCGGCCCGGCGGGACCAGGCGGTTGGCCAGGCCCATTCCGTAGGCCTCGGGGGCCGGGACCGGACGGCCGGTCAGGATCAGGTCCATGGCCCGGCTGGTGCCGATCAGCCGGGGCAGCCGTACTGTGCCGCCGTCGATCAGGGGCACGCCCCAGCGGCGGCAGAAGACGCCGAACACCGCGTCCTCCTCGGCGACCCGCAGGTCACACCACAGAGCCAGTTCCAGGCCCCCTGCCACGGCGTGCCCGGCGATCGCGGCGATCACCGGCTTGGACAGCCGCAGCCGGGTCGGGCCCATCGGACCGTCGCCGTCCTCCGCCACCCGGTTGCCCCGCTCGCCGCCCATCGCCTTCAGGTCCGCGCCCGCGCAGAAGGTGCCGCCCTCACCCCACAGCACCGCCACCCGGGCCGCGTCGTCCGCCTCGAACTCCTGGAAGGCCGCGACCAGTCCGGCCGCGGTAGGCCCGTCCACCGCGTTGCGCACCTCGGGCCGGGAAAGGACGACCGTGGTGACATGACCCTTGCGTTCCAGGCGGACCGGCATGCGTTTCCTTCCGTCGGAAGGCCATCCGGCGTCAGATGACCTTCAGTCGCACCAGCGCTCCCAGTGTCAGCGCTCCCGGCAGCAACGGCACCCACACGGTGATGATCCGGTACGCGAGGACGACGGCCGTGGCGACCGCCACCTGACCCCCGGCGGCCACCAGCGCCACGATCAGCGCCGCCTCCACGGAGCCCAGGCCGCCCGGCGTGGGGATCAGTGCGACGGCGACCGTGGCCGCCAGGTACGCCAGCGCCATGTGGGTGGCCGGCACCGGCAGGCCCAGCGCCCGTCCCACCGCCACCAGACCGGCCGCCTGGAGCGCAGGGAAGGCGAGCGAGCCGCCCCACAGCGCCAGCGCCCGGGACGGCCGCGTGTGCACCGAGCGGGCCTCGCTCAGGGCGGCGCGCACGAAGCGGAACACGGGCTCGCGCACCCGTCGTACGAGAAACAGCCCGGCCACCGCCAGGACCGCCAGCACGCCGGCGATGGCCAGAACCGGACCGACCGCCCCGCTGGGGAGCAGGCTGTCGAGATGCAGCGCGTCCGGGAAGGCGACGAAGAACACGGCCATCAGGCCCACCCGGGCCACCGACTCGGCGAGCAGATACAGGGCGAGCGCGGCCGACGAGGTGGCGAGCGGCACCCCGCACACGGTCATGAACCGCAGATTGACCGCCCCCGAGCCCAGACCCGTCGGCAGCAGATGGTTGGCCGAGCCGGCCGCCAGCTGCGTCGCCAGGAGCCGCCAGCGGGGCAACTGCTGGACCACGGCCCCCTGCCGGGTGAAGGCCGCGGCCACCCAGGTCAGACAGGTGGCGGCGCCCGCCGCCAGCAACCAGGGCCAGGAGGCGTCGCGGAGGTGGCCGAAGCCCTCGACGAGGACCGACCAGTGCTGCACCGCGATGACCGCGACGAGCAGGAGCGGAATCAGGGTGAGGATGGGCCGCCAAGGGGTACGACGGACGAGCCGGAGGAGACGGCCCTCACGGAAGCCCGGGTTTTTTTCCGCTGTCACACCGGGAGAGGCTTTCCGCGCCGACCCAACGGCGGGTGGCGGAAGAGCAGACGCCGGATGACGGACGGGAAGCGGGTGAGGGGGGAGGCTCAGCTGGGCTGGCGCGGAGCTGGGCGTGGCCTTCGGGCGGCTCATCGGGTCCTTCGTACGGGGGGACGGCGAGGGGGCATTGACCTCAACGAAGCTTGAGGTCGTACGTTCTCTCCCATGAGTATGGAGACCACCGCCTGGATGCAGCTGCACAGCGTGATGACCGCCCAGCAGGAGCGGCGCCCGTTCGATCGGGCCACGCTGCGCCGCATCGCCGTTTTCGCCCGCCCGCACCGTGGCGGCATAGTCCGTTTCGTCCTGCTCGGCGTGGTGACCGCCCTGCTCGCCGTCGCGACCCCCGTGCTCGCCGGCCATGTCGTCGACGCGATCGTGTCGGGACACGACACCGGCACGATCGTACGGCTGTCCCTGCTGATCGCGCTGGTCGCGGTCGCTGAGGCGGCGCTCGGGGTGCTCGGGCGGCGGCTCTCGGCGACGCTCGGGGAGGGACTCATCCTCGATCTGCGAACGGCTGTGTTCGATCATGTGCAGCGCATGCCCGTCGCGTTCTTCACACGCACTCGTACGGGAGCGCTGGTCAGTCGTCTCAACAACGATGTGATCGGTGCCCAGCGCGCCTTCGCCAACACCCTCTCCGGCGTGGTCAGCAACCTGGTCACGCTGGTGCTCACGCTCGCGGTCATGCTCACCCTGTCCTGGCAGATCACGCTGCTCTCGCTGGTGCTGCTGCCGCTGTTCGTGGTGCCCGCCCGCCGGATGGGCGGCCGGATGGCCCGCATGCAGCGCGAGGCCGCCGCGCTCAACGCGGCCATGGGCACCCGCATGACCGAGCGTTTCTCCGCGCCGGGCGCCACCCTGATCAAGCTCTTCGGCCGTCCCGAGGAGGAGTCGGCGGAGTTCACCGCCCGCGCCGCCCGGGTCCGGGACATCGGCGTGCGCACCGCCACCGCCCAGTCGGTGTTCATGACCGCGCTCACCCTGGTCTCCTCCCTGGCGCTCGCCCTCGTCTACGGTCTCGGCGGCTGGTTCGCGCTGCGCGGCACCCTGGAGCCGGGCGCCGTCGTCTCCCTCGCCCTGCTGCTCACCCGGCTCTACGCCCCGCTCACCGCGCTCGCCGGGGCCCGCGTCGAGGTGATGAGCGCGCTGGTCAGCTTCGAGCGGGTCTTCGAAGTCCTCGACCTGAAGCCCCTGATCGAGGAGAAACCTGACGCCCGCGAGATGCCCGAGGGCCCGGTCGCCGTGGAGTTCGACGACGTCCGCTTCGCCTACCCGGCCGCCGACCAGGTCTCCCTCGCGTCACTCGAAGAGGTCGCGACCCTGGACAGCCGCGGTGGCGCCGAGGTCCTGCACGGCATCTCCTTCCGCGCCGAACCCGGCCAGACCGTCGCCCTCGTCGGATCCTCCGGCGCCGGCAAGTCCACCATCGCCCAGCTGCTGCCGCGCCTGTACGACGTCGACGGGGGAGCGGTGCGCATCGGTGGCGTGGACGTCCGCGACCTGACCGCCGGCTCCCTGCGCGCCACCCTCGGCATGGTCACCCAGGACGGCCACCTCTTCCACGACACCGTCCGGGCCAACCTGCTGCTCGCCCGGCCGGCCGCCACCGACGAGGAGTTGTGGCACGCCCTCGGCCGCGCCCGCCTCGACGAGGTCGTACGGTCCCTGCCCGACGGCCTGGACACCGTGGTCGGCGAGCGCGGCTACCGGCTCTCCGGCGGCGAGCGCCAGCGCATGACCATCGCCCGGCTGCTGCTGGCCCGCCAGCGCGTGGTCATCCTCGACGAGGCCACCGCCCACCTGGACAACACCTCGGAGGCGGCCGTCCAGGAGGCTCTCGCCGAGGCGCTTGAGGGGCGTACGGCCGTGGTCATCGCGCACCGGCTGTCCACGATCCGGGCCGCCGACCAGATCCTGGTGGTCGAGGCCGGGCAGATCGTGGAGCGCGGCACCCACGAGGAACTCCTGCTGGCGGACGGGCGGTACGCCGAGCTGCACCGCACCCAGTTCGCGGCGGCGCCGACGCCCTGACGGCGGCGTTCACATCGGTGTCACGTTTCCTGTGATTCCGGAAAGGGAGCGCTCCCCCACTTGACGGCACTGGTCCGGACCTTTAGCTTCACGCCTTAAACAAAGCCTCACGATGTGCTCAACATCTGGTGACAACACGGGTGTTGGGCACAAATCGTGCGGCATCCCCCGCGTGAAAGGCCACCCCCCCGCAATGGCCAGACCTCTGCCCACGGCTGTCGCCCTAGCCGCCCTGTCGCTCTCCGCAGGCCTGCTCACCGCCTCCCCCGCGCAGGCCGCCACCGGCACCATCACCGGCCTCGCCGGCAAGTGCCTCGATGTCGCCGGCGCGAGCTCCGCCGACGGCACGGCCGTCCAGATCTACGACTGCAACGGCACCGCCGCCCAGCAGTGGACCGTCGGCAGCGACGGCACCATCCGCGCCCTCGGCAAGTGCCTCGACGTGACCGGCAATTCGACCGCCGACGGCGCCACGGCCCAGCTGTGGACCTGTACCGGCGGCGCCAACCAGAAGTGGACGGTCTCCTCCGCCCACGACATCGTCAACCCGCAGGCGAACAAGTGCCTGGACGTCACCGGCAACTCCTCGGCCAACGGCACCCGCGCCCAGATCTGGACCTGCACGGGCGGCGCCAACCAGAAGTGGACCGCCCCGGCGGCCGACGGCGGCACCACCCCGTCCTCGCCGATGGCCGTCGCGCCGTACCTGTACAACGGCTGGGGCGACCCGCCGAGCCCGACCACGATCACCAACGCGACCGGCGTGAAGTACTACACGCTCGCGTTCGTCCTCAGCAACGGTTACTGCAATCCGCAGTGGGACGGCAGCCGGGCGCTGACCGGCGGTGTCGACCAGCAGACGGTCAACACCGTGCGCGCCAACGGCGGTGACATCATCCCGTCCTTCGGCGGTTACAGCGGCAACAAGCTGGAGAGCTCCTGCTCCAGCGCGGGGGAACTGGCGGCGGCGTACCAGAAGGTCATCAACGCCTACGGCGGACTCAAGGCCATCGACATCGACCTGGAGGCCGACGCCTACAGCAACGGGACCGTGCAGCAGCGGACCGTGGACGCGCTGAAGACCGTGAAGGCCAACAACCCCGGTCTGAAGGTGTACATCACCATCGGCACCGGCCAGAGCGGCCCCGACACCAGCCTGATCAACCGGGCCGCGTCCTCCGGGCTGACCGTCGACGCCTGGGCCATCATGCCGTTCGACTTCGGCGGCGCCGGGCAGAACATGGGCAACCTCACCACCCAGGCCGCCGAGGGGCTCAAGAACGCGCTGAAGAACGCGTACGGCTACAGCGACGACCAGGCGTACCGGGACATGGGCATCTCGTCCATGAACGGCATCACCGACAACAGCGAGACCGTGACGGTGGCCGACTTCCGGACCATCCTCGCCTACGCCCAGCAGCACCACCTGGCCCGGCTCACCTTCTGGTCCGCCAACCGCGACCGGCCCTGCACCGGCGGCTCCGCCGACAGCTGCTCGGGCGTGAGCCAGTCGAACTGGGACTACACGCGCGTCTTCGCCGGATACACCGGCTGAATCCCCCGACAGGAGAACTCGTGCCCAGCCTTCCCCGGCGCCGCAGAGCAACGGCCGCCGCAGCGGTGGCCGTTGTCGCCGGCTCCCTGCTGACCGCGACCGGCGCCGCCGCGCCCGCGTCCGCCGCCACGCTGCCCACCGGCAACGTCACCCTGCTCAGCGCGGCGAGCGGCAAGTGCGTGGACGCCAAGGCGGCCGCCACCGCCGACGGCACCGTCGTCCAGCAGTACGCCTGCAACAACTCCACGGCCCAGCAGTGGAGTTTCACCACCACCAGCGGCGGCTACGTCCGGATCAACAACGCCAACAACACCAACGAGGTCCTGGACGTCGCCGGCGTCTCCACGGCCGACAGCGCGGCCGTGCAGCTGTGGACCTACGCCGGCGGCAACAACCAGCAGTGGCTGCCGGTGGACGACGGCGGCGGCGCCTACCACTTCGTCAACCGCAACAGCGGCAAGTGCCTGGACGACCCCGGTGCTTCCACCGCCGACAGCGTGCAGTTCGTGCAGTACACCTGCAACGGCACCGCCGCCCAGCGTTTCCAGGTCGTGCCCGTGGCTCAGACGAGCAACCCGGACCTGGGCTCCAACGTGGTGATCTTCGACCCGTCGATGTCGGCCTCGACCATCCAGAGCAAGCTGGACTCGATCTTCCAGCAGCAGCAGACCAACCAGTTCGGCTCCCAGCGCTACGCCGTGATGTTCAAGCCCGGCGCCTACAGCGCGGACGTCAACGTCGGCTTCTACACCCAGGTCCTTGGCCTCGGACTGACCCCGGACGCGGTGTCCGTCAACGGCGCGGTGCACGCCGAGGCCGACTGGTTCCAGGGCAACGCCACCCAGAACTTCTGGCGCGGCGCCGAGAACCTCTCCGTCAACCCGACCGGCGGCAGCGACCGCTGGGCGGTCTCGCAGGCGGCGGCCTACCGCCGGATGCATCTGCGCGGCAACCTCGCCCTGGACGACGGCGGCTGGTCCAGCGGCGGCCTGCTCGCCGACAGCCAGATCAACGGCCAGGTCAACTCCGGCAGCCAGCAGCAGTGGCTGACCCGCAACTCGCAGCTCGGCAGCTGGACCGGCTCCAACTGGAACATGGTCTTCGTCGGCAGCACCGGCGTGCCGTCCACCACCTTCCCCAGCCCGCCGGACACCACGGTCGCGCAGAGCCCGACCTCCCGTGAGAAGCCGTCCCTGTACGTCGACGGCTCCGGCAACTACCAGGTGTTCGTACCGTCCACCCGGTCCAACTCATCCGGCACCAGCTGGAGTTCCGGTTCCGCCGCCGGCAGCTCGCTCTCGCTGGACAGCTTCTACATCGTGAAGCCGGGCGCCACCGCGTCCCAGATCAACGCGGCCCTGACGGCGGGCAAGAACCTCCTGGTCACCCCGGGTGTTTACCACCTCGACCAGACCCTGCAGATCAACCGCGCCGACACCGTCGTCCTCGGCCTCGGCCTCGCCACCTTCGTCCCGGACAACGGCATCACCGCCATGAAGGTCGCCGACGTCGACGGCGTCAACATCGCGGGCCTGCTCTTCGACGCCGGCACCACCAACTCCAGCACCATGGTGGAGGTCGGTCCCAGCGGCTCCTCGGCCTCGCACGCGGCCGACCCGACCTCCCTGCACGACGTGTACTTCCGCGTCGGCGGCGCGGGCGTCGGCAAGGCCACCACCAGCCTGGTCGTCAACAGCGACAACGTCATCGGCGACCACATGTGGATCTGGCGCGCCGACCACGGCAGCGGAGTCGGCTGGACCAGCAACACCGCCGACACCGGCCTGGTCGTCAACGGCGACAACGTGACGATGTACGGCCTGTTCGTCGAGCACTTCCAGAGGTACCAGACCGTCTGGAACGGCAACGGCGGCCGGACGTACTTCTACCAGAACGAGATGCCGTACGACCCACCGAACCAGTCCTCCTGGATGAACGGCTCGACGCAGGGCTACGCGGCCTACAAGGTCGCCGACTCGGTCACCAGCCACCAGGCGTACGGCCTCGGCAGCTACTGCTACTTCAACGTCAACCCGAGCGTGGTCGCGGCGCACGCCATCGAGGCACCGAACAACACGAACGTGCGCTTCACCAGCATGGTGACGGTCTCCCTCGGCGGCACCGGCACCATCACCCACGTCGTCAACAACACCGGAGGCCCGTCGAACTCCTCGAGCAACGTGGCGAACCTCGCCTCGTATCCGTGACAGAGAGCCGGTGACCGAAGCGTGGGTGACCCGGCGGACACGCCCGGTCACCCACGGCCGCCCTGAGTGACGGCACGTGTGGGACGGCGTGACCTGGATACACGGAGCGGACGGCAGCACGCCCGTCCGGAAGTCAGGCACGACATGGGCAGTGACATCCAGCGCTCCGAAACCACCCTCCGGGTCAACGGAAAACCCCACACCCTGCTCCTCGACCACCGGCGCGTCCTCCTGGACGTGCTCCGCGAGGATCTCGACCTCACCGGCGCCAAGAAGGGCTGCGACCACGGCCAGTGCGGTGCCTGCACCGTGCTGGCCGACGGGCGCCGGGTGAACAGCTGTCTGCTGCTCGCCGTGGCCCTCGACGGCAGCGAGATCACCACCATCGAGGGCCTGTCCGGCGACGGCGAGAGCCCCCATCCGCTGCAACGGGCCTTCCTCGACCGTGACGCCTTCCAGTGCGGCTACTGCACCCCCGGCCAGATCTGCTCCGCGGTGGGCGCGCTCGCCGAGGCGGCTGCCGGACACCCGTCGCACGTCACCGACCCCGCCGTACCCTCCGGCCGGCCGGTCCCGCTGGACCGGCCCGAGATCCGCGAACGGCTCAGCGGCAACCTGTGCCGGTGCGGGGCCTATCCCCGCATCGTCGAGGCGGTCGAGGACGTGATCCCGTGAAGTCCTTCGACTACGTGCGTGCCCGCACCCCCGAGGAGGCCGTCGATGCCTTCACCGCCCGCCCCGGCGCCCACTACCTGGCCGGCGGCACCAACCTCGTCGACCTCATGAAACTCGGCGTCGAACGGCCCACCGCGCTGATCGACGTCAGCCGCCTCCCGCTGGACCGGGTCGAACAGCTGCCCGACGGCGCACTGCGCGTCGGCGCCACCGTCCGCAACAGCGACCTCGCGGCCCACCCCCTCGTCCGCGACCGCTACCCGGTGCTGTCCCAGTCGCTGCTCGCGGGCGCCTCCGGTCAACTGCGCAACACCGCCACGACCGGCGGCAACCTCCTCCAGCGCACCCGCTGCGGCTACTTCCAGGACCTCGGCAAGCCCTGCAACAAACGCGAACCCGGCAGCGGCTGCGGTGCCCTGAACGGCGTCCACCGCGACCACGCGGTCCTCGGCCACTCCGCGCACTGCGTCGCCACCCATCCCTCCGACATGGCCGTGGCCCTGGCCGCCCTGGACGCGCGTATCGAGCTGTACGGCCCCGAGGGCACACGCGTCGTGGACCTGACCGACTTCCACCGGCTGCCCGAGGACCACCCCGAACGGGACACCGGGATCCGCCCCGGCGAGCTGATCACCGGGGTGCTGCTGCCCGCCGCCACGGCCGGAGCGCCCTCGGCCTACCGCAAGGCCCGCGACCGGGCGTCGTACGCCTTCGCCCTCGCCTCCGTCGCCGTCGTCCTGCGGGTCGCCGGCGGAGTGGTCACCCAGGTGGGCCTGGCCTTCGGCGCGCTGGCCCACCGCCCCTGGCGGGCCCGGGTCGCGGAGGCGGCCCTGCTGGGCGAGGCGGCCACCCCGGCCGTCTTCGCGAGCGCCGTCGACCTGGAACTCGCCGCCGCCCGCCCCCTGCCGGACAACGCCTACAAGGTGCCTCTCGCCCGCAACCTCGCCCTTGACGTACTGGCCCGGCTCGCCCCGGCGCCCGCCCCGCTCTGACCCCCGGAGGTTTCCATGGCCCGCACCGCCCTCGGCGCCCCGGCCGAGCGCCGGGAAGGGCTCGCGAAGGTCACCGGCACCGCCCGCTACGCCGCCGAGCACCCCCTGCCCGGTCGCGTCCACGCCCGCGCCGTCCCCGCCTCCGTGGCCCGCGGCCGGATCACCGGCATCGACACCGGTCCGGCCCTCGCCGTCCCCGGCGTCCTCACCGTCCTCACCCACGAGAACGCCCCGCGCCTCGCCGAACCGGAGGACGCCACCCTCGCCCTGCTGCAGAACCCCGAAGTACCGCACCGCGGCTGGTGTGTCGCCCTGGTCGTCGCCGAGACCCCGGAGGCGGCGCGCGCCGGAGCCGCCGCCGTACGCGTCACCTACGACACCGCCGACCACGACGTGGTCCTCACCCCCAGCCACCCCGCCGCCTACGAGCCGGAGGAGGCCAACGGCGGCCAGCCCGCCCGCCGCCGGCACGGCGACCCGGAGTCCGCCTTCGCACAGGCCGCCGTCCGCCTGGACGTGACCTATCGCGTACCGCCCCTGCACAACCACCCGATGGAACCCCACGCCAGCACCGCGCACTGGGACCAGGGCCGGCTCGACGTCCACACCTCCAGCCAGGGCACGACCGGCGTCCGAAGCGTGCTCGCCGGGCTCTTCGCCCTGCCCGTCGACCGGATCACGGTGCGCGCCGAGCACGTCGGCGGCGGCTTCGGCTCCAAGGGCACCCCGCGTCCGGACGTGGTCCTCGCCGCCATGGCCGCCCGCCACACGGGGCAGCCGGTCACGGTGGTGTATCCGCGCCGCCACCTGCCCACGGTCGTCGGCCACCGGGCCCCCACCGTCAACCGGCTGCGGCTGGCCGCGACCTCGGACGGCAGGCTCACCGCCCTCCTGCACGAGGTGACCACCCACACCTCGCCGGTCAGGTCGTACGTGGAGATGGCGGGGACGACCTCCGGGGTCATGTACGCCACGCCGAACCTGTCCCTCGCCCACCGTGTTGTCCCGCTGGACGTGCCCAGCCCCTCCTGGATGCGCGCACCCGGAGAGGCACCCGGCATGTACGCCCTGGAATCGGCGATGGACGAACTGGCGGACGAACTCGGCATGGACCCCGTCGAGCTGAGGATCCGCAACGAACCCGACCGCGAACCCGCGGGCGGCCTGCCCTTCAGCAGCAGGCACCTCGTCGAGTGCCTGCGCGAGGGCGCCCGCCGCTTCGACTGGAACCGCGGGGTGCGGCGCGCCGAGGGCCCGCTGCTGGTCGGGACCGGCATGGCCGCCGCCACCTACCCGGTCCTCACCTCCCCTTCCATGGCCACCGCGCACGCCCGCCCGGACGGCACCTTCCTGATCCGGGTGAACGCCTCCGACATCGGCACCGGCGCCCGTACCGTGCTCGCCCAGATCGCGGCCGACGCGCTCGGCGTACCCCTCGACCGGGTCCTCACCGAGATCGGCGACAGCGACCTGCCCCAGGCGCCCGTGGCGGGCGGCTCCTGCGGTACCGCCTCCTGGGGCTGGGCCGTGCACGAGGCCTGCGCCCGGCTGCTGAACCGCCTCGCCGACCACACCGGCCCGCTGCCAGAGCGCGGGATCGGTGTCCGCGCGGACACCAGCGGACGCGCCGACGCCGAGAGCCCCTACGCGCGCCACGCGTTCGGCGCCCACTTCGCCGAAGTCGCCGTGGACACCGTCACGGGCGAGGTCCGGGTGCGCCGGCTCCTCGGCGTCTACGCGGCGGGCCGCATCCTCAACCCCCGTACCGCGCGCTCGCAGTTCGTCGGCGGCATGACGATGGGCCTGGGCATGGCCCTGACCGAGGGCAGCACGGTGGACCCGGCGTACGGCGACTTCGCGGAAGCCGACCTGGCCGCCTACCACATCCCCGTGCACGCCGACATCCCCGACATCGAGGCGCACTGGATCGACGAGGACGACCCGCACCTGAACCCCATGGGCAGCAAGGGCGTCGGCGAGATCGGCATCGTCGGCACCCCGGCCGCCATCGGCAACGCCGTCCACCACGCCACCGGCATCCGCTTCCGCACGCTGCCGCTGACCCCGGACCGGGTCCTCACCGCTTTGAACGCACAGTGACCTTCGTGACGGGGGCCGGACGTTCGCCAACGGCACGGTGGCTGCCGCGCAGCGCGGAGGCCACGGCGGAGACCAGGGCCATGCCCGCCGCCACACCGAACACGATCGCCAGACCGTCGTGGAACGGCCCGGAGACCAGCTGCGGGAAGAAGGTGTGGCCCGTCAGGACGGCACGCTGGGCCGCGGACACATGGTCGAGGACCCCCTCGGAGGCGAGCAGATGCTGAATCGGGTTGTCGCCGAGGAACGTCGCGAACAGAGTGCTCACCGGCGGCAGTGAGGCGGCGTGCGCGGCCGAGGAGGCCGGCACGCCGTGCGCCAGGAGCCCGCTCTTCAGCGTCTCCGGAAGTGAGGAGGCGAGACCGGAGACCATCAGCGAGAAGAACACCCCGATCGACAGGGCCGTACCGGAGTTCTGGAAGGTCGAGCGCATGCCCGAGGCGACGCCCCGGTACTCGGCCGGCACGCTGCCCATGATCGAGGACGTGTTCGGCGCCGAGAACATGCCCTGGCCAAGCCCGTTGAGCAGCAGCAGCGCCGCGAACAGGCCGTAGTCGAAGTTCACGGGCAGCGCGAGCAGACCGAGGAACGAACCCGTGACGACGACCAGGCCGGCGGTGGAGAAGAACCGGGCGCCGTACCGGTCCGACAGATAGCCGGAGACGGGGCCGGCGATGAGGAAGCCGAGGGTGAGCGGGAGCATGAAGATGCCCGCCCACAGCGGAGTGTCCTCGTAGTCGTAGCCGTGCAGGGGCAGCCAGATGCCCTGCAGCCAGATGATGAGCATGAACTGCAGCCCACCGCGCGCGATCGCGGTCAGCAGGGCGGCGAGGTTGCCCGCGGCGAACGCCCGCACCTTGAACAGGGCCAGGTCGAACATGGGCTCGGCGACGCGCCTCTCGATGACACAGAAGGCCAGCAGCAGGGCGACGCCGCCGATCAGGCCGCTCAGGACCCAGGGGTTGCCCCAGCCGGTGGCGCTGTCGCCGTAGGGCTGGATGCCGTAGGTGATGCCGGCCAGCAGGATGCCGGCGCCTCCGGCGAAGGTGATGTTGCCCAGCCAGTCGATCCGGCCGGGGCGGCCCGTCGAGGTCTCCCGCAGGCTCAGGTACGACCAGATCGTGCCCGTGATGCTGACCGGGACGCTCACCCAGAACACGGCACGCCAGTCGACGGCGGCGAGCAGACCGCCCGCGAGCAGACCGAGGAACTGCCCCGCCAGCGCGGTGATCTGGTTGATGCCCAGGGCCATGCCGCGCTGCCGAGCCGGGAAGGCGTCGGTGAGGATGGCGGCCGAGTTGGCGGTGAGCATGGACCCGCCGAAGGCCTGCACGATCCGCCAGATGATCAGCCACAGGGCGCCGGCCCCCGCGCGGAACGGATCGAGCGAGAGCGCGACCGACGCACATGCGAAGATCAGGAAGCCGAGGTTGTAGATCTTCACCCGCCCGAACATGTCGCCGAGCCGCCCGAGGACGACGACCAGCACGGCGGACACCAGCAGATAGCCGAGGATCATCCAGAGCAGATAGCCGATGTTCCCCGGCGCGAGCGGGTCGAGGCCGATCCCGCGGAAGATCGCCGGCAGCGAGATGATCACGATCGACGCGTCCATCGTGGCGATCAGCACGCCGAGCGTGGTGTTGGAGAGCGCGACCCACTTGTAGCCGGGCCCGGCGGGAGTGTCCTTGTGGCGGGCCGAGCGCGCGGAGCCCGGCCAGGTACGCGCGCTCACAGCCGCTCCGCCAGCCGGTCGAGCAGCGGCAGGGCCGCCGCGAGCCGCGCGCGTTCCTCGGGGGAGCACTCGTCGAGGACCGCCGCGAGCCGCTGGATCGATTCGGAGCGCCGCTCGGCGAGCATGGCCCGCCCGTACTCGGTGATGGCCACGATGCTCCGCCGCCCGTCCGCGGCGTCGGGCGTACGGCGGACGAGACCGCGCTGTTCGAGCTGGGCGAGGGTGCTCGCCATGGCCTGCGGCCGGACCCGCTCCGTCTCGGCGAGGGACGTGGGGGAGTCGGGCCCGTCGCCGGCGAGCCGGGCGAGCACGGACACCTCCGAGAGCGAGACGTCCCCCACCGCGTGGGCCTGCCGCAGCCGCCGCGTCACGCGGCCCACCGCGAGGCGGAGGTCGGACGCGAGCCGCGTGGCGTCGCTGAGATCGCGTATACCGCCGGGGTCGGCGTCCTTGTCTGTCTTCACATGTACTAACACTAGGTTTATCAGCCCGGACTGCTCAACCCGTCATAAGTAAATATGACGCGAGCGGTGTGACGGCAGTCCCGAAGACCGCCCGGGCATATCCGGGTCTCAGCCGCAGGTGAGCCGGCCTGCCGTGACCTTGGCCGTGAGAATCCGGTGTACGGAGGCGGTGACCTTGGCGCGGAAGGAGGCGTCCGTCGCCATCCGGGACTGCACCGCCTGTGCCATCGCCGGCACGGTGGACGGCTTGACCGTCAGGATCATGTCGCCGCCGGCGGAGAGGAAGTCCACCGCCCTCTGCCCCGGGCTGTAGGCCTGCACCGCGACCGCCTGGCCGAGGTCGTCGGAGATGACGACTCCCTTGAAGCCGAACCGGGTGCGCAGCAGCGAGTCGATGACGGTCGGGGAGAATGCGGCCAGATGCTTCGAGTCGATCTTGGTGTACTTCGCCGAAGAGATCATCACGAACGGCGAGCCGGCGGCGATCCCGCTGCGGAAGGGCGTGAGGCTCGCGCTGGAGGTGGTGGTCACCGAGTCGACCACGTTCGCGGTGGTGTCGGTGTTGCCGGTGACCTGGCCCAGGCCGGGGAAGTGCTTGAGGGTGGTCATGACCCCGGCCTTGCGGAAGCCCGCGGCGAAGGCGCCGGTGCCCGCGGTCACGGTGTCGGGGGTGTGGCCGTACTCGCGGTGGTAGCGGCCGATGGGAGCGTTGCGGGTGCCGAGGCTCGCGGGGACCACGTCGGCGACCGGGGCGAGGTTGAGATCGAGACCCGCCGCCTTGAGCTGTCGCGCCCAGGTCTCGGCGCGGGCGCGCAGTGTAGCCGTGCTCCACGTGCCCTGGGTCAGGGCGTTGGGCATGACCGAGAAGCCGGGGCCGTTGAGCACCTGGACCTGCCCGCCCTCCTGGTCGGTGGACACGAGCAGCCCGACCCGTCGCCCGGCGACCGTGTCCGCCTGCGCGCGAACCCCGTCGACGACCTTCTTCGTCGCCGCGGTGCCGGCGGAGCTTCGCCCGGTCAACATGACGGACCCGACATGGTAGGTGCGCAGTGTACGCAGGTCCGTGGTACCGGCGCCGGCAGCGGAGACCCCGCCCATGAACAGCTGCCCGACTCGCTGCGCCTGGGTCATTCCCGCATAGACCGTGTCGGCGCAGGTGGCGGCGGACACCGCCGCGACCTGCGCCGCGGCGAGCCGCCCGCCGGTGCCGGCGTCCGAGGAGGCGGGGGTGCCGGGCACGCGGTGGGCGTCCTCCCCCGCGGCCGGCACGGTGCACGCGCCGACGGCGAGCAAGGTGGTGACGAGCCCAACGGCGGTGCGCCGGGCAGTGGAGCCGCGGCTCGCGGGCCGGCGGACGGATGTCGCCATGGTGCGCTCCTGACTCGTGAGGGTGCAGGCCAAGGGCGACCGGCGGGCCGTCGCACGGCACGACACCCTGCGTGGCTCGAAGCCGCCCCGGCGCCACACGTTACGCCGAACGGTTGCCGTGCGCGCTGTGGCCCGTCCGGCGGCCGGCGACTCGCTACCCGAAGCTCAGCGGTCCGTCGAACAGCGCCAGCCGGGCGGTGATGCGCTTGCCCACGGGCTCCCGGCGTACCTCGAAGCCCTGCACCACCGCCAGCACGATCTCCAGGCCGTGCTGGCCCACCCGTCCGGCGTTGGTCGCCCGGGCCAGCGGAAGTGTCGGATCGGTGTCCCACACCTCGATCTCCAGCACGCCGCCGGCGACACCCAGGCGCAGCAGCACCGGCCCGGGCGCGTACTTCAGCGCGTTGGTGACCAGCTCACTGACCACCAGTTGCGCCAGCTGCAGGGTGCGTGCCGTCACCGGCAGCCCGTGCTCGGACTGTGCGCGCGTCAGGAAGTCCGATGTCTGGCTTCGTGCGTCGGCGATACATCCGTCCGCCCCGTCCAGGGCGATGGTGACATCGGCAGGTGCAGCATCCGCCATCCGGGAACACTCCTCGGGCGGGACAGACACCCTGCCGACGATCTGCGATACCCCGTTCATGGGCGCGCGTCTACCCGGCGATCCGCCGTGGTACTCCCATGCCGCGAAGATTCGATGCGCCTTCTCGTGCATCGCACGCCGCATCCCGGGGCACGTTGGCTGCAGAGAGGTGACGCAGCCCGGACCGAGGGTGCGCAGGAGCACGTGGCGGAGGAACAAGAAGCAATGGAGCGCGGTGAGCTGTCCATCGCCCGGACCGACGTCGACGGCATCACCGTGCTCGGCCTCCGCGGTGAGATCGACTACGAGAGTGTCGGCGCTCTGACCCGGGCCATGCCTCCGGCGGACCCCACAGCCGGTTCTCGGGTGGTCGTCGATCTGAGCGGGGTCACGTTCATGGATTCCAGCGGGATCAACGCCCTGATCGCCGCCCACCAGGTGACACGGGCCGCGCAGGGGTGGCTGCGTCTCGCGGGGGTCCAGGACGCCGTGCTGCGCACCGTGCAACTGGTGGGACTCGACACCCTCGCCACCTGCCACCCGACCGTGCAGGACGCCATCGCGGCCTGACGAGGCCCACGGAGGCGGTGACGTGAGCCGCCCGGTCGGGCTGCGTCAAACCCACCCGAGTACCCGGGACCGGCTTCGGTATTCCGCTCTGATCTCCCTGTTTTCGGTGCGCCGTGATGCTCGCGCAAGACTTTGGTTGTCGGCCGACAACTGAGTTAATCTGCGACCGATTTCCCATCGGGCGAGGCCGCCGAACGCACATTCGCCGCTGGTGGGCGGAGCTCTACGGCTCCGGCGAGGTTCCGGGTCCTCGGGGTGGGGGCCCTGGGGAGTGGAACGAGGGTGGCATGAGCAGCAGCATGTTGATGGACGCCCAGGTCCAGGGACCGGGCGAGCAGGAGTTGCGGCAGCTGCTGGCCGGGCTGACGGCTGTACGGGACGGTGATTTCGGCACCCGGCTGCCGTCCGACGGCCAGGGCCTGCTCGGCGACATCGCCACGGTCTTCAACGGCATGGTCGACCAGTTGTCCCTGTTCACGTCCGAAGTGACGCGGGTGGCACGCGAGGTGGGCACCGAGGGCACCTTGGGCGGCCAGGCGCAGGTCCCCGGGGTCTCCGGCACCTGGGCGGACCTGACCGACTCGGTCAACGCCATGGCGGGCAATCTGACCACGCAGGTCCGGGACATCGCCCAGGTGGCCACGGCGGTGGCGAGAGGCGATCTCTCCCAGAAGATCGACGTGCCCGCGCGCGGGGAGATCCTCCAGCTGAAGGAGACCGTCAACACGATGGTCGACCAGCTCTCCGCCTTCGCCGACGAGGTCACCCGCGTCGCCCGCGAAGTGGGCAGCGAGGGACGGCTGGGCGGCCAGGCGCAGGTGCCCGGGGTCGCCGGTGTCTGGCGTGACCTGACCGATTCGGTCAACTTCATGGCCGGAAACCTCACCTCGCAGGTCCGCAATATCGCCCAGGTGACGACCGCGGTGGCGCAGGGCGACCTCTCACAGAAGATCACCGTGGACGCGCGCGGGGAGATCCTGGAACTCAAGAACACCATCAACACGATGGTCGATCAGCTCTCCGCCTTCGCCGACGAGGTCACCCGCGTCGCCCGCGAGGTCGGCACCGAAGGCCGGCTCGGCGGACAGGCGGACGTCAAGGGAGTCGAGGGCACCTGGCGCGACCTGACGGACTCCGTGAACTTCATGGGGGGCAACCTCACCGCGCAGGTCCGCAATGTCGCCCAGGTGGCCACCGCGGTGGCGCAGGGCGACCTCTCACAGAAGATCACCGTGGACGCGCGCGGGGAGATCCTGGAACTCAAGAACACCATCAACACGATGGTCGATCAGCTCTCCGCCTTCGCCGACGAGGTCACCCGCGTCGCCCGCGAGGTCGGCACCGAGGGCAACCTCGGCGGCCAGGCCATCGTGCGGGGCGTGTCGGGGACCTGGAAGGACCTCACGGACAACGTCAACGTGATGGCGTCCAATCTGACCGGGCAGGTCCGGTCGATCGCCCAGGTCGCCACGGCTGTCGCGCGCGGCGATCTCTCGCAGAAGATCACCGTGGAGGCCAAGGGCGAGGTCGCCGCGCTGGCGGACGTCATCAACACCATGGTCGACACGCTGTCGGCGTTCGCCGACGAGGTCACCCGGGTGGCGCGCGAGGTGGGCACCGAGGGGCGCCTTGGCGGCCAGGCCCATGTGCCGAACGTGGCCGGGACCTGGAAGGACCTGACGGACAACGTCAACTCCATGGCCAACAACCTCACCGGGCAGGTGCGCAACATCGCCCTGGTGACGACCGCGGTGGCCAACGGCGACCTGTCGAAGAAGATCGACGTCGACGCCCGGGGCGAGATCCTGGAACTGAAGACCACCATCAACACGATGGTCGACCAGCTGTCGTCGTTCGCCGCCGAGGTCACCCGCGTCGCCCGCGAGGTCGGCAGCGAGGGCCGGCTCGGCGGTCAGGCCGAGGTGGAGGGTGTCGAGGGCACCTGGAAGCGGCTGACGGAGAACGTCAACGAGCTGGCCGGGAACCTCACCCGGCAGGTCCGCGCGATCGCCGAGGTCGCCAGCGCCGTCGCCGAGGGCGACCTGACCCGCTCGATCACCGTGGAGGCCTCAGGCGAGGTCGCCGAACTCAAGGACAACATCAACTCCATGGTGGAGTCCCTGCGCGAGACCACCCGGGCCAACCAGGAACAGGACTGGCTCAAGACCAACCTCGCCCGTATCTCCGGCCTGATGCAGGGCCACCGCGACCTGCCCGTGGTTGCCGAGCTGATCATGGACGAGCTCACTCCGCTGGTGTCGGCCCAGTACAGCGCCTTCTACCTGGCGGAGGACACCGAGCGCGGCCAGGAACTGCGCCTGGTGGGCTCGTACGGCTATCCGGACGACGCGGAGCGGCCCACCCGTATCCCGGTCGGGCGTTCGCTGGTCGGGCAGGCCGCACGCAACCGGCGTGCCATCACCGTGGAGGAACTGCCGGAAGGCTATGTCACCATCTCCTCCGGACTCGGGCAGGCCGTGCCCAGCGCCCTGGTCGTGCTGCCCATCGTGGTCGAGGAGCAGGTCCTCGGCGTCATCGAACTGGCCTCGCTGACCCGCTTCACCCAGATCCACCAGGACTTCCTCGCACAGCTGATGCCGACCATCGGCGTCAACCTCAACACCATCGTGGCCAACGCCCGCACCGACGAGCTGCTGGAGGAGTCCCAGCGTCTGACCTCCGAACTGCAGGCCAGGTCAGAGGAGCTGCAGGTACAGCAGGACGAACTGCAGCGCTCCAACGCCGAACTGGAGGAGAAAGCCTCCCTGCTGGCCTCACAGAACCGCGACATCGAGGCGAAGAACCTGCAGATCGAGCAGGCGAGGCAGGAACTGGAGACCCGGGCGCAGCAGCTGGCACTGGCCTCCAAGTACAAGTCGGAGTTCCTGGCAAACATGAGCCACGAGCTGCGCACCCCCCTCAACAGCCTGCTGATCCTGGCCCAGTTGCTGGCGCAGAACCCCTCGCGCAACCTCACCCCCAAGCAGGTCGAGTACGCGGGGATCATCCACTCGGCGGGCTCGGACCTGCTGCAGCTGATCAACGACATCCTCGACCTGTCCAAGGTGGAGGCGGGCAAGATGGACGTCGCTCCCGAACGGGTCCCGCTGCGTCAGCTCCTGGAGTACGTCGAGGCGACCTTCCGGCCGATGACGACCCAGAAGAGCCTCGAGTTCACGGTGGCCACCGCGCCCGGCACGCCCGCCGACCTGCTCACCGACGACTCCCGGCTGCGCCAGATCCTGCGCAACCTGCTGTCCAACGCGGTGAAGTTCACCGAGCAGGGCGGCGTCGAGCTGCGGATCGAACCGGCCGCCGACCGGGAGGTGCCGCCGGGTGTCCTCCGCGGTGGTCCGGTGGTGGCCTTCCGGGTCGTCGACACCGGCATCGGCATCCCCCATCAGCAGCTGGAGACGATTTTCGGCGCCTTCCAGCAGGCCGACGGGACCACCAGCCGCAAGTACGGCGGCACCGGTCTCGGCCTGTCCATCACCCGGGAGATCGCCCATCTGCTCGGCGGCGCCGTCACCGTCGACAGCACCCCCGGTCAGGGCAGCACGTTCACGCTGTACCTGCCGGTCGCGCGCGCCGACTTCGAGGAGCTGCTGGAAACCGGCGGCCGGCCGGTGGAACAGCCCCGGGACGTCACCACCTCGGAGGTGGCACCGGCGCCCCGGCTGCTGTCCGCTTCCGCGCCGGTCCCGGAGCACCGCAGGCGCCGGCTGCTGGTGATCGAGGAACGCCCGCGCGGTCTGCTCAGCCTGGTCGCCGAGCGGGCCGTGGCGGACATCGCGCACGACCCCGGCGATCCGCACGGGGCGATCGACCTCATCACCGCCGTCGGGGCACAGGAGGCGGCGAGCACGCTGGCGGCCGAACCCTGCCACTGCGTCGTCCTGGAACTGGGCATGCCCGGCAAGGAGGGCGCGGACTTCCTGGAAGCCATGCGCGGCGACTCCGCGCTGGCCAGCGTGCCCGTCCTGGTGCACACCGGGCATCGGGTGGATCTGGTGCAGGAGCAGGCGCTGCGTGCCCTCGCGGGTGGCCGCCCGCTGGACTTCCTGTCCAGCCTGGACGAGCTGCGCGAGCGCATCACCCTGCACCTGTCCGCCGAACAGCCCGGTGACGTGCTGTCGCTGGTGCGCACCGATGAGCCGCACCGCCCGGCCGCGCAGGCGGTGGACGACTCCTTCCTCGGCCGGACGGTCCTGGTGGTCGACGACGACGCACGCAACCTCTTCGCCCTCAGCGGAGTGCTGGAACTGCACGGCTTCCAGGTCCTGCACGCCGACAACGGCCGCAAGGGCATCGAGATGCTGCTCGCCCACCCGGACATCTGCCTGGTGCTGATGGACGTGATGATGCCGGAGATGGACGGCTACACCGCCACCGCGGAGATCCGCGCCATGCCCCAGTACGCGCAGCTGCCCATCATCGCCGTCACCGCGAAAGCCATGCCGGGCGACCAGGAGAAGAGCCTCGCCTCGGGAGCCAACGACTACATCACCAAGCCCGTCGACACGAACGACCTCATCGCCCGCGTCCGTCGCTGGCTGGCCGTGTGACAACGCGCCACAACCGCAGCGCCCACCAGCCGGCCGCGTAGCGCCCCAGGGCGTCTCCCAGCCGAGAAACAGGCCCACCGTGAGTGATCTCCGTCCATCGCCCCCGCCTCCCGAACCTCCCGAACCGCCCGGTTCCCACGACCTGGCGGGCGAACTGTGCATGCCGGAAGGCATCGGCCCGGCGGGCATCGAGCCGCTCGGTGCCGTCGACAGCACACGGGAAGCCGCCACCGGTGAACCGGACGAGCCCGGCGGGTCGTCCCCCCTCGGCAGGCTGGCGGCGACCGTGGGGCGGCTGCGCCGCGAGGTGCGGGCGGCGCATGCCGAGGCCGACGGGCGTGCCCTGATCGAGCTGGCCAAGGGCATTCTGGTCGAGCGGCTGGGCTGTGGCCCGGCGCAGGCGGCCCGGCAACTGGCCGAGCTCGCCGAGCAGGCAGGGGTGACACCGCTCGAGTTCGCGGTCGATGTCATCAACCAGGCCGCACGGGACCGGCTGTCGGAGGTGACCGCCGCCTTTCTCGCGGCCACCGCGGCCCGTACCGAGACCGCCGACCCGGCGGGCAGTCAGTCGTCGGCCGTACGGCTGCGAGCCGCCGAGAGCGGTGCGCTGGCCGCCCATGACACCCAGGCCGTGGCCGACTCCCTGCTGGAGCACGCTCTCGCCCCCCTGGGCGCGGAGGCGGTCGCCATCTGGGCACTGGGCGCCGACGGCTCGCTCACCCTGGCGGGCAACGCCGGATTCTCCTCCGCCGATGCCGGGCGCTGGCGGCATGTGCCCCCGGGGGTGGCGACGGTGGCCCGCCGCGGCCTCGCCGAGCGCTCGGGGCACTGGATCCGCAGCCTGGCCGAGACCGGGCTGCCCTCCATCGGCCAGCACCACTATCCCGAGGGCGGCCGGGCCGCCGTACCGGCCGGCACCGGCGGGCGCATCCACGGTGTGCTGGAGATCGTCTGGCCCGCGCCGCTGGACATGCCTCCTCCGCAGATCGTCCGGCAGGTCGAGGCTCTGGCCGAGCTGTGCGCGCACACCCTGGAGACCGGCGCCCCGCACCAGCCCGACGGTGGCATCGGCGCGCCCCTCCTGCCCGCCGTCACCGAGCTGATGGACCTGGCCGACGGACTCAACGACCCCGCCCTGGTGCTCATGCCGCATCTGGACGCCCACGGCGACCTCGTCGACTTCCGCATCCACCACGTCAACGGCCGTTTCCTGGACCCCGGCGGCAGGCCTCGGAGCGTCATCAACGGAGCCCTGCTGCTGGAGACCTATCCGATGGCCGCCGGCCACAGCGAGCTCTTCGAGCGGATCGAGCGCGTCTACGCCACCGGTGAGCCCTACCGCGCCCACCGCATGCGGCTCACCGCCCTGGTCGACGACGTCCCGCTGGCGGCGGTCGCCGACATCAACATCAGCCGGCACGCAGGCTGCGTCCTGCTCATCTGGCGCATCGAGGACGAGACGGCCCGCTTGGCCAGCCTGCTCCAGCACGCCCAGCGCCTGGGCCGTATCGGCGGCTTCGAGGAGAACCTCCTCACCGGCGAGATCACCTGGAACGGCCAGCTGTACCACCTCTACGGCAAGCCCGCCTCCGGCGCCCCGGTGCCGCTGGAGGACCTGGCCGCCCATGCCCACCCCGACGACGCCGTCACCATCGGCCGCTTCCTGCGCACCCTGCTGCACCACCGCCGGCCCGCGTCCACGGCCTTTCGGCTACTGCGTCCCGACGGGGTCACCCGCCATATCCGGGTGGTGGCCGAACCGGTCCTGGACTCCGGCGGGCAGCCTTACGTCGTACGCGGCGCCTACCAGGACATCTCCGCGCATCACTGGACCGAGGTCGCTCTCGCCGCGACCCGCGACCAGCTCGCCCACACCGAGCAGCAGGCCAGCGAGCGCAACCGTCTCACCCTCCAGCTCCAGCACGCCATCATGCCGCCCGCGCAGGCCCCGCTGGAGGTCCCCGGGCTGGACCTGGCCGTGCGCTACCGGCCCGCGGAGACCCAGCATCTGGTCGGCGGCGACTGGTACGACGCGGTCGCGCTGCCGTCCCGGCTGGTGCTGGTGTGCGTGGGCGATGTCGCCGGACACGGCATCGAGGCGGCCACCAGCATGGTCGTCCTGCGCAATGCGCTGCGCGGGCTCGCCGTGACCGGCGCCGGACCGGGTCAGCTGCTGTCCTGGCTGAACATGGTGACCCACCATCTGACCGGCTCCGTCACCGCCACCGCGGTCTGCGGTCTGTACGACCCCGACCGGCACATCCTGCGCTGGGCGCGGGCCGGTCATCTGCCGCCCGTACTGGTCCGCGGCGGTGAGGCGGAGCCGCTGCCCCTGGTCCAGGGGCTGCTGCTGGGCGCCGTGCCGGAGGCCGCGTACCAGGAACACGAGGTGCAACTCGCCGTCGACGACACACTGCTGATGTACACGGACGGCCTGATCGAACGCCGTGACCGGTCCGTGGAGGAGTCCCTGGCGCAGATGCTGACGACCGCGCGCACGGTTCCGCCGACCCTGGAGCAGCAGTTGGACCGACTGCTGACCCACAGCAGATCCGACACCGACGACGACACCTGCATCGTGGGCCTCCGCGTGGCGCCCTCCTGATGCCCCGATGACGCGTCGGGGGCGTCAGCACCCCTGGTCGTAGCGGGCCGCCCCGCGGATCTGGCCCTCGTCGATCACCATGCCGGCGATCGTGCAGATGCGCTGGTCATGGCCGCTACGGCGGCCCGGGTCGGTCGAGGGCGTCAACGGTGCGATCAGGGGTACCCGCTCCAGCGGAGGTGTCTGATGTTCGAAGCAGGCGATATCCGTGAGTGGCGCGGTCACGATGTGGTCGACGCCACCGGGCACAAGGTCGGACTCCTGGAGTCGGTCTACGTCGACACCGCGACCGACCAGCCCTTCTACGCCACCGTGACGGTCGGTCTGCCCACCCGTCGGCGCCTGGTGTTCGTTCCGCTCGCGAACTCGACCGTCGGTCCGGGGTATCTGAAGGTCGCCTACGACAAGGACACGGTCAAGAAGGCCCCTGCGATCGACACGGACGGCGAGCTACCGGCCGCGGAGGAGCCTGCGGTCTTCGCGCACTACGGACTCGACTACACCCCGGGCGCCGGCGGCGAGCGCCGCCTGGCCCGCCGCTGACTCATCGAAGCCGACAGGAGAGCCGATGAGCCTGTTCCTGCTCCTGATCATCGTGGCCCTCGTCCTGGGCATCATCGGATTCACCGTTCACGGACTGTTCTACCTGCTGATCATCGGTGGGGTCGTACTGCTCGCCGACCTCGTCTACGGCGCGGTCCTACTGCGCCACGGTGGACGGCGTCACCGCGTGGCCCGCTGACCGTCACGTGGGCGACACTCGCCCACCGCCTGTCGCGTCTCATGAGGCGGCCGAGCCCTCGTCACTGGTGCCGGCCTCGGTGATGGTGAACAGTCCGATGGTGCCGGTGATCGTCAGGAGGCGGCTGACGGCCGACTGCAGGGGGCCGATCAGCACCAGGTCGCGCCCAGTGGCCTGGTGGCGGAGACGGGCCTCGATGAGGGCGTTGAGGAGCATGCTGTCGGCGAAGGTGACCTGGGTGAGGTCGACCGCTGTCACGGGCATCGCCGCATCGTCGGCCGCCTCCCAGGCCTGTTCGAAGCCCTCCAGCGCGGCGTAGTCGACTTCGCCGCGCACGGTGATCACGAAGATCTGCTCGCGGCGGTCGATACGCACTCTCAGTTCGGGAGCCGCGGGCATCGCACCACCCTCGTGTCACGGGCTTCCGGCGGCTCGACCACGTCGCGGAGCCGACAGGTGAGGCAACGGATCATCGGGCATCGTGCGCGACACGGACGGGGGACATGTTTCCGCGCGCTCCGCACGTGGCTCGGCGCCTGTTTGCGGTCACCTTCTGGCCGTTCCAGCTCACTTCCGACTCTCCGGATTCACGAGACATATCGCACAGTTACCGCGGATCACGTCATACAGGGGTAGTCGGACCGAGTAAGACTGATTCGAAGAACTGTTGTCGTTTGACAATAATAGCCGTGAGGCAAGAGAGTAGCCGAGTCGGACGTACACGGGGAAGGACCTGGAATGTTCCGGTGGACAGGGACCGTCCCTGGCGCCGGTCGCCACCGTCACGGAGCGGTGGTGGCACCGTAGCCGTGAAGGGTTGTTCAGGCGGTCCGGCTGCCGGAGCCGGGCGCCTCGTCGGGTATCTGCGTCGCCGCGGTGGCGCAGAACGCCTCAAGCCCCTCCAGTAGGGCAACGCGCTTGGCGGTGGGCATGTCCGCCAGCACCTTCTGCAGCTCACTCTCCCGGCGGGCACGCAGATCGGCCAGGAAGGAGCGGCCCCGGCCGCTGAGATGCAGCCGTACCTCGCGTCGATCCTCGGCGCCCACCATGCGCTCGATGAACCCTGCGGCCTGGAGCCGGTCGCACAGTCGGCTCGTGGACGGGGGAGTGGAGGCGAGGGACTCGGCGAGAGTGCGCAGATTGATGCCGTCGTGGTGCTCGAGGATGTGCAGCACCCGCAACTGGGAGGCAGAGGTGGGCGCGGTCGAGGCACGGCCCCAGACAACTTCCAGCAGCTCAACGGCCTTGGTGGTCACATGTGCAACCTCATCGGGCTCTGGGCGGCGGCGGAAGGCAGTCACGATCACACTTTCGCAGGCACTTGGGGCGTCTTTCAGCCTACTAGCAGCCCCCGTCCCCACGGATCCCCCTCGGAACGACCGACGCGGCTCTTCGCGAAGCCCCGCCCCCTCAGCCGGGCCCGCACGTTGCCGGGAGAAAGAATGGTGCATTCCTCATCGTGAACAGATTCCAGACCGCTGAGCGCGCGCTGCGCACGGCGGCCCCCCACGAGTTGCCCGACGCCGTCCGCGCCGTGCTGACCGAGCTATACGACGCGGAGGCAGTCGAGCTCTTCATGGCCGACTATGGCCTGACAGCACTGCAGCCGGTGTCGGTGCGGCCGCACAACCTGGTGCCGGTGCCGGTGCACGGCAGTCCGGCCGGCCGGGCCTTCGGTTCGCAGGAGCCCTACTGCGAAGAGGTCCAGGACCACCGGATGCGCGTCCACCTGCCGGTCAGCGTGCGCGGCGACCGGCTGGGCGTGCTGTCCGTGACGCTGCCCGACGGCGACGCGTCACGCGGATGTGTGTCCGAACTGGCCGAGATCGCCGATGTGCTGGCCCACGAGGTGCTCGTGGCCGAGCGCGACACGGACCTGTATCTCCAGGCCCGGCGCAAGGACCGGCTCACCCTGGCGGCCGAGATGCAGTGGCAGTTGCTGCCCGGCCGCTCCTGCACCCGGCCCGAGTACGACCTCGGGGGCCAGCTGGAGCCCGCCTACGCCGTCTTCGGCGACAACTTCGACTGGTCCGCCACCGCCGACCGTCTGATGCTGTACGTCACCAACGGCATGGGTGAGGGCATAGAGGCCGCTCTGCTGACCAGCCTCGCCATCAACGCCCTGCGCAACGCGCGCCGCGCCGGAATCTCCATCGCCGACCAGGCGGCCCTGGCCGACCAGGCCGTATACGCCCACTACCGAGGCCACCGCTATCTGTCGGTCCTCATGTTCGACTTCGACCTGGACACCGGGCGGGTGAGTGTCGTCGACGCGGGCTCCCCACAGCTCCTGCGGCTGCGCGGCGGCACCGTCGAACGCGTCCCCTTCGAGGCACAGCTGCCCCTGGGCATGTTCGAGGAGACCGACTACGTGGCGCAGGAATTCGAGGTCGAGCCCGGAGACCGGCTCGTCTTCGTCAGCGACGGCGTCCACGCGGTGCACTCCCCGAGGGGCGAGGCATACGGGGATCGGGCACTCGCCCGGGCCATCCACTCCACCCGGCTGTTGCCCGCCGCGGAGGTACCCCGCGCCATCCTGCGCGAACTGGCAGGCCACCGGGGTGAAGCCGTCATGGCCGAGGACGACGCCTTGGCCGTCTGCCTGGACTGGCGCGGGCGTACCCAACCGTCGTGATCAGGTACGCAGGTTCTCGTCCCCTCCGCTGCCGCACGCACGTCCAGTGGGGCCGGTCGGCAGCGGAGGGCCTGCAATCCAGCGGGAATCCGGCTGCGCGCGGCTCTGCCCTTCGACGGTCGACGGCCGTCGCGGCAGCACAGAACTCACGGCCGATGCCACCGTTTCAATGCCCCGGCCGGCACGGCGGCCGGGGCTGACACGCCGTGCCCTGGTCATGGGCCGCCGTTGGGCTGCCCCTTCGCCCTGCGGTTCTGAGTGGCCAGAAACCCCTGGAGTCCTTGCCTGAGAGCCTCCCGCTCAGCCGGCTTCATGGCCCCGAGCACGACGGCCAGGGCGTGCGCCCTGCGCGAGGCCACCTCGTCCAGAATGCGGTGGCCTTGCCGGGTCAGGAGCAGCCGCACCTCGCGCCGCTTGCGCGGATGCAGCACGCGCTCCAGCAGACCGGCCGCTTCCAGCCGGTCGCACAGCCGGCTCGCGGTGGGCAGCCCGATCTCCATGCCCACCGCCAAGGCGGTGAGGTTGAGGCCCGGCTCCTCCTCCAGTATCCGCAGAGCACGCAGTTGGTGCGGCGACAGGCGCAGGCTCGCCCTCTGCGCGGCTTCCGACCACAGGTGGGCCAGGCAGTCCACGGCGTCGGCCAGCACCGAGGCGAGGGAGGCGGGACCATCGCGCGGTCCGCCCGATCGGTCGTCCCCGGAGCCATTGAGACCAGTCACGAAGGCATCGCTTTCAGAATCCCGCCGCCATTGCAGGTACCACCTATGCAAACGCCGTACCCGAAGAGTCGCCGGGCAAGCACCCCCAACCGGGAGAGTCGGGTCGTCGCGCTCGCGCGGTGAGGGTACTGGGTCGGTATCCCGGCGCGAGGTTATGCCTTGTGTTAGTCTCATGCGTTTGCGTGGTCGTCGCGGTGGGTGATTCTGCCTCTTCGGTTCCGCTAGTGCGTGGGCTGTGCTGTTCAATCCTGCCGGGCCTTCCTCGGTACGTTCCCCTGCGGAAGGCTGTTCATGAAGCATCCCGATGACTCCGGCATCGCTCACGGCGGTCTCGCCCAGCCCGGGGCCACGACCCCGGCGCTGCCCCCGGCCGTATCCTTCGCCGGTCTGAAACTGCCGGTGTAGGTGCTGCGGACACTGAGCGGACTCGGGGTGCGCGAACCCTTTCCGATCCAGGCCGCCACACTGCCCGATGCCCTGCAGGGGCGCGACGTCCTTGGACGCGGGCGCACCGGATCGGGCAAGGCGCTCGCTTTCGGCCTGCCGCTGCTGACTGCGAGCCAGCGGTCGTTCAGGCGTAAGAGCGGCGGCTGAGTCGGTCGGTCCCGCGGTCCGGCCGCTTAACTCGCACTCTGCGCGCTGTCCGCTCGCGCGCCCGGTGCCGTCGCCCGCACCGTGGCATGTCCGTGTGCGCGTTGCGGACGAGGCGTGGCCGGCGGTCTCGCCTGCGGGGATGGCCCAGCCGCAGCACGCCGGACGGCGTGTTGATCGCGTCGCGGCCGGGAGCGGGGCAGCCACAGACGGGCTGGGCCGTTCACTTGGGCCCCCGGCTTCTCCGGTGCAACGATGGAAGAGGGGCGTTCGCCGCTCCGGAGGAACTATGTCCTCAGCTCTTGCCACAGCGAAGGCGCCGCCGGTCAAGGAGCTGAACGGGCGGATGCTGATGGCGGCCGTGGTATCCGCGATCAGCGGCATGCTGTACGGCTACGACACGGGCATCATCTCCGGTGCGCTGCTGCAGATCTCGGGGGAATTCCACATCGGGAACGGCATGAAGCAGGTCATCGCGGCCGGCATCCTGCTGGGCGCCGTGATCGGCGCGCTCGCCTGCAGCGTGCTGTCCGAGCGCATCGGCCGGCACCGCACGATCCTGGTGATCTGCACGGTGTTCGTTCTGGGCAGTGTGACGTGCTCGCTCGCCCCTACGGCGCTCACCCTGGCCCTGTGCCGGGTGCTGCTCGGCTTCGCCGTCGGCGGCGCGACGCAGACCGTGCCCATGTACGTGGCCGAGCTTTCCCCCAAGAGGATCCGTGGACGCCTTGTGCTCTGTTTCCAGCTCGCCATCGGCGTCGGCATCGTCATCGCCACGCTCGTGGGCGCGAGCGAGTCGGTTTCGTGGCGGACGGCGATCGGCGCGGCCGCCGTACCGGCACTGGTGATGCTGGTCCTGCAGCTGCGCCTGCCCGAGAGCCCGCGGTGGCTGATCGTCACACATGGCCGTGTGGACGAAGCGGGGAAGGTGCTCGAGCAGATGCGGCCCGAGGGATACGACGTCTTCTCCGAACTCGAGGAGATCGTGGCCCTGGCGGGACGCCTGCACCGGATCAGCCGTCACCATCGCGGGTGGGCGGGGCTGCGGCAGCCATGGGTACGCCCGGCCTTGGTGGTCGGCTGCGGCATCGCCGTCTTCACCCAGCTGTCCGGCATCGAAATGATCATCTACTACGCCCCGACCATCCTGACCGACAACGGCTTCTCCAAGACGGTCGCGCTGTGGGTCAGCGTGGCACTGGGCGTGACCTACCTGGTGATGATGGTGGTCGGCCTGGCGATCGTGGACAAGGTCGGGCGTCGTCGGCTGACCCTGGTGATGGTGCCCGGCGCGGCGCTCAGCCTGTTCGTGTTGGGTGCCTTCTTCGTCACCGGCCATGCCGGCCGCGCTTACGTGCCGGCCATCGTCGCCTGCCTGCTGGTCTTCATGTTCTTCAACGCCGGCGGGCTCCAGCTGATGGGCTGGCTGACCGGTTCCGAGATCTACCCCCTGGCGGTGCGTGCCGCTGCGACGGCCGTGCAGTCGGCCACGTTGTGGGGCACGAACCTGCTGATCACGCTGACCTTGCTGACGATGATCAGCATCTTCGGTGTGGGCCAGGTGTTCTGGATCTACGGGATGTTCAACGTCGCGGCATGGCTGTTCGTGTGGTGGCGGATGCCGGAGCTCTCCGGGCACAGCCTTGAGGACATCGAGAGGCATCTGAAGAGTGGGAAGTTCCGCCCTCGTGACTTCGCCCGCGTCTGACGCGAGCCACGCGGCGAAGCGCGGCTCCGAACCAGGTGGGGAACTGATCGCTCCGGACGGTGTGACGGCGCTCTGCACGGCGGGGAGACCGCTTCCCGCTCCAGGAGGATCGGCGCTCCCCGTCGCGTCGTCACCGACCTCGGTGCGCGGGTCCTGGTTCGTTACCTCCCGCCACCTCACCTTCCGCCACCTCGGCGGCCCGCACCCGTTGCTCCTCGCGGGCGGACCCGAGGTCCCGTTCCAGGGGTGTGCGGCTCACGGCCGTCGTGAGGTCCTCCAAGGCCCGCACCTGCAGTTCCGTCCCATGCTGCAGCACCGGGGCACGGTCTCCGGCGGCGTCCTGCCACGCGTTCAGCGCCTCCGTGACGCGCCCCCAGCCGGGATTCTTGTGCTCGCGCACGTCGGCTGCCGCATGAGCGGTGTCCGCCTCCAGGGCCTCGGCGAAGCGCTCGGCCTCGGGGACGAAACGGCTGTCGGCCCGCGGGATGTGGCTCTCCATGAGCATCGCCGCCCGGCCGAACTCCTTGAGCGCCTCCTGCGCCTCCTCAGCCTCGCGCGACGTCAGGCCCCTGGGGCGGATCGGTTCCTGCCTTGCCCGGTCGTAGGCCTCCTGCCAGGCGGCACGTGCCTCCCTGCTCGCCAGCAATGCCCTGCGCATGTCGGCGCGATGCTCCCGGGTCGGTTCGGCGTAGCTGCGGAGCACCGCGGCCGCGTAGCGGCCGTTGGCGGTGAGCCAATCCGCGAGCCGGTCCGGCAGCCGGGGCGTCTCCCATGCGGGGAACGCCATGTACGCCAGCATCGCCAGGGCCCCGCCGAGCAGGGTGAGCACCACCCGCTCCGGGACCGTCTGCTCCCACGCCTGGCCGCCCATGCCGAGCAGAAAGACGACGTACGCCGCAGTGAAGCACTGGGAGTAGGCGTAGCCGGTACGGTCCAGCGTGTACGACAGGCCCGCCGAGACCACTGCCAGCGCGCCGGACACAAGGGCGTCCGGGACCAGGGTCCGCACCATCCCGGTGGCGAGCGCGACCCCCGCGAGGGTCCCGGCGAGACGGGCAACCGCACGCGCATACGTCCGGTGGAAGTCCGGCCGCATCACCATCACCGAGGCGATGGGCGCCCAGTAGCCGTGGCCCAGCGGTAGCCGGGCGGCGATCAGATAGCCCAGCGTGGCCACCGCCGCCAGGCGGACGGCGTGCCGGAACACGGGCGAGTCCTGGCGAAGCTCACGTCGGACCGCCCCGACGACGACCGGGAACAGCCGGAACATTGTCGGGCGCACCAGGAACTGGGCGCCCGCGGGGCCGGGCGGCGTGAGCGTCTTCCTACGCGCGCCGCTCCCGGCGATCTCCAACACCTCGCCGAGCAGTTCCACGAGCCGCTCGGCGGACTGCAGCGCGGGCCCCTCCAGCACTTCGTGCTCCTCGTCGACGCGCAGCACGTCCGCGGTGTGGGGTGGCACCTCGGCGGGATCGCCGCGGCGGATCGAACGGGCGGCCGCGTCGAGCACGTCGGCGGCGGCGTTCAGCAACTCCCGCGCGCGGTCTCGCCCGGGGCCCTCCGCCGGGGCGCCGACGTCCGGATCGGCGAGCGCAGCGACGACCGGCCGGATGCGCTCGGCGAGGCCCCGGGGGCCGTGGAGGACGGGGGGACGGGTGCGGGCCTGTGATGGCGTCACGGCGGCCGCGTCCCGGGCCGTCATCAACGGCTCCGGGTCGAACGGGGCGGTGGGGTCGTGCCGCAGCCGACGGGCGTAGTCCGCCACGGCGGCCAGGGCGTCGGCGAGCGCGTCACGATGCGCCCCCCAACGGCGGATCGGGAACAGCAGGATCAGCAGCGCCTGCACCACGCCTCCGAGCGCGATGACCCCGGCGTGCTCCAGGGCTCGCCCGACGCTCGTGGGCAGGGTGACGGTCACCAGCATGCTGCCGACCGTCGTCGCCGCGACGATGCCGGCGGTCGACCCGACGGCCCACGCCATCCCTGCGGCAAAGGCCCAGACGGCCAGCAGCGGGAGGAACGTCACGAGTCGCCCCGCCGCCAGGTAGCCCACGAATGTACTGAGCGCCAGACCCGCGCCCGCACCGAGCGCGATCACCTTGCGCGGACGCCAGGTGCGCTGGAAGGTGGCCCCACCTGCGGAGTAGGCACCGAGGGCGGCAGACGCGGCGTACGCGGGGGAGACCAGCCACAGCGCCAACCCGATGACGATCGCCACCCCGGCGGCCGTGCGCAGCGCGAGCAGGGGCTCCAGCCGCGTCTCCTCGATCCTGAGCCCGGATCGCACAACCTCCCCGAAGGCCCGCAGCCACGTCACGGGTGTGAGCCTAGGCGGAACGTCCTGCCGGGTCGCGCCGGCCGCGCCGCCGCCTCCTCCTGGCGGCGCCGCGCTTGTTGGTAAGCCCGGGTATCAGCCGTTGCGGAATGGCTTTGGGTGCGGATCCTCTGAAGTGACGGTGGGGATCAGGCGGTGAGGCTGTAGTTCCGCTGGTCGGGGCCTGGGTAAAGGCGTTGGTGTTCGCGGGCCGCGTGAAAGTTCCAGTAGTCCTCGAAGTCGCCGTTCGTGATCAGTGCGCGGAGTTGGTGGGAGCGCTGCTGGCTCCCGATGGAGCTCTCAGTGCATGGGTCGAGTGCAATCACGTCGACGCCCCGGGCCTGGAGACCCGAAGCGGGCCGGCCAGGGCCCGGCGGCGTCACTCCTGGGGCCCGCTGAGGATGCGGGAGACCAGGCGAGCCAGATCGCGGAGCAGACTGGCGGATGTCCCCGGCTTGGTCACCCGGAAGCGGAACTCCGACTTCCCCTCGGTGCGCTTGATCTCGATGTCTATCTTCGTCTGAAGCCAGGACACCAGGGCGCCCAACAGTACTGCGGAGACGACGGCATGCTCCACGCTCATCTGCTCGTCCGCGGGCGGATCGGCCAGGACGGCCGCAGTGAGCTGCGCTGTCTCGGCGTCATGAGACAGCTCGGCAAGGAGTCGACGTGCGGCGGCATGGTCGTGCACGCCCTCCAGCGCCGCGGCCACGGCCTCGGGCGATCGGCCAGCCGCACGGAGCAGGGCCTCGATCAAAGTTTGGGCCTCGGAGGCATCCAGGGGTGTCTGGATCGGGTCGGAACCGCCGAGGTCCTCGGCGATCTCCTGGAGGGAGAGCTGCACCGAACGGTCGGCCGGCCCGCAGAGCCCTTCGCTTAAGTGAGACTTAAACGCTTCTTAAGCGACCTTGAGTCTCGGCTGGCTTCCCAAGTAGCCGCAGTTCAGCCGGTGTTGGGGGTGTCACGGACAAGTTGGCCGAGGTGACGGTCGTGCGTACCATCGGGGTCCATCCGCGGCTCACCGCAGTCGAGAGAGCGCTCTCAAGCGGAACGCTCCGCCTCCTCGTGTGCGGTCCGCCGTACGGGTAGGAACCACCTGAATCCCCCACAGACAAGGTGTCATCCCAGCCATGGCAGCTCATCGCGCTCGGCGTTGGACGCTCGGCGGACTGGTCTCACTGGTCGCCGCCGCACTCGTCACCGCCGTCCTCATCACAACGACCGGTTCCTCGGCGAACCAGGCCAGCGCCGGAACCGCCACGGTGACCTGGTCCGACGACTTCGACGGCAGTGCCGGAAGCGCACCCGACCCCGGCAAGTGGACGCTCGAGACCGGTGGTTCGGGCAACGGCAACCATGAGTTGCAGTACTACACGCCGGGCAACCAGAACGCCGCCCTCGACGGCAACGGCCACCTGGTGATCACGGCGCGCAAGAACACCGACTCCGGCTTGCAGTGCTGGAACGGGACGTGCCAGTACACGTCAGCCCGGCTCAACACGTCCCGCAGCTTCAGCCAGGCGTACGGCCACTTCGAGTCCCGCATCAAGATCCCGCGCGGCCAGGGGATCTGGCCGGCCTTCTGGATGCTCGGCAACGACCTCGGAAGCGCGGGCTGGCCCGACAGCGGGGAGATCGACGTCATGGAGAACGTCGGTCACGAGCCCGGCGCGGTCCACGGCACCATCCACGGCCCCGGCTATTCCGGTTCCGGTGGCCTCGGCGCCGCCTACACCCTGCCCGACGGCAAGGCGTTCGCCGACGACTTCCACGTCTTCGCCGTCGACTGGAGCCCGACGGCGATCACCTGGTCGGTGGACGGGCACGCCTACGAGACCCGCACGCCGGCCGACCTCGGTGGCAAGAAGTGGGTCTACGACCACCCGTTCTTCCTCATCCTGAACCTCGCCGTCGGCGGCGACTGGCCCGGCAGCCCCGACTCGACCACCTCCCTCCCGCAGACGATGACCGTCGACTACGTCCACGTCTCGACCTCCGGCACGGGCGGCTCCACCGGCTCCACCGGCTCCACCGGTTCGACCGGCTCCACCGGTTCGACCGGCAAGAGCGGTGCCATCAAGGGAATCGGCGGGATGTGTGTCGACGTCGCCGGCGCTTCCGCCGCGGACGGCACGCCGGTCCAACTGCACGACTGCACCGGCGCCGACGCCCAGAAGTGGACGCTGGGCAGTGACGGCACCGTCCGCGCGCTGGGCAAGTGCCTCGACGTACGCGGCGGTTCCGCCGAGGACGGCACCCCCGTTCAGCTCTACAGCTGCGACGGCAGCAAAGCCCAGCAGTGGACCTACACCTCCGCCCACGACCTGACCAACACCGGGGCGAACAAGTGCCTCGACGCCAAGGGCAGTTCGGCAGCCGACGGCACCCGGCTGCAGATCTCGGCCTGCGTCGGCACCGCCAACCAGAAGTGGACAGCCGTGGGCTGACCCCGCACGGCGGAGCGGCACACCCCACCCCACCCCCCACTCGCGTCCGCGAGGCACACGTACCAAGGAAAGGCACCCCCCACATGGCACCTCGTCATCAGCGCAGTCTCACCCGCCGCAAACTGTTCGTCGCCCTGGGCGGAGCGGCCGTGGCCGCCCCCGCCGTCGCGGCCCTGGGGCCCTACGCCCTCGCCGGTACGACGGACAACGGCACGAAGGCCGCCACGGCGGGAGCTCTCCCGCTGACGATCGTCAACAACAGCGGCTCGTTCGGCAACGCCTCGGTGCACGTCTACATCGTCGGAAACCAGGACGGGAAGCAGGTCCGGGTCACCCCTGACGGCACCCTGGCCCCGATAGCCCTGTCCGACAACGGCGCGGACGGCTTCACCGACTACGCCCTCTCCCTGCCCGCGAGCGGGCAGGCCACCCTCACGCTGCCCTACATGTCGGGCCGCATCTACGTGTCGCTCGGCGAGAAGCTGAAGTTCAAGGCCGTCGCGGACGGAAACGGCAACGCGGCGCTCCAGTACCCCGCCGGCTGGGTGACCTCCGACCCCAACTACCGAGTGCTGCACGACTGCGCCGAGTTCACCCACAACGCCTCCGGCATGTTCTGCAACACGACCATGGTCGACATGTTCAGTGTGCCGATGAGCATCCGGCTGACCGGAGCCAAGGACCAGACCACGGGCACCCTGCGCGACGGCGGCAGGGCCGCGGTGTTCAGCGCGGTCAAGCAGGTCGCCGAGTTCGCCCCCCTGGTCGTCGACGACCTCCGCGTCATCGCTCCCGGACACGGCCTGGACGCGGGCCTGTTCGCCCATGACTACTTCGCCCCGTACATCGACCAAGTGTGGAGCACCTACACCGGCAAGGACCTCACGGTCACCACCAACGCGGGCACCTTCACCGGCCGGGTGCGCGCCGACAAGTTCACGTTCGACGGTCCGGCCCCGGTCGCCTTCAGCAAGCCGTCGACCCGCGACGTCCTCTTCTGCGACGGCAACCTCGCCGCACCCAACGACGGCACCACCGGTCCCGTCGCCGCCGTCCTGGGCGCCGGCTTCAACCGCTCCACGCTGCTCGGCAACTCCGCCCAGCCGGTCACCGACGCATCGGCCTTCTACCGGACCGACCTCACCAACCACTACGCGAAGGCCGTACACGCGGCCACCCAGGACGGCAAGGCCTACGGCTTCGCCTTCGACGACGTCGCCGACTTCGCCTCCTACATCCAAGACACCACACCTACCGGGATCCGGCTGACCCTGACGCCGTTCTAGCGCGTGTCCTCGCGAACCGGATCGTGCCGTTGATGCCGGCCGATCCGGTTCGCGATCGGCGGTGGGCCGCCCATCGACGGGACCTGGACGGCGTCGCCCGACTCACTGCCGTCCGGCCGACAGCACGCAGCCGGCGCGCACGGAAGATGGCCGGGCGGTGATCGCGCGCTCTCCGTTGGGCTGCGAAGCAGCGCCAAAACGCCGGCCCGGGTGAACAGCTTCCTACCTGCTGCGGCCTTGCAACGCCGGCAGCAACACCGCCGCCGACCACATCGAAGCCACCAAGCCGGCCTTGGCCCAGCTGCCGAAACAGCTCCGGCGGGGGCGGCAGATCCAGCCGTAGATCGTGATCTTTCGGGGTGGTGGTGCAACCCCGAGCGGTTCTTCGCGCTCACAAGGACATGGGAAAGCCGAACCGCTTGACGAGCCCCGGATCCCCGAACGCGTTGATTCTCGCGATGCCCGCCGAGGTGACGGTGAGCAGGAGGATGCCGTAGGCCTGACCGCCGCAGTAGCCGACCGCCGCCGGCCGGCCGTTCGCGCTGGTCGGCAGCAACCGCCACGTGCCCGGCGAGCCCAGGACCTGCCGCACGAGATAGGGCACGCAGGCGGCGCGGCCGGAGAACCAGGTGCGCCAAGGCGTCGCCTCGACGCTGGCATCGACACGCAGCAGCTGTTCGAGCGCCGCGCCATCGGCCTCCTCGACTGCGGCGATGTAGTGCGCGAGGACGGCGCTCAGTTCGCCGGGCTCGACCGCTTCCTCGACGTCAGGTGGCGCCTGTTCCAGTCGCGCACGCGCGCGCTGCAGCATGCTCTTGACCGCTGCCGTGCTGGTGCCCATCACCTGCGCGACGTCCGACGCCGGCCACGCCAGGACGTCACGCAAGATGAACACCGCCCGCTGGCGGCCCGGCAACTGCTGGAGCGTGGCGATCAGCGCGATCCTCAGGCTGTCGCGCGCTGTCACGATCGCTGCCGGGTCGAGCATCGAGTCGGCGATGGGCTGAACCCACTGCACTTCCGTAGCCATCGGCGGGCTCATGGGGTCGTCGGCGGGTCCGCCGAGGCCCGACGGCAGGAAACGCCTACTGCGGTGCGACAACGCGGAAAGGCATACGTTGGTGGCGATCCGGTGGAGCCAGGTGCGCACCGACGACCTGCCCTGGAACGCCTCATACGAACGCCAGGCACGCAGGTATGTCTCCTGGACCACGTCCTCGGCGTCGTCCACCGATCCAAGCATGCGATAGCAGTGCGCCAGCAGTTCGCGCCGGTAGGGTTCCGTGTCGGTTGCGAAGTCTCCCATTGCGATCGACGCTACGGGGCGTAGGTGAGCGTGACGACTCCCGTCGCACTCGGCGTTGCGGCCACGAACCGCAGCGAGCCCGGCAGCGCACTGTCGAAGAGCCGCTTTCCCTCGCCGACGACAAGGGGGTGGACCCCGAGGTTCAGCTCGTCGATCAGGTTGTGATGGAGCAGAGTTCGCATCAGCGTGGAGCTGCCGTACATGACGATGTTGCCGCCGGGCTCCTGCTTGAGCTTCGCGACCGTCTGCGCCGCTTCACCGGTGAGGGCGACGGCGTTCCAGGGCAACGGGCCGCGCAGCGTCCTTGTCACGACGATCTTGGAAATGTCGTTCATCGCCTCGGCATACGGCCCGGTGTTGCGCGACCAGGCCTTCTCGATGATCTCAAAGGTCGCCCGTCCCAGCAGAAAGGTGTCGCTCGCCAAGAGGGCGTTGGTGGCCCGCCGGCGCGAGGCGTCGTCGAAATAGTCCAGTGCCCAGCCGCCGCGTTCGATCTCGCTGAATCCGCCCGGATCCTGGACCACGCCGTCAAGCGTGACGAATGCTCCCGCGATGAGCTTGCGCATGATGATCTCCGTCCTCGGGGTCGGACGTCCCGGCCCTCGCATATGAAGACTCGGGTCAGCTCCGAGAGGAATCGGTCGGTGTATCGGGACCGGTCACAATTGAGTCCGACGCGTGCCGGTGTTCAGTGACGAACGCCCTTGACCTGCAGAAAGCTGGCCGGCAGCCAGCGAAGTGAGCCACGACGCCCAGGCGACGGAGGATGCCGGCTTGGCGCAAACTCATGTCCGCAGAAAACTTGAGCGTCCGGCTGGCCGTAGGCGCTGCTCCAAGCACCGATCTACCGGGTGGACCGACGGCTGTGAGCCGCGCACCTGGCCCGCCGGTGCGCTGTCCAAGGCTGGGAAGCGACTTCTCGCACACGCGGCCCGGAGAGGGACGTGCGCGGCCCGGCTACGGAACCTACGGTGGGAAGTGCAGGTCTGTGACCCAGCCTGGAGTGAGTGACAAAGCAGGAAGACGCGCGACGCAGTGGCCCGTCCGCTGTAGGCCCCGCCGCGCTCAGCGGCGACCGGCGCGGACCGCGCGCACGCCGTCGGGCGTCGGGGATGGACCAAGGGCGGTTCTGAACCATGAGGGATGTACATCGGTTTGAGCCCATCTCGGCGAACCCGGGCAGCGGCACCGTGCTCGCGGCGTGGGAACGGTTCGTGCAGGGCGAGGATCACATCCCCGATGTCCGGCCCCTCGTGGCGATCTCCTGGCACCGCTGCCGGGAGCAATACAGGGTCGATCCTCACCTCACAGAGGCTCCCGTAGCTGTCGCGGAGCCCGACCATACGCCCGAGCACGATGTCGTCTTCGCTGAGCTGGGTTTTCGTGCCGCCTCCGTGGCACATGAAGTGGGCAACCTCGGCGGCGTCGTTACCGTCACCGATGCCACTGGCCGGATCTTGACCGAGTGGGGTGATCAAGCCACGCTCGCCAGAGCCGGCGACTCGAATCTGGCGCCTTGGTTCTGCTGGTCCGAGTGCGCGGTCGGCACGAACGGCATGGGCACGGCACTCGAGGCGCACGGCCCGGTACCGATCAGGGGCGCGGAGCACTGGTGCCAGGCATTCCACGACTGGGCCGGCGCGGGCATCGCGGTGCGTGACGTGGTGACCAGGGAACCGATCGCGGTCCTGAACATCTGCTGCTGGCGCAGCCAGCTTCCCGCGTCCGCGGAAAGCTGGCTGGCGAACGCGGTCACCATGACCCAGCACCCGCTGAAGAGGCGCGCCCGGGACAGCGGCGCCGAGTTGGTCGCTGCCTACACCCAGGCCAGGGCACGCTCCAGGGCGGCGCTCGCCGCGGTGGACACCGCGGGCAAGGTGGTGATCGCCGACGACATGGCAAGCGTGCTCCTGGGCGTCCCAGCATGCACGCCGGCGGTCGATCCCACACTGCGATGGAACCCCGGGCTGCCGGAATTGATCGCAGCCGTCCGGTATGCCACCAGCCAGGCGGCTCACAACCCTGACTGGGTCGGCTCGACGCAGATCTTTGCCCATCTCGCCGACGAGCCGACGTCGATCAGTATCCGACCCGTCTTCTCGTCCGGACACTTGATCGGGGACCTGGTCTCGTTCGGTGCTTCCGACGGGGCGCAGTTGCTCCAGGCGGAGGGGCCCGCGCACCCTTGGGTGCAGCCGCGCCGACTGGTCGCGATGCGCGGCAACCGGATGGTGCTGCTGCGGCTGCCGGAAGTCTCCTTCGCCGAATCGCAGGGAAACGACGTGTGGCTCTCCACCGATCAGGGGCGATTGCGATCCGCCTCTCTGAGCCTGGACAAGCTCGACAGTGAGCTGGCGGATGTCGGCTTCCTGCGGGTGCACCGCCGGTATGTGGTCAACCTCAGCCGCATCCGGGAGATCGAGCGCGGGCTCAAGGGCGAGCTGATTCTGGTCATGGACGACCGGACGAACCAGATGGTGCCGGTCTCCCGGCGGAACGCGTCGGCCGTGCGTCGCGCGCTGGACATCTGAGTAGCCCGGCACGCCCTCTCTTCCCGGAAGGAAATTCCCGTGTCTGACAGTCCGGACGCCGTGGTCGGCGAGACGAACCCCGGGAGCGCGGGCGGCCTCGGCCTCTCCGTCTCGGCCGGGCATCCCAGTCACCCGATCGCGGGCGCGAGCAACCGCGACTGGTGGCCGAACCGGCTCAACCTGACGATCCTGCGGAAAAACCCCGCCATGTCCGACCCCATGGGCGAGGACTTCGACTACGCCGCGGAGTTCCGGACGCTCGACCTCGACGGCCTGGCGCGGGACGTCGACGAGGTGCTGACGACGTCGCAGGAGTGGTGGCCGGCCGACTTCGGCCACTACGGGCCGCTCATGATCCGGATGGTGTGGCATTGCGCCGGGACGTACCGCATCGGCGACGGCCGCGGTGGCGCGGGCGCCGGCATGCAGCGTTTCGCGCCGCTGAACAGCTGGCCGGACAATCGCAACCTCGACAAGGCGCGCCGGCTGCTCTGGCCGGTGAAGAAGAAGTACGGCCGCAAGATCTCCTGGGCCGACCTGATGATCTTCGCGGGCAACCGCGCCCTGGAGACGATGGGCTTCACGACCTTCGGCTTCGCCGGCGGCCGGGCGGACGTCTGGGAGCCCGACGAGGTCTACTGGGGTCGCGAGCGCGCCTGGCTCGGCGACGAACGCCACGGCGGCGTCCGGGAGTTGGAGAACCCTCTGGCCGCCGTCCAGATGGGCCTCATCTACGTCAACCCGGAGGGACCGAACACCGTCCCGGACCCGCTCACCGCGGCCCGGGACATCCGCGAGACGTTCCGGCGCATGGGGATGAACGACGAGGAGACCGTCGCGCTGATCGCGGGCGGCCACACGTTCGGCAAGACCCACGGCGCGGCGGACCCGGACGCCTATCTCGGCCCCGAACCCGAGGCCGCCCCCCTCGAGGAGCAGGGCCTGGGCTGGAAGAGCAGCTACGGCACCGGAAAGGGCGCGGACACCATCTCCAGCGGGCTCGCGGGTACGTGGACACCCACCCCGACGAGATGGGACAACAGCTTCTTCGAGACCCTGTTCGGCTACGAGTGGGACCTGGAGCTGAGCCCCGCCGGTCTGTGGCAGTGGACCCCGAGAGACGGCGGCGGGGCCGGCACCGTGCCGGACGCCCACGACCCATCGACGACTCACGCCCCGACGATTCTGACGACGGACCTCGCGCTGCGGTTGGACCCGGTCTACGAGCCGATCTCGCGGCGCTTCCTGAAGAACCCGGACCAGCTCGCGGATGCGTTCGCCCGGGTCTGGTTCAAGCTGACGCACCTCGACATGGGCCCGATCCAGCGCTACCTCGGACCGCTGGTCCCCCGGGAGACGCTGCTTTGGCAGGACCCGGTCCCCGCCGTGGACCACGAGCTCGTCGGAGCGGCGGACATCGGCGCGCTCAAGACCCAGATCCTCGCCTCCGGGCTGTCGGTCTCCCAGCTCGTCTCGACCGCGTGGGCGTCGGCCTCGACGTTCCGCGTCAGCGACAAGCGCGGCGGGGCGAACGGCGCGCGCATCCGCCTCGAGCCGCAGCGGGGCTGGGAGGTCAACGACCCCGACACGCTGGCACAAGTGCTGCGCACCCTGGAGGGGATTCAGGAGTCCTTCAACAGCTCCCAGACCGGGGACAAGAAGATCTCGCTGGCCGACCTCATCGTGCTCGGCGGAGCCGCCGCCGTCGAGCAGGCCGCCAAGACCGCCGGCTACGACGTCCAGGTCCCCTTCACTCCTGGACGCACGGACGCCACCCAGGAGTGGACCGATGCGGAGTCCTTCGCCCCGCTGGAGCCGACCGCGGACGGGTTCCGCAACTACCGCGGCAAGGACAACCGGCTGCGGCCGGAGCACCTGCTGGTCGACCGCGCGAACCTGCTGAACCTGAGCGCGCCCGAGATGACCGTCCTGGTGGGTGGGCTGCGTGTGCTGGGCGCCAACTACCGGCAGACGCCGCTGGGCGTCTTCACCTCGGCGCCCGGGTCGCTGACCAACGACTTCTTCGTGAATCTGCTCGACACGGGCACGGAATGGAAGCCGACGTCCGCGACCGCGGAAACCTTCGAGGGTCGCGACCGCGCCACCGGCGGGGTCAAGTGGACCGGTAGCCGTGTCGACCTCGTCTTCGGCTCGAACTCCGAGCTGCGTGCCGTCGCGGAGGTCTACGCCAGCGACGACGCACGGGAGAAGTTCGTGCAGGACTTCGTCGCCGCGTGGGACAAGGTCATGAACCTCGATCGGTACGACCTCGCTTGATCGACGCGTCGCAGTGCGGCCCGGCTGCTCTTAACGGTGGCACATCGGGTACGAACGGCAGATGGTCGCGGACGAACGGCATGAGCCGGGCCGAACCAGGACTCACCTTGTCGGTGTGATTCGTCCGGCGTAGCGTGTTTCTCGACTACCGATTTCGCATCCTTTCCGGTGTTATTCATTCGGCGTAGCGCGCTCCTTGAGTACCGATTACAGCCGGGCATCGGGTGACGCCAAAAGGGAAATTTCGCGGTGTGTGCAACCGGCTGCGTCGTGCCGCTGTCAGTGCGGACGATACGAAGTGGACACAGGCATTCGAATGAGGGGAGAGAAGCCCCAATGACGACCGCGCAGGAGCGAGCCGACCTGCTGGACAAGATCGGGTTGGCCGCACAGAACAAGGCAGCGCTGGGTCAGGTGCTGTGCACCGGAAACATTGGGCAGGCCACCGAGAAATCGGATGGCCACATGGAGGCCACAATTCGCATCCACCCGGATGAGCTGAGCTGGGATCCCTCCATTCTGGTCATGCCCCACGGAGGCGATATCGAGCTAGAACTCGTCAATGACGACCAGAACACTCACTGCGCGCTCCTGCCGAGCAATGGCGACCGGAAGTTCATCTGGTTGGTGAACCATTCGCACGGACACGCGCACCTCAACCTCGACGGGCCGGGCTACTACTGGTATGCCTCGCCCACGGGCAACGACGAGGGACGGGGACTGACCGGGGCCATCGTCGTCCTGGGTGACGCTCCGCCAGAGGCTCGCCTCGACCGTCCCGCACAGCCGCGGCCGTAGGAAGAAGTAGGAGGTGGAGGAAATGACTGTGGACTACGCCGACTACGTCGACGCGGGTGAGGCTGTCGATCAGGGAGTCCTGAGCGGCAAGGTCGCGGGCGGGGAGGTCGCGCCGCCGGTAGTGGCCGGCGTCAACTACGAGCGCATACTCAATGCCCGCGAGGAACCCCAGAACTGGCTCACCTACTACGGCGCCTACAACGGGCAGCGGTACAGCCCGCTGGACCAGATCAACACGGAGAACGTCAAGCGCATCGGCCCCGCGTGGGTCTTCCAGGCCGGCACGACGGGCCTGATCGCGGGCGCGTCGACCTACTCGTTCGAGGCCGCCCCGATCGTCGTCGACGGGGTCATGTTCCTCTCCGGCTGGGACGGCTGGGTCTGGGCCCTCGACGCGAAGACGGGTGTGGAGATCTGGCGGTACAAGCATGCGGTTCCCTTCGACGTGTCCTTGTGCTGCGGGAACGTGAACCGTGGGGTCGCCGTGGCTCAGGGGAAGGTCTTCTTCGTCACGGCGAACGCGCGTGTGCTCGCACTCGACGCCACCACCGGCAAGCGGGTCTGGGACAAGACCTACGGAGACGTCCGGGCCGGGGAGAGCGCCACGCTCGCCCCGCTGGTCGTGAAGAACCTGCTCATCGTCGGGAGTTCCGGCGGCGAGTTCGGTGTACGCGGCCACCTCGACGCGTTCGATCTCGAAACCGGCGAGCACCAGTGGCGCTGCTACACGGTGCCGAAGCCCGGGGAGCCCGGCTCGGAGACCTGGCCCGCCGAGGGCGAGGCCTGGGCACGCGGCGGGGCGAACTGCTGGGTCACCGGCACCTTCGACCCGGAGACGAACCTGCTGTACGTCGGCACCGGCAACCCCGCGCCCGACTTCGACGGAGGCGTCCGCGAGGGCGACAACCTCTTCACCGACTGCGTCATCGCCGTGGACGTGGACAGTGGTCAGATCCGCTGGCACTACCAGTGCACTCCGCACGACGTGTGGGACTACGACAGCATCGCCGAGTGCATCCTGTTCGAGCAGGACGGACGCAAACTGCTCGGGCACTTCGACAAGAACGGCTACTTCTTCGTCCTTGATCGCACGAACGGCGAGAGGGTCCAGATCACCCCCTTCGTGGACCGCATCACGTGGGGGGCGATCACGAGGGACGGCCAGGTGACGGCCAAGGTGTACCCGGACAAGGAGGGAGAACCGGTCCACTTCTACCCGGGTCCCGCCGGCGCCAAGGAATGGACCCACGCGGCCTACAGCCCCAAGACCGGGCTCTTCTACGTCCCGGTTCAGGACACCGGCGCGACGGCCACCCGGCGGCGTCGGGAGTTCAAGGAGAGCATTCCGTACTGGGGCGCGGGCGTTCAGGTGGACATCGAGGACATGGCGGGGTCCATCAGTGCCTTCGATGCGGGCGGCGAGGAGAAGTGGCGCTGGCGCAACGAACTCCCGATGTGCGCCTCGGCGCTGGCCACGGGCGGTGACCTGGTGTTCGCCGGTGAACCCTCCGGGGAGTTCAACGCGCTCGACGCTCGCACCGGGGAACTGCTGTGGCAGTTCCAGTGCGGAAGCGGCCACCACAGCAACCCGACGACGTACATGGTCGACGGCAGGCAGTACGTCGCCGTGCCGGTCGGTTGGGGCGCATGGGCCGAGGGATTCCTCCCCGGCATGCTCGGCGCGGGGCATGGTAGCGCCCTGCTCGTCTTCGCCCTCCCGGAATGGGCGTAGCGCGTGACCGGAGCCTGCCGCAATCCGGGCAGAGAGGAGGTGAATCCATGGAATCTCAGCTCGCTGTGTGGGAGACGCCCGAGACGGAATCTCAGCTCGCTGTGTGGGAGACACCCGAGTTCGATGAGATCGCAGTCGCGGCCGAGGTGACCATGTACCTCGATCGGTTGGAGGAGTAGCGGATCTGGGGCGGCGCCGGACCTGGTCCGGCGCCGCCCGACGGCTCGGGACGGCCGCAGACGGCCGCGCGAGCGACGTAGTCAGATCCTGGATGAACGGAGTGCCGGCGTGTTGCTGCGAGTACTGGGCTCGGCGGCGGGGGGTGGCTCCCCGCAGTGGAACTGCGGCTGCCCGGTGTGCTCCGCGGTCCGCTCCCGGGCCGGCTTCGCACGCACCCAGTCGTCAGTCGCGGTCAGCGCCGACCGCCGCCGGTGGTTCCTCATCAACGCCTCGCCCGACGTCCGCACCCAGATCGAGGCCTTCCCCGGCCTGCACCCGCACGACGACCGGACGACGCCGCTGGAGGCGGTGCTGCTCACCGACGCCGAGCTGGACCACACGCTGGGCCTGCTTCTGTTGCGCGAGGCCCGCGTCCTGCGGCTGTACGCCACACCGGCGGTGCGTAAGACCCTGTGTGTCGGCTCGGGGATTCTGCGCACGCTCGAGCGCTACTGCCCGGTCGAGTGGCGGGCAGTGATCCCGGGCGCCGACCTCGCCCTCGCGGACGGGCTGTCCTGCCGGGCGTTCGACGTGCCCACCACCAAGCGCGCTCGGTTCGGAGCCGGGATGGACCATGGCCGCGTCGTGGGCTACCGGCTGACCGATGAACGCAGCGGGGGGACGCTGGTGTACCTGCCCGGAGTGCAATCGCTGACGCCGGCGCTGCGCGTGGAGATCGAGGACTGCGAATGCCTGTTGATCGACGGGACCTGCTGGCGCGACGACGAACTCGTACGGCTCGGCCTGGCCGGCAAGACCTCCCGGGAGATGGGCCACCTGCCCATCGACGGCCCGGACGGCAGCCTGGCGCAGCTCCCGTCGCTGGGCGTCGAGCGGACGATCTTCGTGCACATGAACAACACCAACCCGATCCTCCTGGAAGACGCGCCCGAGCGGCGTACCTTGGAGGAAAGCGGCATCGAAGTGGCCATGGACGGCCTCGAGGTCCAGGTGTAGAGCCGTGACGACAACAACCACGAGAACCGGTGCCGACGGCTTCGTCGAGACGTTGCGGGCCCACTCGCGGCGGTACCACGATCAGCACCCGTTCCACGTCCGGATGAATGCCGGCCGGCTGAGCCGCCGGCAGATCCGAGGCTGGGTGGCCAACCGGTTCTACTACCAGGAGAACATCCCCCGCAAGGACGCCGCGATCCTCTCCAACTGCCCCGACCTCGGCGTCCGCCGCCGCTGGATCCGACGGATCGTCGACCACGACGGCACCGCCGTCGGCGAGGGCGGCATCGAGGCGTGGCTGCGCCTCGGCGAGGCCGCCGGGCTGACCCGCGAGGAGGTCCGGGACCACCGGCACCTGGTACCCGGGGTGCGGTTCGCCGTCGACGCCTACGTGAACTTCGCCGTGACCCGCCCGTGGGTGGAGGCGGTGGCGTCCTCGCTCACCGAGCTGTTCGCGCCCGACCTGATGGCGGCGCGGCTGGCCGCGTTCGAGCGGTGGTACCCGTGGATCGACCCCGAGGGCCTTGCCTACTTCCGCGCCCGCCTGGAGCAAGCCCCCCGAGACTGCGAGCATGCCCTCGAGGTGGTCACCGCGCACTGCCTCTCCGCCGAGTCCCAGGCGCGCGCCGTCGACGCGCTGTCGTTCAAGTGCGACGTCCTGTGGAGCCTGATGGACGCCATCGACCAGGCCTACCCGGAGTGACCACCATGGACCCGACCCACACCGGAACGACCCGGACCAGTACCAGGATCCGACCCGGCGTCGGGGTGTCCGGCTCGGACCGGCCCCGGTTGGCGCGCCACGTCCGGCTGACCTTCTGCCGGACCAGACAGCGTCAGATTTTGCTGCACCCCGAGACGGTGGTGGTTCTGAACGGCAGCGGCGCGGCCATCCTCGAGTTGTGCGACGGGCGGCACACCGTGGCCGAGATCGTGACCGAGCTGGGCGCGCGCTACCGAAACGTCCCCGAGGACGAGGTGCGACAGTTCCTGACCCGGCTCCTCTCCCGGCGCTGGATGGAGCTCACCGATGGATAGCCCGTTCGGGTTGCTCGCCGAGCTCACCTACCGCTGCCCGCTTGCCTGCCCGTACTGCTCCAACCCGCTGAACATGGCCGGCTACCAGGACGAGCTCACCACCGACGAGTGGCGGCGGGTGCTGGCCGAGGCCGGCGACCTGGGGGTTCTGCAGTGCCACCTGTCCGGCGGGGAACCGCTGCTGCGGCGCGACCTGGGGGAGATCGTGGCGGACGCCCACGACCTGGGCCTCTACACCAACCTGGTGACCAGCGCCCTCGGGCTCTCGCGTCCGAGGGCCGAGGAGCTGCGGGCCGCCGGCCTGGACCACGTACAGATCAGCATCCAGGCCGACGAGCCGACCGTGTCCGACCGGATCGCCGGGACGCCGTCCTTCCAACGCAAGATCGAAGCGATGGGCGTGGTCAAGGAACTGGGATGGCCGCTCACCATGAACGTGGTGCTGCACCGGCACAACATCGACCGCGTCGCCGAAGTGCTGGGGCTGGCCGAGGAGGTGGGCGCCGACCGGGTGGAGCTGGCCAACACCCAGTACTACGGCTGGGCCTGGCGCAACCGTGACGCTCTGCTGCCGAGCCGGGCCCAGCTCGAGGCGGCCGAGGTCGTGGTGCGGGCCGCCCGCGAGCGGTTGCGGGACCGCATGGACGTCATCTACGTCATCCCCGACTACTACAGCCGCTACCCGAAGCCCTGCATGGGCGGCTGGGCCTCCCGGCAGCTGACCGTGACACCGAACGGCGACGTCCTGCCCTGCCCCGCCGCCCAGTCCCTGCCGTTGCCGCGGGCCAGCGTACGGGAGGACCCGCTGGAGCGGATCTGGGCCGAGGCCCCGGTGATGACCGCGTTCCGTGGGACCGACTGGATGCCGGAACCCTGCCGGAGCTGCCCCCGGCGAGAGGTGGACTTCGGCGGGTGCCGCTGTCAGGCGTTCCTGCTCACCGGCGACGCCGCCCGCACCGACCCGGTCTGCTACCTGTCGCCCGACCACGGCCTGGTCGCCCGGGCGGTCGAGGCCGCCAACGCCGATTCACGGGCCGACGATCCTCCGCTGATCCCCCGCCCGCACCGGCCCGGTCTGCCACCTGCCGCCCGACCACGACCTGGTGGCCCGGGCGGTCGAGGCCGCCAACGCTGACTCGCACGTCAGCGATCTTCCGCTGCTCCACCGGCCTGCAGGCCGGTGGAGCGGGTCAGTGGCCGAACCACAACGGCAGCGCCGCAGCGGCGATGATCAAGGTGACCCCGCTCAGCAGGTCCGAGCGGATCCGGATGAGGCGTGCCGCGGCCCGCCCGAGCTGCAGCCCGACCAGCGACAACATCGCCGTCATGACGCCGAACGCGGCGGCCGAGAACCACGGCGAGAGCCCAAGAACCCCCAGGCTCGCCCCGGCGAACAAGTTGTCCAGGCTCAGCGTCAACGGGATGCCGAACAATGCCCACGGGTGGTCCAACTCGTCCGGCTCGGGGTTCCGGAGGGACGAGATGACGAGGTAGAGACCGTACCCGCCGAGCGCGGCCGCGCCCACTACATCGGCGACGGCTCCGACGGACTCCCCGATCTGGTGACCGATCAACAGCCCGACCAGGGGCATAATCGCGTCCCACAGCCCGAAGGTCAGCGCGACCTGCACCGCGCGCTTCAAACCGAATGGGACCGTACCGAGCGCGATCGATACTCGGAAATTGTCGAGACTGAGTACGAAACCCAGGACCAGTATTTCCCAGATCATGGCGACGCCGCTGCCTGATGACGGCCGACGTCGGCGGAAACGGATCTGCCTCGGCTAGCATCCACCATAATTCTACAGAGTATCTCAGATGGTTCGCGTAATAAACCTGGCAAGCCGATTTCCGGAGGATTCTCGACACCACTCGCCCGACGGTGGCCAGTGCTTACAAAAGGCTCACTGATTGAACCTGCGCGCCTCATTTTGAACATCTTGTAGGTGGCGCTATCCGGGCCCACGCTGACGCTCGCAGGCGCCGCGGCGATACAGCCAAGCGGTGGAGTCACCGAGATGACACGGACCTCTGCTCCGCCCGCCCTGCTCGTTCGTGGCGGTTATCGAGGATTCGTTACATGACGCGGGCGGCCGTGCGCCCTCGGTGCTGTTCGAGATCGAGCTGTCCCTTCGTCGGCAAGGAGCGCTTCAGCCTCTGACGGTCGGTATCCGCCGCGCGCGGTCGACCGGCGCGGAGGTCAGCCCAGCACCTCTTCGATCGGGGCGTCGGCGTCCACGTAGCGCACGAGCTTGCGGTTCGCGAATTCCACGATGCCCACGTCGCCGAGTTCACGCCCGTAGCCGGAACGCTTGATGCCGCCGAAGGGCAGCTCCGGTCGGGACGCGGTCGGGTGGTTGATCCACACCATGCCCGCGTCCAGCCGGTCCGCGACCCCGCGAGCACGTTCCGGGTCGGCGGCGAAGACCGCGCCTCCCAGGCCATAGGGGGAGGTGTTGGCCAACGCGACGGCCTCGTCCTCGTCGGCGACCCGGTAGACCGTGGCGACGGGGCCGAAGAGCTCTTCCCGGTAGGCCCGCATGTCCGGTGTGACGTCGGTGAGGACGGTCGGCTCGACGAATGCGCCCGGCAGGTCGGGCCGCCCGCCGCCCAGCACCACCGTCGCTCCCTTGTCCACCGCGTCACGGACCTGCTCCATCAGGAGTTCGGCCGCAGTCTCGGAGGACATCGGGCCGAGCGTGGTGGCGGGGTCGGCCGGATCTCCCGGTTGCACCTCGCTCATCCGGTCACGAAACCCGGTGAGGAAGGCATCGTAGACATCGGCGAGGGCGATGAAGCGCTTGGCCGCCACGCAGCACTGCCCGGTATTGCCCATCCTGCCGAGGAACGCCGCGTACACGGTGCGCTCGAGATTGTGACCGTCCAGCACGATGAAGGGATCACTGCCACCCAGCTCGAGGACGGACTTCTTGACATTGCGGCCGGCGATCTCGCCCACGCTCACGCCCGCCCGCTCGCTTCCGGTCAGTGACGCTCCCTGCACACGAGAGTCATCGATGATCTTACCGACGTCCCTGCCCCGCACGAAGAGATTGGTGTAGACCCCGGTCGGCACACCCGCGTCCGTGAACAGCTGCTCGAGTGCCAGTGCGGACTGGGGGCAACTGCTCGCGTGCTTGAGCAGGATCGTGTTGCCGAGGACGAGGTTCGGACCCGCGAATCGGACCACCTGGTACAGCGGGAAGTTCCAGGGCATCACACCGAGGAGGACGCCGAGGGGCTCGTTCACCAGCACGGCCGTGCCCTTGGGCACCGGCAGCGGTCGCTCTTCGAGCAGCTCGGGGCCGTGCTCGCCGTAGTAGGTGAGGATGTCGGAGGCGAGGTCGACCTCTGCCCGGCTCGAGTTGATCAGCTTGCCGACCTCCAGGGTCAGCAGCCGCGCCAGTTCTTCCTTGCGCTCCCTCATGAGCCGGCCGGCCCGATGGACGACGGCCCCACGGTCGGCCGTCGACCGGGCGCGCCAGTCCGGAAAGCTACGGTGCGCCGCGTCGATCGCGCGCCCCACGTCCTCCGCGCTCAGCGCCGGGAACTCCCGGACCCTTTCACCGGTGAACGGATTGACCGTGGCGATGGGGCTTCCCTGGGCAGTGACATTGGCGTCCATGGCGCCTCCCTGGGGTCGGGCACCTCGGGTTTCCACGTCCGGACCTGCTCACACCTGCTGACGTCTCTGCCGTGGCTCGGCCTTCTCGGGGACCCTTGACGAGCGGCGATGGCGGTGATCGGCGGGGCCTTCGGCACCAGCCTCGAAGGGCACGAGAAGGTGTCCGACGCCGTCTATGGAGGACGGCAGCGCGAGCGTCAGCGGATGCTGCGGGCAGATGTCCGAGCGGCCGGAGCAAGACGGACGCGGCGGGCCGGACACCACCGACGGGTCAGCGGGCCCCCGGCACGCGGCGCGGGCGTCACAGGGCGATGACGTGGAGGTCGACCAGGTCCAGCAGCGCCCGCAGGGCCGAGCTGGGCCGCCGGGTCGAGGACGTGCCGAGATGCATGCTCCAGCGGAGCACGGTGCCGTGGACGTCGAGAACGTGCAGGCCGGGGGTGCGGGCAACGGCGAACGCGGGGAGGAAGGCGATGCCCAGACCGTGCCGGACCAGTGCCGCCCCCATGTCGATGTCGGGCACTTCCAGTGCCACCCGGCGTACCACGCCCGCCGCCGCGAACGCCCGGTCGACCACCTCGCGGTTGCCGTAGCCCGGCGGGAAGTCCACGAAGGGCTCCCCCGCGAGGTCCGCAAGTGCCACCTCCCCCCGCTGCGCGAGCGGATGGGCGGCGCTCACCACCAGGACGAGCGGCACGGTGGCCAGCTCCCGTGCGTCGATCCCGGCGGGCTTGTGCTCGGGCAGCGACAGGAAGGCCACGTCCAGGTCCCCGCTGAGCAGCGCGTGCGCCAGTCCCGCCGAGCCGGTCGTCGCCAGGCGCAGCCGGACGTCGATCGCCGGATGCCGCGCGTGGAGCTGCCCGAGGAGCGCAGGCAGGTCCACCACCTCGACCGAGGCCATGGCTCCCACGTTCACCGTGCCGCGCAGCGTGTCCTGTGCGGCACGCACGGCGTCCTGGGCCACCTGGGCGGCGTGCAGGGTGGCCCGCGCCTCCGGCAGCAGCGCCGCGCCTGCCCCGGTCAGCCGGACCTGCTGCGACGTGCGCTCGAACAGCGCGCAGCCGAGCTCGCGCTCCAGCGAGCGGATCGCGGCGGACACCCCGGACTGCACCACGTGCAGCCGATGGGCGGCACGCGTGAAACTCAGCTCCTCGGCGACGGCGATGAAGTGCTCCAGCTGACGTAGCTCCACCCGAGAAGTATCACTCGAATTGCTCGAGCCCAGCAAAAACATTCGTTGGCACTGATCCGCACTGGTGAGGAGGATGGGAAGCACCATCCACTTCCGTCCGAGGAGGGGTACCCCTGCCTGCCGTTCCGACGCCGCTGAGCCATCCCGTAGCCGAAGCTCCATGCGACCCGACCCACCGGATGCCAGCACCCGCTCCCGCCGTTACGCCACCCCGCGCCCCCGCCCGGCGCCGTGCCTCGCACGCCACCGGCTTCTGGTTCGTGGCGGTGGCCTTCACCGTGCTGATGGCCTTCGGCACCGCGCCGACCCCGCTGTGGCCGCTGTACGAGGTCAGGGACCAATTCGGCGCGACCACCGTCACGGTGGCGTACGCCTCGATGGTCGTGGGCGCAGCGGCCGCCTTCCTCGGACTGGGACACCTGTCGGACCGGCTCGGCCGGCGGCGCGTCATCGTCCCGGCGCTGCTGGTCGGCATCGTCGCGTCGGTCGTGCTCATCGTGTGGCAGGACCTGCCGGGGCTGATCGCGGGCAGGGTCCTGAACGGTGTCGGACTGGGGCTGATGGCCTCGACCGCGACGACGTACCTGCACGACCTCTACCACGAGGCCCGTCCGGAACGGTCGGGTTCGGTGCTGCCCGGCATCGTGGCGACCGCCGCGAACCTCGGCGGCCTGGCGTCCGGGCCCCTGGTCGCCGGAGCCGCCGCCGAGTGGCTTCCCTCGCCCCTGATCACCACCCAGGCGATCTTCACGCTCGCCATGGCAGTGTGCCTGGCGCTGGTGCTGTGCAGCCCGGAGACCGTGGACCTGGAGCTGCCCGCGGCCGAACCGCCCAGCAGGTTCGTCCTGCGCCCCGGCGGCCGGCGGACGTTCGGCGCGGCCGGCGCGCTGGGCGCCTTCGCCTTCGCGATCCTCGGCCTGATCTCCTCCCTCGGGGCGACCGTGCTCCACGGCACCCTGCACACCGACTCGCACCTAGTGGTCGGCCTGGCGGCCTTCCTCATGTTCGGTTCCGCGGCGGCCGCCCAGCTGGTGCTGGGACGCCTCCCACTGCCCCGGGTCCTGACCGTGGGGGCAGTGGTCTTCCCGGTCGGCCTGGTCCTGTGCGCCGTCGCCCTGTACCACCCGGCGCTCTGGCTCTACCTGGTCGCCGTGTCCCTGTCGGGAGCCGGCTCCGGGCTGCTGTTCAAGGGAGGCGTCGAACGTGCCGGTTCAGTGGCCGAGCCCGCCTCACGCGCGGGCGTCCTCGCCGTGTTCTTCGTCGTCGCGTACCTCGGAATGGGCCTGCCCTCCGTCCTGTTCAGCATCGCCCTGCGGCACTTCGCCGTGCAGACCGCGATGATCGGCTTCGCGGCGGTCCTCTCCTGCGGCGCCGTTGTGTCGGTCGCCGTCGCGCTGCGCGACCGCGCACCCGACCCCGGCGCGCTCCCGGCGCAGTCCGCTCGCCCCTCCTGACGTCCCTGCGGCGCATGCGACACCGGTTGTCTGGGAGGCACGGACCCGGGCACTCGGTGCGGGTGCGCGTGACACGGATCCGCGGCAGACGGGAGGCACGAGATGTCTGCGGAATCGGCCAGAACGATCGCGCTCCCCTCCGGTGAGGAGATCGCGGCACTCGGACAGGGCACCTGGTACCTGGGCGAGGACCCGGCCCGGCGGGAACAGGAGATCGCCGCGCTGCGGCTGGGCGTGGACCTGGGCATGACCGTCATCGACACGGCGGAGATGTACGGCGACGGCGCAGCCGAGGAACTCGTCGGGGAGGCCCTCCGGGGACGCCGGGAGGAGGTGTTCCTCGTCAGCAAGGTGCTGCCCGGCCACGCCGACCGGAAAGGCACCGTCGCCGCCTGCGAGGGCAGCCTGCGGCGGCTCCGAGCGGAACGGCTGGACCTCTACCTGCTGCACTGGCGGGGACGGTGGCCACTCCAGGAGACCCTTGCGGGATTCACCGACCTGATGGAGGCGGAGAAGATTCGTTACTGGGGCGTGAGCAATCTGGACGTCGCCGACATGGTCGAGCTGACCACCCTCCCCGGCGGCGACGCCCTGGCAGTCGACCAGGTGCTGTACAACCTCTCCCGGCGCGGCATCGAGTGGCATCTGCTTCCCTGGTGCCGCGCGGCCGGGGTGACGGTCATGGCCTACTCCCCGATCGAGCAGGGGCGGCTGCTGAAGGTCGAGGCTCTGGGTGCCGTGGCCCGGGCCCTCGGAGCCACGCCGGCCCAGGTGGCACTCGCCTGGGTGCTGGAACAGGGGGTGGCCGCGATCCCGCGTTCCGGATCACCCGACCACGTTCGGGAGAACCGCGGCGCGGCGGACCTCCACCTTCCCACCGAGGCGCTCGAAGCCCTCGACGAGGCGTTCCCGCCGCCCAGCGGGCCCACACCCCTGGAGATGCTCTGAAGGAGTTGACAGGATGGCTCGCCCCCCGCTCGTCCTCGGCATGGGGGTCGCTGGGCACCCCGTCCACCAGCCTCACCGCCCTGAGTGCGGCGGTCGAGGGGGCGGCCGAGGCGGGCGACGAGACCGAGGTGATCGACCGGGACGAAGCCGCGCAGGAGTGAGGGCCGTCGCCGTGGGGGATGAGTCCGCTGGGCCTGAGCGGGTTCGTTGGAAGGGGGGCTGCCGTGGTGAGGCCGACCGAATCGGACACTGAGCGCTATACCGCGTGGGCGCGGTGCGAACTGAGTTCTGGGGAGAGGGAGTTACGTGAGGTCCTCCTTCGGAGGCTCCCGCCGTGGGTGGTCGATGTGCACGCGCATCTGGCCGGTCCGGGCACGTTCCGGGGGTTCTCCGATGTCGGCTGGAGCCAGCGGCGTTCGTCCTTCCCCCGGTGGGATCTCCAGGATGACGCGGGGGTTCTGGAACACCTCTACGGCGATCGAGAGGTGACGCGGATCTGGATGCCGCAACCGCAGCACGGCTTCGACCACCGGGCGGCGAACGACTACGTTCGCGGCCACGCGGACAGCCATCGTCTTCCGGCGCTGTGTGTCCTGCCGGACGACCTGGACTACTCGCTCGGGCAGCTCCGGTCGGGTGTGTATCGGGCCGTGAAGTCATATCCCCACTACCGGGAGCCTCCGTATCAGAGGATCTTGGAATTCTTTCCCCATGAGGTGCTCACGCTCTGCGAGCACTTGCGTCTTCCCCTTATTCTCCATGTGCCCCGTCCGCTGTCCCACTGCGTCGAGGAAGTCGTAGACATCATGCGGGCGCATCCTTCTCTGCGGGTGATCCTCGCCCATGCCGGAAGAAACACCCACGCGGACCGCCCGTATGTCGCCGCTCTACGGAGTCTGAGCCGTTGGCCGAATGCCGTCGTCGACACCGCCATGGTCACATCGGTGCCGGTGCTCTCCGCGGCCCTGCGAATTCTCGGGATCAACCGTGTGCTGTTCGGTTCGGATGAACCGTTCAATCTGCTGAGGTACCGAATGGTCCGGACGAAACAGCATGGCGACATCGCCGTACCCGCGCACCGCTATCACTGGGAGAAGCCCTGGGTCCGGCAGCGCTACGGATATCTCGCCGCCGGTGCGCCTGCCGTGCACTTTCAGTCGCTTGCAGCGGTGTTCGCCGCCATCGATCGACAGCATCACCGGGCGAGTTCGATCGACACCTCGGTTCAGAAGGTGTTCTGCGCCAATGCACTCGACCTGCTCGAACGGGAGTGACCACCTGTGAACCGGCTGCCAGGACCGGCTGATCACGTCGTCATCAACGGCAAGCGCATGTACATCGACGCACAGGACGCGAGAGGAGCGGCGATCGCTCGGGCGGGCGGCGTACTGCATCCGGTCGCGGGTGCGTTGTGGCGGGCCGTCGTGGCCGACGACAGGTGGGACGCGGTCGTCGACGTGGGGGCCAACTACGGGGAGATGCTGCTCGCGGCCGAGTTGCCGCCCGGCGCGAAGGTCGTGGCCGTGGAGCCCAACGAACGGTTGGTTCCGTACCTTCGCCGCACGCTCGCCGAATCCCTGCCCGGCACCCGCCTCCAGCAGGTGGCCGTGAGCGACCTGAGCGGCGAGGCGGTCTTCCACGACGACCTGACCTGGTGGGGCAACTCGACGCTGTGCCAGGAGTGGGTGGCGGACCGGCCCCACGCGTGGACGACGACGACCGTCAAAACGGTACGCCTGGATGAGGTGTTGGACCTGCTCGGTGTGCTGCCGGGGATGCGGGTGGCCATGAAGCTCGACATCGAGGGGCTGGAGCCGCGGGTGCTGCGCGACGGGCTCGCGCGCCTGCGCACCCTGCGGCACGCCAAGGTCATGGTCGAGGCCGTCCGTCTGACCGCCGAGGAGTACGACTGGCTGCTCGATCACTTCCACGTCTGGTATTTCGACGTGGACCAGGCGGCTCTGGTCCGCGTCCACGACGGTGCCTCGGGTGCCGCACTGCGGCGGCGGCTCGGCAGTCCGGGCGTTTACGCCAGGGACGTCGTCGTTGCGCCGGCCGTCCTCAGCTGACCGCCGGCAGCTCCAGACGCTCCCGCAGCATGCCCTGGGACTGGTGCCAGATCCCGCGCCGGGCCAGCTCGGGCATGACGAACTCGACGAAGTCGTGGAGGCCGCCGGGCAGCGCGGGTGGCAGCAGGTTGAAGCCGTCGCACGCGCCCGAGCGGAACCAGGTCTCCATGGTGTCCGCTACGGCCTCGGGCGGCCCCACGACGACCCGGTGGGTCCGGGCCCCGGCGACACGCCTGACCAGGCCGCGCACCGTGCAGGGTCCTTCCTCGACCATCGCGAGGATCTCGTCCGCCCGCGTCATCGCGCTGGGGCCGTGCCGTTCCCGGAGTGTGGCGTGGTCGATGACCTCATCCAGGCCGAAGCCGGACAGGTCGACACCGGTGACGGCCCTGATCTGACTGATGCCGTGTTCGGGAATCACCAGCTCATCGAGTTCCTGCTGCTTGCTGCGGGCCTCGGCCGCGGTCGAGGCGACGTGGACGCTGAGGCCGGGAAGGGAGAGCAGGGCGTCGGGGTGGCGGCCCGCGGCGCCGGCCGCGGCGCGAAGTCCGGCACGGAAGCGCGTCGCGCGATCCCTGTCCCGCTGCACGGAGAAGACCACGTCCGCGTGTCGTGCCGCGAAGGCGCGTCCCGGTTCCGAGGCCCCAGCCTGGACGATGAGGGGGTGGCCCTGCGGGGTCCTAGCGGACTGGAAGGGCCCGGCGACGTGGAACTCCTCGCCGTCGTGGTCGATGGGCCGAATGAGCGACCGGTCCGCGTAGACGCCGGCGGCGCGGTCGCACCGTATGGCGTGCGGGGCCCATGAGTCCCACAGTCCCTTGACCACCTGGATGAACTCCTCGGCGCGCGCGTAGCGCGTCAGGCGGTCGGGGTGCGCGCCCGCGCCGAAGTTGGCTGCCGCGCCCGCGAACGACGTGGTGACGACGTTCCAGCCGGCGCGTCCCCGCGACAGGTGATCGAGCGAGGAGACCAGGCGGGCCACGTTGTACGGCTCGGCGTACGTGGTGGACGCGGTGCCGATCAGTCCTAGGGTGGTCGTGGCGGACGCCAACGCCGCGAGCAGCGTGAAGGGTTCGAGGACGCTGCCGCCGGTGTTGTGCTCGACGCGGGTGCGCAGGGCGGGCGCGTCGGCGAAGAAGACGGCGTCGATCCCGGCCAGTTCGGCGGTCCGCGCCAGGCCGATGTAGTAGTCGACGTCGTACATCCGCTCTGCGGGGCTGTGCGGCAGGCGCCAGGACGCTTCGTGGTGCCCGGTCGGGACCACGAAGAGGAACAGGGCGAGTCGACGCCTACTCTGCACGGTGGCTTCCCTCCCTGTCGCCCAGCCTGACCGTCAGGCGCATGGTCCGGGTCGTGTCGACCAGATCGATCGTCGTGGTCTCGCCTGGCCGCGGCGGACGGTCGGGCGGGCGCGCGGGCTCCGGGGGCCCGTCGTCCGACGGCGCCACTCCGGGGCGGTCCGTCAGACGCCACGACAGCCGGGTCGCGGGGACACCCCAGGTGCGGGCCAGGCGCTCGACCAGCAGTCCCACGCGATTGTGCCGGTTCATCCGCGGATTGCACTCCACGCAGCAGACCCGCGAGCCCGACGGCAGTTCCAGGCCGCTCCCGGTCCAGCCGGTGCCGATGATCAGATCCACCGCAGCCACGCCGACGTAACCGTCCTCGGCCATGACCGCGAACAGCGGTTTGACATAGGACCTGACCGCGTCCAGATCGGCGGCGGACAGCCGGACGCTGCTGCTGGAGCCGACGAACGTGGCCCGCGACCAGTCGACGACCTGCTCGCACGCGGCGAGGAACACGCAGCCGACTTCGGGGACGATGAGGTACGAGACCGAGACGCTCACCCGCCACGGCAGCCAGGTCTCGACGACCACGTCCACCGGACCATCCGGCAAGGTCCCGTCTGGCCCGTCGGCGCAGCGGTCGAGCAGAGCGGGACGGAACTCCTCGCCGCCCCGGAGGACGACGTTGCCGGTGCCCCCGGTGCCCGGGAACTTCACGACGCGTGGCTGAGCGCAGGTGCCTATGCGCTCGGCGAATGAGGCGAGGCCGACGGCGGAGTCGACCGTGTAGGCCGAGCCCGGTGGCAGGGCCGCCGAGCCCAGCAACTCCGCGCAGCGCTGCCGAAAGGTGGTCTTCGCGCCCCAACGCAGCCACAGGTCACGCGAGTTGGCGCGCAGTCGCGGCCCCAGGGCGCCCCGGAGACGTTCGAGATCCTCAGCGGCCTCCTGCGCGGGGTCCACGCGGAAGCCTTCGTGGAGGACCAGGCGTCTTCCGAACGAGGCGGCCCCCTCGATGTCGCCGAGGGACTTGCGGAAGACGCTCGCCGGTTCCGGCGCGCAACCGTCGCTCCAGCGCCGCAGGCGCGCCGCCGCTCGCGCACTGCGGGGAAGGGGGGAGAGCACGGCGTGGGTGACGAACGCCGCCGCTCCCAGTTCGCTCTCCTCACGGTGCGCCGCGGCGATGACCGCGACCTCGTCGAGCAGCCAGCCGTAGCCGTCCCCCGCGTGCCCGTTCGCCCCTCTCATCGGGCCTCTGGTCCCGCGGCCGGGGCGACGGGCCACTCCGACTCGTAGCGTGCGATCTGCCGACGCACCTCGGCGGTCGTGCGTCCTTCGAAGACGTAGGTGGCGAGGCCGACCCCCGCGTAGCCGGCGACGGCGGGTTCGGCCGTGTGACGTACGTCCGACCAGACGTGCCCGGAAAGCCCCCCGCTGTCGGTGGTCGCGGCGCCCGGCTGCCCGGGCTGGGGGGCGTAGAAGACGGTCCAGCCGCCCGCCCGGGACCGGAGTCGGAGCCGGCTGGGCGCCGCCTCGGCGGGCAGTCCGAGATCCAGCGCAGTCTTTGTGAAGCGCAGATCCCTGCCCCGCAGCAGGTCGAATACCCCGGACACGCCGGCGCCGCCGGGTCGGCCGGCCATCTCGCAGAAGACGAACGCTCCGTCCACGAGGAACGCCTCGCAGTGGAAGACGTCCTGCGACACGCCCCAGGCCGCCAGAACACGCCGGATGAACGTCGCGGCCCGTCCCGACAGGACCGGGTCGTCGACTGTGTGGGACGACAGCGGAACGGTCCCGCCCGCGCGGTGGGTCGGCCGCTCGTAGCGCGAGAGAGTGAAGGCGAGCTCGCCGCCCGACACGAACCCGTCGATGTGATGGAGGTCTCCGTCGATGAACTCCTCGACGACGAAGTCCTCCAGGTGCCGGGAGATGCCGTCCAGCGCGGCCGTCGCGGCGTCGGTGCCCCGGAGCTCCCGCGCTCCCCGGGACCCCGAGAGGTTCCGGGGTTTCAGGAACAGCCGTGCGGCGTCCGGGCGAGACGTCAGCGCGCTCGCGGCGTCGACCGCGAGCACCCCCCACGCGGTTGGGATGCCCGCCCGTGCCGCCGTCTCTTTCATCAGCCACTTGTCGCGCAGCCGGGCCGTGTAACCCGGTTGCGGGCCGGGGATGCCCAGGACGGCGCGCACGGAGGCGACATCCTCGACGAACAGTTCGGAGCAGGTGCTCAAGCCGATGAGATCGGGCGCGTACTTCTCGGCCACGCGCCGGATCGAGCTGTGGTCGAGCGACTCGACGAGGTGCACGCGGGTGTCGGACGGGAGCCCCTCGTAGTGGGCGCCCCGGCGATCCGACACCACGACCGTTGCGATGCCGTGGCGGGAGAGGAACGACGATCCGTCGTCCTGCCGCCACGACTTGGCACGGGATCTGTCGACGATCAACGCGTACGCGCGCGGACTCACCTCAACCGCCTCGAAGCGACCGCGGACCATCCTGAGGCGGTCCGCGCGTACCGGTACACCCGGCGGCCGCCGCCTTCCTCGCTCCCCAGGCGGAAGGGCAGACGGTCCGCCGGTTCACCGCGCGCGCCCCTGGCGAGTAGAACTAGCCACTCCGTGTCCGCCGCCGTCTCTGGGAGGTGCCGCGCGGGGTCCGCACAGCCCGCCGCGTACTCGATGGTGGTCACGGACGGCGTCCAGTGGACCTGGCACCCGCATCCGAGGCAGACGAGGGGACGGCCGGCCGGCCCGTCCGGGGAGTCGACCCGCCGGCCGAGAAGCGCCTCCGGCACGAGTCCCCGGCGCGTGACTACGTCCGGTACTGCGATCGCGCGCTCGACGGCGTCCAGGATCTCCGCCGCCTTGCCGGACATTCTCGATCGCTGCACCTTGCCCGAGCCGCTCAGCATGAGTTCGTCGGCGCACACGAGGAACACCGGCAATCCCGGTCTCCCCATGACGGTGGGAAGCAGGCCGGTGGGCAGCGGACGCGAGGTGAAGACCGCGACGCCGGGGCGGTCCGGTATCCGGACGGCCGCGTAGTCCCCCGCGCCGACGGCCAGGTCGAGCCGGTCCTCGATCAGTCCCGGTGGGCGGGGCACGCCCGGCACGTCGATCGCCTCGCTCACCCTGCCGAGGAGGACCACCATGCCGTCCCGCACCTCGGCGAAGTCACCGGTACGCAGCCAGCCTCCGGCGACGGTCCCCGAGAACTCGTCCTGTAGGTAGCCGTCCATCAGGTCGGGGGTGCGAACGAGCAGTTCTCCGCTGTCGATCACATAGCGGGTGGCCTCCACGGGGTGTCCAACCGGCGGGCGTTGCGCCAGGTACAGCGACGCGAAGCGTGGGCGGTCCTGGACGAACGGCATCATGAAGCTGAAGTTCACGGCCTCCGACATCCCGTACCCCTGGCGCAGCCGCGGCCCGTAGAGCTCGTAGAACTCGGTGGCCAGATTTCTTCCGCACGGGCCGGCCGCGGTGATCAGGTACTCCAGCGCCTTCGGCCAGGGCGGTGCTTCGTCGACCAGCCGCCGCAGGACCCGGGGATTTGTGGAGGCGGTGCGGGCGCCGGCGGCTTCGAGGCGGGAAAAGTAGGCGGACGGACTTCCGCTGAAGTCGAGGGTGAGGGCTTCGCCGGTGAGATGTGTCCCCAGGAGGGACATGACGAGCGCGTTGACGTGAAAGAGCTCCAGGCAGGTGCCGTGGGGGCGCCCTGAGCCGAAGCCGTGGATGCGGGCCGTCTTGAGGGCGTTGCCCACCACGGCGGTCCGCGGCAGCACGACTCCCTTGGGCCGCGCGGTGGTGCCCGAGGTGAACACGGTGACCGATCCGTCCGTCACCGGCCTCGGGTGCGAGGTGACGGCGGCCCTGAACCCGGCCGTGATTCCGCCCGCGCCGTCCTCCCGTATCAGCAGCGACGGGTCGTACCGGTCGACGATGTCCAGCAGATCGGCTTCGCCGACCTCAGGTTTGATCAGGGCGAGAGCCGCGCCTGACGCCCAGCCGCTTCTGACGGCCTCGGCCAGAACGTCACCCGATGGGATCGACATGAGGCAACGGTCGCCCGGTGTCAGTGACTGGAGGGCGGTCCGGACGGCCGGGGAGATCTCCTGGACGGTCACTCGTGACCGTCCAGGAAGCACTTCTCCCCGGCGCTCCGCTGCTCCGCGAGGAAGATCGTTTGGGCCATCATCCGATAGCCCGACATGGCTTCACGGAGAGTCTCGATGGACTCCTCGGGGTGCACCGAGTCGATGACGGCGTGTGGGCCGTCCGCGTTGAACTGGTGGGACACGCCTCTCGGTATCTGCATGTCGACCCAGGAATTCTCCGGGACGACGACGTTGTACCGGGTCCGCGGCGGTTCGTCGTCGGTTCCGGGGCAGTCGTCCGCGAAGGTGTGCAGATCTCCCCCGGTCCACCCGATCGACGGGCTGACGGCCATGGGCGAGAAGCTCGACACGCGGATGGCCGTCCGGGGGCCAGTCATCATCCTCACGAATCGTAGGCCCGTGTGGATGTGCATCCGTGAGCAGAGGTCGCGGCTGCGGACATCGTAGAAGTCCATCAGGTACCGGTCGGCGAAGTAGCCCTCGAACGGCGGCTCGAGCAGGTAGACGTGCCCCTCCTCGAAGAGCTGCGCTCGCTGGAGTTCGCCGGGGGGTGTGGGGCGCGCGGCCTCCAGGGCGTGCCCTCGCTGAACCAGGGACGCCAGCGTGCTGACCACCGCGAGCGCCACGTGGGGCTCGAACCGGGCCACCGGCGTGACCCGATTGGGCTGCGTGTCCTGGTGGTCCCCGTCCGGGCGCACCTCGTTCTCGTCGTCCGGGTTCTTCTTCATCACAGAGCCGTTCGACCCGTCAGGCTGGTGCATACGTCTCCCCCACCGTCGTCCAGATGCCGAGCTGAGCCGGAGTTCCCCCGAGAGCGGTTTCCGCATCGCGGTGTCCGCGCCCTCTCCCGCTGTCGAACAGCGTCAGCCACGCGGCAGGTGCCTGTTCGTCCCCCTGAAGTCGCGCTGTCGAAGCGTCGGGAGATCCCTGCGGCCTGCCGCCCCGCTGCCTTCGCGCCGCGGTCTCTTCTGCTTTCCCGAGGCGGTGCCGCTTGAATCATGTCCGCGGAGAAGGGCCGTGGAGGGGGCGGTGCGAGACACCGCCGCCTGGTGCATCTGGCCCTCGGCGGTGAGGAACAGACGGTGCCGCGGTGCCAGGCGGTCTTGCTGAGGAGGTTCTTCGTATGCGGCTGGTGACTCGCTGGCCGGCCGAAGCGGCGGCCTGTGAGTTGTGTGGATCGGCGACGGCCCGTGAATTCCCGGATCTTGATCCTCTGGCAACGAGTTTTCGGTCCTGCACTCTGCTGTGGCACCCGCTGACGGGCCAGTGCCGGGACGCCGCTTCCGAAGTCAGCCTCGGAGCACGACTGGGACGACGTCCGTACCCGCCACCTTGTTGCTGGCTCTGCCCTTGCGCAGGGCCGGGCCGCGCGACTGCAGGCTCGGCTGGTCGGTCAGGGTGAACATGGGCATCCAGGCCAGCAGATCGAGCGCGATCTGGACGATCTCCAGCCAGACCTTGTTCTGCGCGGTGTCGTGCAGGGGCAGGTTCCGCAGGCCGGTCGCCCGGGCGGCCCGGATCCGGTCCTCCGCGCGGGCCCGCAGCCGGTGACGGAGCTCGAGTTCGGCGATCGGACGGTCGGCGGTGTTGGTTGCGAAGCAGGTGATCCGCATGCCGTCCGCGTCGGTGATTCTCAACTGGGCCCCGGGATGGTTGAGTCGGCCCGCAGCGCGGTGCCGGTGTTGCCACCGGTCCGTTTCTGCGGGCCGCTCGCCGAACCCGGCGTGCGCGTTTCCACGCACCGGGC